>JAAWUC010000015.1 GCA_022804995.1 Oscillospiraceae bacterium
CCTGTTATAACGCAAACCATCTATGGACGTAGAAAGACGGCGTGACACCCGGTCACGCCGCCCTCTGCGGCAAATAGTTCCTTGTCACAATTAACTCTCCGCATATATACCTTATTCAAGAAGATGCTTCATTCTGTCTCCGTATCTCCCGTTAAAACAGCGTCCGCCTCATCAAAAGCCGCTGTTCCCTGCTCCTGATATCTGCGCAGAAAACGCTGGTTCATGCTGCGGAGAACCCTGTTCATGTTCGCCAAATCCTCCAGCGCGAGGTCCAGACTGCCGGCTAGCTCCACAATATACTTATGGTCATACGCAAGATGGCCGCGGTAGATCTCCATTCCCTTCTCCGTGGGATACAGCCGGCTGATACGGGAGTCCTGTTCGTCATCCCGCTGGATAATCAGCCCCTTTTTTTTGAGCTTGCGGATCACAACAGAGGTGGCCCCTTTTGTACGAAACATCTGCTCACTTAGTTCGGTTTGATTGATCCCCGCCTGCTGGGCAATCGCCTTGAGGGTATAGACCTCGTTGGGGAAAAGAGGCGTGTCACCGCCGTAACGGCGAGGTTTGTTCTCCATCATGCGCATCCGCCGCCCCAGCAGATACAGGTTATCAATCATGTCCATTAGCTCTGTATCCAAGCTCCGCTGTTTCTTCATCCCATTTCCCCCCTTTGCAGGCAATCCATACCAATAATTATACCGTGTGCGAAAAACGATGTCAATATCTGCTTAAATCAAACCCCCGGAAGAAATACCGGTATTTCCCCTCGGAGTAAGGCCCATACTCAATCGCCCCGGCAGGACAGCGGTTCAGGCACGCCATACAGATATAGCAGTTCTCCCGAGTCCAAACAGGCGTATCCCCCTCCATCCGAATCACACCCGCCGGACAGAGCTGCTCGCAGAGGCCGCAGCCCACGCAGCGGTCTTTCCTAACATGGTAGAGGGTTGTTTGAAAGCTGGGCTCCTCCAAAAAACGGACGCCGCTCTCCCAGGTAAGTCGCTCCGGGGTCGGACCATAGTAAATATCAAAACCGGACTTTCGGTTTCGGACCTGTTCCACCACAGCCTCAAAGCGGGAAGCCGCAGCCCGCAGCTTTTCAATCGCCGTCTCCCGCGTCTCCACAATCTTGTCGAAGACAGGCATATTGTCCGGCATTTTGATTCCAAAGCCTCCGTCCAGGCGGCAGGCCGTCTGAGAAAAGTGCTCCAGTGTGCAGCCGGCGGCGTTGCTGTAGGTCGGCGCCGCGAAGGTATAGGCCCCGCCGGGGCTGATCCCCGCCGCGAACGCCAGCATCACCTTGGGGGCCGCGTAGGCGTAAACCGGAAAGACAAACCCAACCCGGTCCTCTGGAGAAAACACGTAGGAGGCCGGTGTTTTTCCAACGATGTCAACGGCCCGGTCCCCCAGGCGTTTGGCCAGCAGCTGGGCAATTCCTTCGGAATTTCCCGTCCCTGAAAAATAAAATATCATAAAATGGGCTTCTCCTTCTACTTTCGCTCAATTCCCAGCATCCGCCTGTACTCCCGGAGAGAAACACTGTCGGCAATCACCACCAGGCACACAGCCGCGGCAAACACAACCGCGCAGGCCGCCCAGAGAAGACGGTAGTTTCCAAAGCGGTCATAGATCGACGCGCTGAGGGGGCTTCCAACGGCCACACCGCCGTAGAGGACCGGGGTGATAATGCCGTAAACAAAGGGGTACTCCCTGTCGCCAAAGAGCCGGTTGACGACATAGGTGCCCACCAGAACCTGAATGGAGACGGTCACGCCAAATAAGACGGCGGGAATTGCCGCCGCATACCCCCTGGGAAAGAGCAGCAGCCCCACAAAGGAGAGCACCGCCAGCGCCCCCACCGCCAGAGTTCCCTTGGCAACGCTGGTGCGGTCATAGATCGACCCCAGAAAGATCTTGCCGAAAATCGCCGTCAGCATGACCAGGGAATACAGGGAGGCGGCGAAGGCGGCGCTGTTCCCCGCTTCGCTCCAATAGGCCACCAGCTGCTGCTGGGCGGGGGCGGTGACCGCTCCGATGAGGAAGATCCCTAGGGCAAACAGCCAGAAGGACCTGGTGGAAAAGACCTGCTTCCGGGAAAAGCCCTGCTTTTCCGGGGCCCCATGCTCCTGAAGCCTCTGCCCGTAGGGGGTGAGGCCCATCTCCTCCGGCGTGACCCGGATGAGAAGCAGCGTAACCGGCGTGACAGCGCACAGAATCAGCACGGCAATGATCCGGTAGCCGGTCCGCCAGCCCAGTTCCTCGATGACCCTGGCCATAATAGGGGACAGCAGGGCGGAGGCGGCCCCGGTGCCGGCAAAGGCGAGGCCGGTAGCCACCCCCTTCTTCTCGTGGAACCAGTTGGAGGTCAGGATTGCAATGGGGATGGAGCCGTAGAGGCAGGTGGCGGTCCCCGCCAGTACGCCGCTCACATAGAACGCGGTCACACCGGAGGCCATGGAGCTGTACAGATGGGAAGCGGCGCCGCAGCACGCCCCAGCCAAAATCATCGCTTTCATGGGCAGCCTATGATAGATGCTGCTGAATATGGGCATACAGATGACCGTGGCGGTGGTGCTGAAGGTCTGATAGATCATAAAGGAGGCTCTGGAGATGCCGAACGCCTCCGTCACCGGCTGGATGAACAGGGGGTTGAGGTAGGAGAGGAGGCCGGTGGAGGCCGCCGCCAGTATCATACAGGCAAAGACCACCACCCAGCCGTAAAAAAACGGTTTCCTCACAGCGCCGCCTCGCCTACAGGCACGCCCCGGCGGCGTCCACCAGCATGGTCAGGAACCGCTCCTTATCCATGTCGTAGACCACCTCCACGTTCTTGGGCAGGGCCTCCAGCGCCCCGGTGTAGTCGCAGACGGTGGCGCCGTCAAAGAGTGTCCCACCGGTGTTGATATCCACGTGCATCCACCGGCTGTCGGTGACAACCGCGGGGTCGATGACCCCCGCTACGGCGCAGGCGTCGTGGATAGGGGCCGTATCCCCCAGATTCAGCCGGGCCAGCCCCCGGTTGTGATTCTCCCGGAAGTAGACCAGCAGATCCGCCACCATCTCCCCGGTGCGGTTCCCCAGCGCCCGCAGACGGTCCACAGTGGACTGATCAAACAGCACCCGGTAGGTCACGTCGTAGCCGAACATGGTGATGGGCACGCCGCTTTCAAAGACGATCTTTGTGGCCTCCGGGTCCACAAAGGTATTGAACTCCATAAAAGGCCGGGAGAGGACGTATTGACTGGTGCCGCCCATCATGGAGATGCGCTCGATCTTCTCCAGCAGCTCCGGGTACAGGCGGACCAGGAAGCCCAGATTGGTCAGAGGCGCCGTGGCGATAATCGTCACCTTCTCCTCGCTCTCCCGGAGGACCTTGGCCATCATCTCTACCGAGCGGAGGGAGTCCGCCCGCTTGGGGTTCTCCTCCGGGAAGGTAAAGCCGTCCATGCCGCTGACGCCGTGGACGCTGGCGCCGGTAATTTTCTTGTCCGTTTGGCCGTCGCCGGCCTGGGGCCATACCTTCCGCCTGGCGGCGGCCAGCTTCTCCATCTCCTCTCTGTGGCTGCGGACCATAGGGTTCTGGTAGCCCATAGCCACGGGGACGCCGTCCGCGCCGATATAGTGGAGTACATTCAGGGCATTCTGGGTAGTATTCTCAATGGTGTTGTTGCCGGCCGCGGTGGTCACGGCCCGGATGTCCAGGGCTCCACTGCCGTGGGCCAGCACCAGGGCCATCATGTCGTCGTGGCCGGGGTCGCAGTCGATGATAACAGGGATCTTTTTCATAGTGTCTCCTCTCTTTTACAGGGCCGCGCTCTTCTTCGCGGTCTGGCGCTTACGCCGCGCGGCGTAGATGACCAGACCGATAACGGTCGTTACATATGGGATCATCTGAATGAACTCGGCGGGAACGCTCAGTACCTGCAGGGAGCTGGACAGCGCGTCCGCCACCCCGAAGAGGAAGCTGGCCAGACAGGTGCCGAGAGGGGTGGCATTGCCCAGATTTTGGGCGGCCAGGGCGATGTAGCCCCGTCCGGCGGCCATGTCCCGGGCAAACCAGGAGACATACCCCATGGACATGAAGGCTCCCCCCAGGCCGGAGAGAATTCCCGTGATAATGAGGGCGGTGAAGCGGGTGCGGATCACGCTGATTCCCACGGACTCCGCCGCGTCCGGGTTCTCCCCCACGGATCGGATACGCAGTCCCATAGGGCTCTTGTTGATGAGCAGATAGACCACCGCCACACTCAGCAGCGCCCCATAGGTCAGCAGATTATGGCCGGAGATAATCTCCCCCAGCACCGGGATGTCCTTGATAACGGGAATATCGACACTGGGCACCACCAGGCTGTTCATAGAGGTGGAAACCCCCTTATCCCCGCAGAGGACAGACAGCAGGAACACCGTCCCGCCGGAGGCCATCAGATTCAGGGCGATACCGGTGAGAATCAGATCGGACCTCAGCTTCAGTACAAAATACGCGAAGATAAGGGACAGCGCCAGGCTGGAGGCCACAGCGCAGGCCACACCCGCCAGCACGCTCTGGGTGTAGGTGGACCCGATGACGCCGAAGAGGGCTCCCACCAGCATCATGCCCTCCAGGCTGATGTTCATAATTCCGGCCCGGCGGCTGACCATCGCCCCCAGAGCGGTGAAGAGAATCGGGGTAGTGACGCGGAATACCATAAAGGCAAACTCTGTGGTGAAAATAATGTCCCATGCGTTCATTTATTTTCCCTCCTTTGCCAGCTGCCGGACAGATGCCTTGACAATCTGCCTGTGGCGGATGCCGGACAGGAACATCTGGGCCCCCACCAGCATGATAATCAGCGCCTGGATGATGCTCACGATCTCCGAGGGTACATCACTGCTCCGGGAGATGACGTCCGCGCCCACCCGGACATAGGCCAGAAACAGGGCCGCCACAGGCACCAGGGCCGGATTCCGCTGGGCAATGGCCGCCACCATGATGCCGTCAAAGCCGGTGGTGGGGGCGGCGGCCCACTCGAAGCGGGTGTACATGCCCAGCACCTCCACCGCTCCGCCGATACCGGCAATAAAGCCGCCCAGCATCTGGGAGGACAGCAGAATCCCGGTGACGCCCATGCCGGAGTAGATCGCGAACCTGCTGTTGACACCCATCATGCGGATCTGATAGCCCCATTTGGTCTTCTTCAAAAACAGCCAGGAGAACACAATGACCGCCGCCGCAATAAGCAGGCCTGCGTGGATGCGCGTTCCGGGGAGGAGTCTGGGCAGCATGGCGCTCTCCTGATAGGCCTTGCTGGCGTTGAAGCCGGCCGTGGGGTCCAGCATGAAGCTCCGCAGAATCCACGTGCCCAGATAGACCCAGATGTAGTTGAGCATGAGGGAGGAGACCACCTCGTTAATGTCCCACTGAATACACAGCACCGCTGGAATCGCGGCAATCAGAGCTGTAATCACCCCTCCGAACAGGATGCAGGCCAGCGGGTGGACCCCGGCGGGCAGCAGCACACCGTAGGCCAGCACCGAGGCGGCCAGACCGCCCGCGTAAAAGTAGCCGGAGGAGCCCATGTTGATGTGTCCGGTGGAATACATGATGCAGATTCCGCAGCCGGTAAAACAGATGGGAATCGCCATTTCAATGATATTCCCCATACGGCGGACCGTCTGGAACGGCCCCATAAAGAAATCCTTCACAGTCTGAAGCGGCGTGCTGCTGACCAGACAGATGAGAAGAACGGTCGCCATAAAGGAGAGCAGAACCGCCGCCACTGTCTTTGCCGCATCCATTATTTTTTCGATCTGCTTAACGCCCATGGCATACCCTCCTAATCTCTTCATCTCCCTGGCGCCGGATACCGAGCATGTACTCCCCCAGCTCCGTTTCCGTCACCTGACTGGAATCCGGGAGGTAGGCTGCAACCTCCCCGTTGTGCATGACAATCAGGGAGTCGCTCAGCTCCAGGATTTCATTCAGATCCGCAGAGATGAGGAGTACCGCCGTCCCCGCGTCCCGTAGCTCCACGATCTTATTGCGTACAAACTCCGTGGCCCCCACGTCGATGCCCCGGGTAGGCTGGTTGACAATGGAGAGCCGGGGCCCAAGGGAGAATTCCCTGGCCGCGACCACCTTCTGCATATTGCCGCCGGAGAGGGTTTTCACCGGCGCGGAGGCGTCGTCGCACTTGATATGAAACTCCTCCACCAGCTGAGAGGTGAGCTTTTTGATCTCCTTTGCCCTCAAAAAACCGCGGGTACAGTATTCCGGTTTTCCAAAGCGGTCTGAAATCACATTTTCCGAGACAGTGGCCCGGTCCGCCACGCCATAGGTCATCCGGTCCTCAGAGATGTGAGAAACGCCCAGATCCCGAATCTGCCGGATGGACTTTCCCCGGATGGGAGAGCCGTCAATCGCAATCTCACCCCTGGCAAACGGGAGCAGTCCCGTGATGAGCTCAGACAATTCCCGCTGGCCGTTTCCCTCCACACCGGCAACGCCCAAAATCTCCCCCATGCGCACAGAAAAATTGACATTGCGGAGAATGGGGCGGCCATCTCCGGCGTTCAGGTTCAGGTCCCGAACCCGCAGGACCTCCGGGCCCGGCTTTGCCGGACTTTTTTCAATTTTCAGGATGACGTCCCGGCCCACCATCATCCGGCTGATCTCCCGCTCTGTAAGCCCCGCCAAATCGGCAGTCCCTACGGTGCGGCCAAGCCGGAGCACCGTCACTCTGTCGCACAGCTCCTTCACCTCGTTGAGCTTGTGGGAGATGAAGATGACGGTGTGTCCCGCCTCCTTCATGCGTTTGAGCTCCACAAAGAGCTCCTCCGTTTCCTGGGGTGTGAGAACGGCGGTGGGCTCGTCCAGAATCAGCACCTTGGCCTGCCGGTACAGGGCCTTCAGAATTTCTACCTTCTGCTTCATTCCCACCGGCAGATCCCGGACCCGGGCGGCGGGGTCCACTTTCAGGTTGTACTTCCCGCAGAGCGCCGCCGTGTCCGCAATGGCCTTTTCCATATCCACCAGAACGCCGGACTTCCTCGGCTCCCGGCCCAGAACGATATTTTCCGCCACCGTAAGACTGGGCACCAGCATGAAGTGCTGGTGGACCATACCGATGCCCATGTCAATGGCGCTGATGGGACCGTCGATCTTCACCGGCTTCCCATGGAGCAGGATATCCCCCTCCTCATGGGACTCCACACCGAAAAGCACTTTCATCAAGGTGCTTTTCCCAGCTCCGTTTTCGCCGACCAGCGCGTGGATCTCCCCCTCACGGACCGCCAGATTCACATCCTTGTTGGCTACAAAACCGTTTGAGTAGACTTTTGTGATCCCGCGCATCTCTAAAATATAGCTTCCCGCCACACATACTCCCCCTTTTCCGCTGATTTTTCTCTTTGCCCGCCGGTTTTGGGCAGAGAACAGCCCGCTGCGCCAGACAGCGGGCTGTCTATCCGTCTTTTCGTTAAGGCTTCACACTGTCCCGCAGCTGGGTAATGGCGTCAGTCTCCATGCCGTAGGCGGTTCCAACAGAGATTTCCCCGCTGGCGATTTTTTTCTCGGCGTCCTCCACCATCTCCCGAACCTCGGCTGTGACCAGCTTCTCATAGATCTCGTTCTTGGCAATGCCGACGCACTCCTGCTCCATGCCCAGAGCCTCGGAGGTACCCCAGGGCACGCCGCCCTCCCTCATCATGCTGATCACGCGGTAGATAGCCATATCGCTGCGCTTGAGAACGGAGGTCAGAATCCGGTTGGCCGCGTCGGGATCGGTTTCCGCCAGGGCCATCGCCTGGTCGGAGTCCACGCCGATCACATAGCCCTTTTGCTCCTTGCCAGCCTCAATGACACCCAGTCCCGCGCTGGCCGCCACCTGGAACACAATATCCGCCTTCTGCTGATACATCGCCATGGCGATATCCTTGGCCTTGGCCGCGTCAACGCCGCCGATGTAGGCGCTGTTGATCTTGATATCGGGATCCACATACTGACAGCCCTCGATAAAGCCCACCATGAAGTCATTGATGACCGCCATATCCATCAGAAGCACGTTGCCTACCAGATTATCCTCGTTGAGATTCTCCAGTGCGCCGCTGGTAGTCATCCCCGCCGCCACAACGCCGGCCAAGAAGCTGGCCTCGTTCTGGAGGAAGGTGTTGCAGTAGACATTCTCGAACGCGCCGTTGCTGTAGTCCACCGCCGCATCAAAGAGGTAGAACTTCTGCTCCGGGTACTCCTTGGAGACCTTCTCCAGGATCTCCCGCATAGCGTTTCCGGAGGCAATGATCAAATCGTACTTCCCTGTGTCAGCCAGATCCAGAAGGGTAGGTTCAAATTTGGTTTTGTCACTGCTGGGAAGCTCCACGATCTGAGAGGTGACGCCGTAACTCTCCGCCGCCATATCGACACCGGCCTTGGCGCTGTCGTTAAAACCCTTGTCCCCCAAAGAACCGGCCACGACCAGCGCGACATTCAGTACATCCTGCGGGGCGTCCTTGGAGGGCTCTGTTCCATTGGCCGGAGCGGTATCGCCCTGGGGCGCGGAGCTGCCGCCGGAATTTCTGTCCGCATTTCCGTCTCCGCAGCCAGCCATCAGACCAAGGAGCAGAATGCACGCCATGAGTAGTGATAGTGTCCTTTTCATATGTTCCTCCTCAAATTTTTGGGGGCCGCAGGAATGGGTCTGTCCTGTCATACCCGCATATTTTAACGGCTTTGCCGTTAAGTATGAAACAAGCTGCCGGTGGCTCCTTAGATAGTTTAACTAATATACTTTTAAATAACTAAATGGTTTTAGTATTAAACTATTTGAACAGAATGTATCACACTCTGAGATATTTGTCAACAAGATCATAAGTATACTGCACATTTTCGGATAAACGCCCAAATACGCTCCGCAAAATTTGTGAATAATGCTTCTGCTGTACCGCCAGAACAGCAAGCACCCTGCCTTCATCAAAATAATACGAATATGTAAACAGGAACAGGTGGTGAGGTCACGGAGCAAGAGAACAAGTGGATACAGGACGTTCAGCTTGGAGGGAATCGAACTGCCTGTTCAGGAGGACTTTGTCTCCCAGATTCACAACCGGGAACTGCTGGAAAGGAATAGCGGCGGCAGAAAACCAACCAGCACAGTTGGACGGGCGGATCAGCGGGAAAGCCTGAGCAATACCATGCGGAAGCTGGGGTAATCATCTGATTTTCAGCTTGCAAAGAATCGCCTTGAGTTTAGACCACATATTTTCGATTGGATTCAAATCGGGGCTGTACACCGGCAAGTACAGTAATTTCATGCCAGCGCCCTATAAAAGCGTTTGGACCTCTTTGACATGATGCGTGCGCATATTATCCATGATGACGATATCCCCTTCGTGTAAACATAACCCAGTCTAATCACGGCCTTCCGCACCGTTTCGTTACTGACAGACAGTCCCTGTTTTTCGATAATCTCGTCGATCGTAATATCCGGCTGGCCTATGATCAGCTGCGCTATGCCCTGCAAATCTTCTTCCGTCAGGGCCGGTTTCCTTCCTCACTAGTTCTACGCTGCCAGTTTTCTTCTTTTGTCCGCTTAAACGAAACACTGTGCTACTACAACCAGAAACCTTGAGTTTGATTTAATTTGGTAATTTTTCTGCAAAATTGCAGGCATTCAACTTGAAAATGATAGAGGGGCCTCCTTACGGCCTGTCTGTAGTCATCGTATTTATCCAGCGAGCAAATATCTTCAAGTTGGATATTATATTTAAGAAGCTCCTTATTGATCCAGGCCTCCCGCCTGTTCATAGATGCGCTTCTGATTTAGCTGTTTTCCTCGCACCACTTCGCAATCTCCCCAATCAGATCCAACGGGAGGGGCTTGCTGTATGGGAGCTGGATCGTGCCCTTGCTGGTCTTGTACTCCGTCAGCCGGGTTGCGAATATCGCCACAGCCTCCGGGCCGGGGTACAGGCCAATATGCCGCTTGGAGGCCGCGAACTGGATCAGGTTGCGGCTCTTCCAGTAGGTGGGCATACTCCAGGAGATCTTCTCCTTGGCCTCCGGGATGCTGGCCTTGATGGCGGCGTTGATCTGCCGCAGATAGCCCTGCGCCTCCTCCGGCTGGGCGGCAATGTACTCCTCAATCGTCGCCGGAGGCTTTCCGCAGTAGTGGCTCTGCTCCGTGTTCTTGAATGACCGCCCGCACTTGGGACATACCCACATGGCGTTTCCTCCTATTTCCGCAGAATCTTCTCCATTGGCTTCCCTTTCGCCAGCTCGTCGATCAGCTTGTCCAGGTAGCGGATCTCCCGCATGAGCGGGTCTTCCACCTCCTCCACCCGGACACCGCAGACAACGCCCTTGATCAGCGCCCGGTTCGGATTGGGCTGGGGCGCGTTACGGAAAAAGCCCCCATAGCAGAGGCCAGAGGAGCGGAACGCCTCCAGCTGCTCTGGGCTGTACCCCGTCAGCCAGCAGACGACTTCATCCACTTCGGCTTTCGTCCGGCCCTTCCTGGCAGCCTTGTCCAGCAGAAGCCCGTACACCTTCCCAAAATCCATCTGAAATACTTTGTCGTTGTTCATGCGCACACGCTCCAGATAATGATGCACTATTTTACCACATCCTATATCATTTTGCAAAGAGCCAACCTGACCCTTGTGCGGGTTAACGGAAAGGGTTTCATTCTTTGTTTTCGGTTACGCAATATCTGAGCAGGAAATCTATGCTCTCCGTTATGCATAGAAGTTGACGCTGTTGGATGCCATACTCTGCCCAATAATATTTCTGCCTTGACAAATGGACTTTTGTGGTGTAAAATACTCAAGTATTTTGGCAATAGTAAACTTGCTGGTGTAGCTCAGTCGGTAGAGCGACGCACTCGTAATGCGTAGGTCGCCGGTTCAAATCCGGCCTCCAGCTCCACCCTTTTTGCCCTCTTTTCACAAGGGGGCAAAAATTTTTTGCAACTTTTCAATGTAATAATCGCGGATGACCTGAATGGACAGAAGCCTTCAAAGCATGACTCAAGTATTCATACGGATTGTATTCCGGAACATAGGGCGGCAGGAAAAACACCTCCATTTTATCCTTGTGGTGTTCCAGCCGGGACGCGGTAAGCTTGCCGTGATGGACATTCAGAGCTTTTCCGCCTTTAGATGCACCTAAGAGTCTGTTTCCGGGCATTGAACCGCCCCCTGTCAAGTAGACAGATAAAAAAGAAAATTATGCCACGCGGGTCTGGTTCCTGAAAGCAAGGGGAGCCAGGCCCTTTAACTTAGCTCGAAGCAGCTTTGAGTTGTAAAGTATGGCGCTTAAGTATGCGTTTTTCCCGCCTTGGAGTTTGAGCTCCGTAACATCCGCCGCCTTGCAGTAGTAGGAGTACATCATGTTTATAGTGACATAGAACTTGGGCAGATTGCAGTCAACATTTCTCTGCTTCCGGGCCTGTTCGGGCTGCGCCATGGTCCAGTGGGGGCCGCTCCGCGTATGACTTTCCTGTCCGCCGTGCTCCTCTTCCCGCTCCGAGATTTCCTTACAGAGCATCCGCAGCGTCTTGTACACCTCCCGGTATCTGCCCAGACACGCCACAGACTCAGGCGTCAATTCCTGACTGCCAATCCGCTCCATTTCCGCCCATAGAATTTCCTTGTCCTTCTCAATCTGGCTTTTCCCTCGCTTACACTTCCAATTTCCGATTTGATAGCGTCCAACCGGGAAATAATCTCCCGCTGCTGCCGGCGAAGACAGCGGCTTATTCGGAGGCTTCCGGGCTGGAGGTGGAGGCGCTGGGGCGGTATGCTGTTGCCCTGGGTGAATTTCCTCGATAAATGCGCCGTCTGTTTATCCTCCAATAATCTCCCGGAGGCAGTTCACAATATAGTCCACCTCTTCGGCGGTGTTTTCCGGGCCAAAGGTAAGGCGGATCGTCCCTCCCGCGTACTCCTCCGGAACACGGATCGCCCGCAGAACATGGGACAGCTCCGTAGACCTGGCGTTGCAGGCCGATCCAGTGGAAACTGCGATCCCCTTCAGATCCAGCCTGTGGAGCAGCATCTCCCCCTCGGCGCGGCGGAAGGACGCGCTGATAGAGCCTGGAATGCGGTTCTCCGCCCCGTTCAAAACCGCGTCCAGTCCGGACGCGGCCAGCCTCCTCCGAAACCGCTCCGTCAGAGACTCCAAGTGAACCCGGTTCTCCTCCATGCGCAGAACTGACGCCTCCAGCGCCGCCGCCATGCCGGCTATCGCGGCAATGTTCTCGGTCCCCGCGCGCCTGCCTGCCTCCTGTCCGCCGCCGTCCATGAACGCGGAGAGCTCCGCTCCGCTCCGGATATAGAGAAACCCAACGCCCTTCGGGCCGCCGAACTTGTGGGCGGAGGCGGAGAGCATATCCACGCCCAGATCCCGGACATCCACCGGGATGTGCCCCACCGCCTGCACCGCGTCCGTATGAAAAAGCGCCCCGGCTTGGCGGGCAATCCCGGTCAGCTCCCGCACCGGCTCCACAGTGCCGATCTCGTTGTTGGCCAGCATAACCGACACCAGCCCGGCATCCGGCGTGACAGCCGCCCGCAGCGTGTCCGGCGGCAGCACCCCCGCCGCGTCCACCGGCAGATAGACAACGGGACAGCCCGCCCGCTCCATGGCGGCGCAGGCGTGCAGAACCGCGTGGTGTTCTATTGTGGAGGTGAAGATCCGGCGCCTGCCGCCGGGGCACACGCTACCCTTGACGGCCCAGTTGTCGCTTTCCGTGCCGCCGGACGTAAAATAGATCTCCTCCGGCGACGCCCCGATACAGCGGGCTACGGTCTCCCGCGCCTCCCGCAGCGCCCTCCTGGCGGGCCTGGCAAAGGCATAGCGCTGGGAGGGGTTGCCGTACGCCTCCGTCAGATAGGGAAGCATCGCCTCCAGGGCCTGTGGATCCAGCTTTGTCGTCGCCGCGTGGTCGGCGTAAATATATGTTCTGTCCATATTACTCAAACAGCGTGCAGCCCTCGTCCTTGAACTCCTCAATCTTCTCCAGAAGCGCCTCCGTTGTCGTGCCCAGATAGTCCGCCAGGCAGTCCATGCAGTAGAAGGTCCTGATCTGGGCGCCGAGCATTTTTTTGTTGATGCCCACCGTGTTCTTATCCAGTCCCGCCCTGCCGCAGGAGACGCAGTCCGTCCGCTTCATATGGCGTTCCCCCTTGCTCCGTGTATCCGAAAGTGCGGAATATCCTTGCCGGCGTACTCCTCGTCCAGAATCCCCAGCTGCATCTTGATAGCCGCCCGCATATTGCAGGCTCTGCGCAGGCAGTAGCGGTTGAAATCCATGGCGGTGATATCTGCGGCATCCCGCACGTGGGGGAACAGCAGCTTCAAATACGCGGTGGCAATCCGCTTCACCGCCTCCGTATCCCGGGTGTCCGCCCCCTCCGGGACGACAACAAGCCCATCGACCACCGCCCGGTACACGCTCTCCTCCCGCAGCTCGTGCAGGATGGAGCAGAAGTACTCCGAGTTCAGCGCCCAGCCGCAGATCTTCAGATCGTCGTTCATCCTCGGGATATTCCAGCCCTTAATAAAGCCGTGGATGCGCTCAATCAGCGCCGACTCGTGAAACACAGCCGGCAGCTCCTCCAGCATATTCCGCGTCCCGTCGCTGTCCATGAGCTCCTTGGAGATATTTCCGCAGAGAATAATCCCCGCGTCCGCCGTGTTCTCATGGTTTCCCACCGTGTAGACGCCGCTCTCCATGTACCCCTTGAGGGCGGCCCGCATCTCGTCCGTGTCGGAGAAGGAGATGGTCTGTACCTCATCCAGGGTCACAAAGTCGTGAGAGGCGATCAGACCGTCCTGATTTCTGGAGATGTCGTAAAACAGCTTCGCCCGGGACATGACGCCGCCGGAGGAGAGCCAGCCGTACCGGCTCACCCGGCCAAAGAGGTAGGATTTCCCCGTGCCCTTAGGGGCCAGCTCCATCAAATTGAGCCGCTTCTCCACAAAGGGGAGGAGTCTTGTAAGCATGGTCAGCTTCTGCTCCTCGGTCCGGTAGCCCGCCGCATTGTAGTCCACGGCCCCCAGCACCACGTCAATCCACTCCTTCGTGGAAAACTGTGCGCGGGCGTCCTTGTAAAACTCCAGCTCCATCGTATACGGGCAGAAGCGCTTGAAGCTGAGCAGCCGGATCTTCCCGGGCCGCCGGGGCGCGACCGGACCGCCGGGCGGGCGGTATCCCAGCTCGATCATGCCCCACACCTCCTGGCCGTTGGCCAGCTCGTTTTTGCAGACCTCCCAGACATAGTCCTCAATGATCGTCTCTTTCTCCGTCAGCCCAAAATCCGGCAGGGAAAAAGACGCCTCCCCCGTCCGGATGTCGATGTTCAGCGAAATTTTGGCCAACATCTTGATCCGCTCGTTGTCTTTGACGATCCTGCTCTTAATCGACGTCCACTCCTCCTTTTTTGGAATGAACCGGTGGATAAAGGCGGTCAGCTCCTCCATATCGAACCGCCCCTCCTCGTCCTCAAAGCGCCGCAGGAGCCAGTCCCGCATAAAGGAGGGCAGGCTCAGGGCGGAGAAGAAGTTGCTGTTCTTCAGGTCCTTGTAGACCACCATCTCATCGAAATATGTTCTCAGCTTATCCATCGCCTATCCACCCCCATCAGCTGAAAAAATCCTCTTGATCGCGCCTGCTGCCGCCGCTGGTGCGCTGGATCTCAAAGGAGATCTGGTTCGTGTAGTTGTCGTCTGCGTAGACATCGGCCGTGTAGCTACCCGATTTGCGGAAGTCGGGGAACTGCACCTGAAATCTGTAGGGATCGTCCGCGTCCCGCACCGCCGGATACGGCTTCTGCCGGAAGTACACCGTCACGCGCTCCAGCCGCTGGGAGCTGTGGAGCACCAGCGTGGGGATGGTGTCCAGATTGTCCGAATGTGTCACAGGCGTCAGATTCTCTACGTGGACAGACCTCCTCTTCCAGGAAACGGCAATCACCGGCACAAGGACCTCCTCCAGCGAGGCGCCCCCGTGGACCTCTACATTCGCCCTGCGCCCCCCCTGAAACCGGTCGTAATTGGCCAGCACCCAGAAGCCCCGCTCCTCGGTGGCGCAGTCCGGCCGCTCGTCCACCTCGCTGACCGGGCAGCAGCGGCCCGAGTGCTCCCCAGACGTGGCCATTTTCCACCTGTTTTCCCGCTCATTGATCACGGCCAGCCGGCTGGCCCCGTGGTCGGAGGCCAGAATCACCCGGGACACCTCCCCGCCGCTCAGCTTCCTGCGCACCCATTTGAGAACATCGTCCAGAAGGGTCAGCTCCTCGGAGAGATGGATGGGGTAGGGGGACCGGTTTTCCGTACCCGTCAGGAGGCTGCGCCGGTGCTTTCCGTCGTCCAGCCTCCTTGTGTTCTCCTTCGGGCCGGACCAGTTGTCGTAAAAATCCCGGTTGACAGCGGTCAGGGTGGGCAGCTCCGCCTTCGCCACCGTGATCGACAGCACAAGGCCCAGCTCCTTCGCTCGCTTCTGGAGATAGCCCAGGTACTCCACGCCGAGCCCGTCGATCCAGTACAGCAGATCCCGCGGGGACGCCAGCCGCTCCAGCACCGATCCGCGGGTGGGGAGAAAATGGTAGAGCCGGTTCCCGGGCCGGGCCAGCTCCAGCACCTCCTGCAAAAATTCCGGGGTGATAGCGTTACACACCTTTTGCAGCTTATACTGAGCAAAGTAGTCCGTCAGGCGGGGCCCGTTCTCCCCGGAAAAGCTGTAGTTTTGCAGGTAGCAGCCCAGCGCGGGATAGATCCGCTCTATTTCCGGCGGAACACTCCCGCGCCTGGCGATCTCCTTGAGGATTTCCCGACGCTCCTCCTCCGTGTTGTCCGTCAAATAGTATATGCGCTTTCCGTCCCTGGCCGCTGTTTGGGACACATACCCGGCAATACCGGCGTCGTCCGCCTCCCGCAGCAGCTCCTTACGGGACTGGTAGAGCGCCTGGAAACGCCCGTCCTCCGGCGGAATCTCCAGAATCGCGGACACAATGAGCCGGCTGTAGTCCGCGTAGTCTGCCGACCGCTCCATCACATAGCGGACATAGGGGTCCTGGGGCATCTCGAGGGTGTACTTCAAAAAGGTTCTCCAGTGGGTGACCGGATATCCGCTGCACCCCCTGTCCGTGAGGAACTGTTCCCACTGCTCCGCCTCCAGGCAGCTCTCGGGGACCGGAAAGCCGGGGTCCTCCTCCCGGAGCGCCCCGTAGGCGGTGGTGATATTCTTGCAGCCGCGCATCGCCAGCGAGGATTTCACCCGGATGACCGGGAGCTCTCCCCGCTCCAGCTCCTGTAGCAGTTCCTGAAACCCGCTGGCGTGGGCGGGGACCTCCAGGGCGCTGTCATACCGGCGGACCTCAAACAAATCCGGCGACTCCGTGACGCAGTAGTTCCGGCTTCCAAACTTGGGGTCGCTCCCCGCCAGGGACAGGATCTCCCGCCGGACGCCCCGGCACAGGATGACGATCTTCGCGTCCGTATATGTATCCTTCAGCTCCCCCAGGATGGAGGACGCCCCGGAGAGCTGGACCGCCTCCCCCAGCCCGACAACCAGGGAGGCCTTCTCCGTCTGCCGGATGCGGGCAGCCACGCCGTCAAAGTCCGGGAATGCGTCACCGGCGCAGAAGCCGCTCACCGCGATCACCGGCAGTCTCTGCCGCAGCTCCCCCAAAATGCGGCGGTAGGCCTCGTTTCCGTCCGCCAGGACGAAGAAAGGCGTCGCCGCCGTGCCTCTCAAGAACCTGTCAACGGCCTCCAGCGCCTCCTGTACCGGTATCTCCCTCATCCCTCGTCCCCCTTTTCGGCAAGGATCTCGATTCCCACGGTTGGGTTCTCCTTGATCAGGCGAATCAAATACTCCTTCGCCCGCTCCTCCGGCATGGACTGGAACCGCCGCACCGCGACATCACAGCCCTCGGCAAAATATTTGGTGTCCGCCATTTTTTTCACCTGCTCCTGTATCCCCGTATTGGCGTACCAGTCGTAGACATCCACCGGGACGGCGGCCAGCAGGACGCGCCGGACCTCCTGACTGTCCTTGAGCAGCAGTCCGTATTTTCCGATGATCGCGGCGCGGAACGCCCGCTCCACCTTGTCCGGATCCCGCAGGTCCTCCAAAAACTCCGCCTTGGACTCCAGGTACTGGAGTGCCTCCAAAACCTCCGGCTCATCCGGGCTCCTTGCCTGGAGAACGGTGAAGAGCTTTTTGGCCAGCGGCTGTTCCCCGGCGGGGACCATGGCCAAAATGGGCGTTTTATGGTCCTCGGACCACTCCCGCGGCCCCTTGCTGTCCGTTCTGGACTCCCAGAGGCGGTGCAGCTTAAATTTATTCCGCTCCCGCTTCGCGGCGTGGATCTGCGTATCCAGGTTCTTCGCGTAATCGGACGGGTCGTCCGTAAAGGAGGACCCGGGGAGCCTGGAGTAAATTTCCAATTTCTCCTGGCCGGCGAACTCGGACAGGCTCATGGCGTACTCCGCGGCAAATATCTGGGAGGCGCCGCTCAGGATCTCGGAAACCCCGCCGCGCCTGTCCTCCAGTTCCGCCAAAAAACCCGCCCGCTTGTCATAGGCGAGGTCCCCCGTCTCCGCAATCTCCCGCAATGCCAGGAAAAACCGCTTGAGCTCCGGCCGCCGCAGGGCCAGCACCGCCTGGGGAATCTTGATAAACCTGGCGGCGGTTCTCCACGCCTCCATGCAGGAGTACCAGGAGGCGCAGGTCATCTTCAGCTCCATGCTGGCGGCGATAATCCGGTAGTCCACCAGCAGCTTGCGAATCTCCTCCTCCCCGGTCTCCTGATCCCAGAGCCACAGCGCCTCCCCGGAGCTGATCTGCTTTTTAACCTCGGCGCAGACGTCCTGGATGCCGATTTTTTCCGCCAGCGCGTAGATCTCACCGTCCTCAAACTCGCGCAGGAACAGCGCCAGGGCCCTTCTCCCGTTGCCGGGGGTCAGGATGCTCTTCAGCTGGGCGGCGGCGGACGGAACCTGGGAGAGCATCCCGCCAAAGGCGTCCGCCAGAGACGCGAGGCTCTCCTTCTGGGAGTTGGCCATCACGCCCAGCTTGTCCAGAAAGGGCGAGAGGCCGTTGGTGTCGATCTTCTGATAGGACCAGACGGGCGCGCCCAGCTCCTTGAGCTTGTAGCGGACCTTGTTGACGGTCAGCTCCACGGAAAAATTCTCGTCTGTGGAGAAGACCTCCTGGGCGAATTCGATGAATTTCTTCTGGTTCCGGGTCATGATTTCGATGTACTTTTCCCGGTAATTCTTAATGGGCGTATTGACGTGCTTGATGTACTCTCCGATATGGTCGCCGAGCTTCTCCGCCGTCATTTTTCCGCCCTCGTCTCCGCTGATGCCGATGCCATAGCGGTACTGATCCCCAATATACTCCTTCAGCAGGAAGCCCGTCAGAAGCGAGTACATATTGCAGGGCATGAAGCCCTCCTCCATCAGCATATCGAACACATCCCCCACCAGCACGCGGACATCCCGCTGGAAGGCTGCGTCCAGATACGCGTCCACCTTCCTCTTGAGCTTGGAAATGGGCAGATGAGGCTGCGTCTCCCAGTAATTGCCCGGAATCTGCCAGACGCCCTTGAGCATGGCGGCAATTGCCCCCTGCTGGTAGATGCCCCCCGCCGTTTGGTTGATGCCGTTTTTCGCCCCGGCGGGCAGCTGGTTCATGTTGAAGAAGTTTTCCGACACCTTGGCATTGTCAAAGGAGAGGGGGTACAGGGACAGCACATTGCCCCGCAGCTCCTCCATCAGCCTGGACATCTTCGCGCATTGAATCCCGAACCTGCCGGCGGGCTGCTCCCTGACCGCGGGATAGAGCACGAAGTCTCCGTCCACGACGTCCTTCTTCCACTCCGCCAGCTTCGCCTCCGCCTTGTTCTTCATGTCGTCGGCCAGATGTCCGTCCTTGGGCCGCCAGTACTCCTCGTTGGCGGCGGCGTCCACCCACTGGTCGAAGCGATCGGCCTTCATCAGGTTGGAGGCCGCGTCAATCACCACCAGCTCCGCGTAGCGCGGATCAGCCATCGCCTCCCGGATCAGGCCGCGCAGCTTCTTCTGATCCTCCTCGGTCCGCGCGAAGCAGATAACCCCCCGAATATGGTAATCCGGAGCCTCGCCGGAGAGCCGGTTGATGGTCTTTGTAAAATCGTCGCTGGTGGCGGGTACGATGCTGTAGCGGAGCCGCAGCGCCGCCGTCAGGGACAGCGCCGACTCCATCCCGCCGTCCGCCAGCAGCTTGGCGGTCCTGGTCTCGTCGCGCAGCCTGCGCTTGATCGCGTCAATCGCGACCTGATCGCCGGACACCGCCGCCGCCGCGAAGGTCGGCATATCCCCCGGCCGCTCGTAGAGGATTCCCTTTCTGACCAGCTGGTTTTTCGCGATGAAATAACCGCGGCCGTTCTCCAGATCCGTCCCCTCAAAGGCGTACCCCAAATTTCTGGCATTGGGCTGGAACAGCTCGAAGCTGTCTCCCAGCTTCTGACTGATGGCCTGCATCATCAGAACGGTCCGCAGCACCGTCTTTTCCTCCTCGTTCAGGCCGTCCTGGTTCAGGGTATATGTATCGAGAATCGTCCGGATAAGAACGTCAAGGTTGCTCCTTCCGACTTCGTTTCCGTGCTCATCCGTCCCCTTCTCATAGAAGAAGTCCCACAGAGCGTCAATGGTCAAAATGTCCCCCTCGTCGGGGCTGTGGCGCTCAATATACCACTGGAACGCGCGCAGATCCTCCGTTTCATTTTTGATGAAGTTGAACATGCTCCGCTGGTTGGAGGCAAAGGCGGTGGAAATATTTTTCAGAAGCAGCGCGGCCATGGGATGGATGGGCAGAAGTCCCGTCAGAACCTCCTCGTCCACCCGCGCGGCCTTGGCAACGGCGCTTCTGGAAGTGGGCATCAGTCCGTTCAGGTAGTCGGAGTGGGCCTCCCACTGCTCCTGCGCCGCGGGCTTGATACGGAGCACGTGCCGGATGAGCATGAAAGCGATATTGTCCGGCAGGGTGATCTCCTTCCGAACAAACCGGTCCCGGACAATGTTGAAGGACTGATCCCCCTCGCCCGCGATGGCGCCGGACATATGGGTCACGATCATCAGATAGAAGGGCTTGTGGTTGGACAGCTCCGCCAGCTTCTGAAACTCATCCAGGCTGTTTTTGTTGTTCTTGAAGAAGGAGGAGAACTCGTCCCACACAAACACGACGGCCTTCAGATGGTTGCGCTCAATCACGTCCGTCAGCCAGTCCGTCAGCTCGTCCATATTGATGGAGAAGGCGGTAATCCCCTCGTTTTCCCCCAGAGACAGGATGTCGTCGAGCAGCGCGTTCGCGCTCTCGCCGGAGGAACGCAGCAGCGCGATGATATCGTCCGCAGACTTCCCGGAAAAGCTGCCCCACCCCCTGTACTGGGGCTTCTCAATGGTGGCGTTGAACATCGCCTTGTGGACATCGTCCTCCAGCCAGGAGGCCACCTTGCCGCGCAGGGTGGCCTCCCCCCTGTAGGAGAGGCCGGCGGCCTTCAGCGCCCGGAGCACGCTGTCAAAGACAGCCATGATCAGCCTGCGCGAGGAGTCGATATCGCCGGAGGCATACCGGGAGACGGTGATAATCCGCTCCTTTTTGTGCCCCAGCAGCTTGTCCCGCAGATCCTTCTCCCCCTGCAGCTCGGGGTACATATCAAAGTAGGCGGTCAGCGCCTCCGGAGAGCAGTCCAGGAGATTCTTCATGGTCCAGGCTACCCGGGACTTTCCCGTGCCGTAGGCGCCCTCAATCCAGATTCCCTTCTTGTCGGCGTTGGCGCCTCGGGCAAGCATTCGCTCCATCGCCTTCAGCAGCTCAATAAACGTCTTGTGGGGAAAGGTCTTCTCCCACTTGTTGGCCCGGTCCTTGATGGAGTTGGGGTTGATTTCCGGATAGTAGCCCTCGTCAATATCAAAATACTCACTATACAGCATCTCTGTTACTCCTCAAACAATTTCAGCACATCCTCCGCTGTCTTGTCCTCCGCGAGGGAGATCTTGTCCAGATCGTGGGTAAAGGTGGCGTTGATAAACTCTGAGTACCGGGCTGTCAGTCCGTTCAGGAACCGCTCCATCTCCTCCCGGTTCAGCCCGAAGATCTTGGTGGGGCTGACGCCGGCGGACTCCACTCTGTGGTTCAGCAGCCGCTCCAGGGTGAACTGGTAGTAGTCCCCGCAGGCCTCCGCGAATTTGAAGAGCGCGTAGAGCACAACCCGGCCGTCCTCCACAAGGGCCTTGGTCCGCGTCAGGGTGCTGATCTGCCGCCCTGTCATGGCAGTGGAGCCGAACTGGAGCGCCGTCCCCAGGGGCAGATCGCAGAAGCGTTTGAACGCGTTGATGATAGAGGTCGCGTCGTTTTTGCTGACGCCCTCCTCCATCAGCATCTCCGCGATCTGCTCCCGGGTGTAGGCCCGGCCGATCTCCATATGGTTGATATACCACATGCACTGGGGGTTGTAGGCGAGATTGGCCAGCAGCAGCCCCCACCCTGCGGGGTGCTCCCCGCCCAGCCTGTTCATGAGCCCAAACAGCGCCGTGACGGCGTTGTCCTCCATCAGCCCGGAATCCCGCAGGAAGCGCTTGAACATGCCGACCTGATTGGGTCCCAGGGAGTTGTCTGTCCAGAATGCGCCGCCCTTGGCGAGGTAATCCTTCACCCAGCCGGCTTTCGGCGCGTGATTTGCAAAGGAATTCACACTGTTCACTTTTCTTGTTCCTCCCATAGGCAGTCTTGTGGAGTGGTACACAAGGCACCCGTCTGGTATTTCGTGGCACCGGCCGCAGGACTGGCAGCTGTCGATCCGGAGATTCTCCTCGAAGGATATGCAGCCGAGGGGGCAGTTCGCCTCGCAGACCCTGCATTGAACACAGCAGGCGGCCTTCTTGAATACCTGCTTGAACTTCGTCTTATTGGCCGGGTACTCCCGGAATTCGGACTCGCTGACGGTGATCTGGTACCCGTCCTCCAGCGGCGTATACTCATAGTGGATGTGCGCGTACTCCATGGTTTTGATCCATTCGCGCCAGTCGGTGCCGGGATTCCGGACGGTGATATGGATCCGCCCGTCCTTTGTCTCCTCAAAATAGTGCTGCTCTCTGGCCACCAGGTCGCGCCCGTTTTTCCGAGCGTTCCAGCCGCCGTTTGTAATATATGTCTGCAAAGCCTGGGGATCATCCCTGTCCCGGGCGTTTGTCCGCTTAATCAGCTCAATAAAGCGGTCAACCTCCTGCGGGTACGACCGGTGCTGAAAATAGTCCCCTTTTCCGCCCCCCATCGGACAGAACAGGCACCCCGCCCGGGAGTTCCCCTTCTTGTACGCCTCGTTCACCATCAGGTGATGGGTGTAAATGTACAGCCAGATCTCGGCGGAGCTCCACTCCAGGATGGGATTCTGGGAGTGCTGTCCCCGCTGCTTCTTTCCCACATTCTCGAAGTCATAGCCCGCGCGGTTGAGGCTCTCATACTTCCGCACCCCCACAAAATCCGTGCCGATGTAGCGGTGCTTCTCGTTCTCCTCGCCGCGGCGTCTCCGGATCTCCAGGGTTTGCGGCGCGGCCTTGTGGACGGAGCAGCACCACCGCAGGACCCGGGACGGCGGCCCGAAGATCTGCCAACTGTCCATGGGATCAAACTGCGATTTGGCCCGGTAAAACGCAATCCCCTCCTCCCTGCACTGCCGCTCCACCGCGTCCACCACCTCGTAGGTGTCCGGGAATTCCATGCCGGTGTCCCCGAATACCACCATATAGTCGGTCTTGGGCAGGGACCGCCTGACCAGGTCCAGGAGCACCAGGCTGTCCTTCCCCCCGCTGAACGCCACGTGAAAAAGCCGGAGCTCCTTCTTCAGCTGTGCCTTATAGTAGTTATAGATCCGCTTCGCCGTCATCTGCTCCAGCAAGGACAGCCGCATCCGGTTCTGCTCTATCATCCCGGGCAGATCCACCGGCAGAAGCTCGGTTCCGTCCGGAACGGCCTGCACCTCGCGAGCCTCCTCCACCTTGCAAAAGGGCTCCAGGACCGGTGCCTCATACAGGGCTCCCCCCTTCACCTTCGCGATGATGGTTCCCCTGTACCAGTATGTGCCGGCCTCCGCCCAGAGATAAGGGATCTCCATCTGCCGGTCGTAGGTCCAGTGCCTGTCCATTCCGATAAAATCCATCTCCCGGGCATATACGGGCCGGGGCTCGTTGGAGTGCATCACGGTATCGTCATCCAGCAGGACAATTCCGCCGGTTGTCTCGTCATACCTATATGTATACAAATGTTGTCATCCTCCTTGATTTATGACCGCCTGCGCCTTTACGATCACCTCGCCGGCCGCGTCGGTGCGCCGCGCGACGTATCCGCTGCTCTTCAAAAAGCGGCTGACATCGTCCGGGTACAGCGGAATGGCCGCCGCCGCCACCGCCTCCGCCATCACATCCGTATAGCTCTCAAAGCGCCGGTCCGCCGGATAGACGGCCCCCGCGTTCACGCTGTTGATAGAGAGGCAGTCAAACCGGTATTTTTTGCTGAACCGGCGGCAAAAGCTCTCCAGCAGATATAAGTTCCAGCTATACCCCTCCACATACGGGAAGGAGGTAAAGCTCGTCACCGCCCGGAGGGGGATGACCCGCCCGGCGGCAAACAGCTCCAGCGCCGAATCCGTCTGCTCCACATCAAAGTGGACCAGCTCCGTCCGCACAAACAGATCCCGGCTGACGCGGACCATGGTATCATAGGCCGCGGCCATCGCCCGCCGGTACCGGCCGCCGGTGATGTCCGCCTCAAAGGCGTGGAGCTCGCCGGCCGTAAGGGAGTCGTGCTCCAGGCAAAATGCCTCCAGCACCTGCCGGAGCTGAAAGCTGGTCCCCTTCTCATAGACAATCCCGCCCCGCCTGTCGTACCGCCCAGACAGACGCCTCTGATAGAACGCTTCCCGCAGGGCGCACTCCGAGAGCGCGGGGCTCTGGCTCAGGCTCACGGCAAAGCTCTGATTGGACAGAGAGGAAAACCCCTGTCTGTCCACATCCTCCCGCATGGAGGCCTCCGCCAGCCGGGACTCCTCCTCATCCAGGCGGATCCCATCCGCCAGCACATATTCCCCTGTACGGACCCAGATAAATTGGGGGCGCACCGCCAGCATATGCTTGATCTTCTCCAGCGGGACGTAGGGGAGGGCCTCCTCCAGCTGCGCATAGGTCAGACCGGCCGCGCCGTCAAAGCAACGGGTGATCTCGGCCTCCAGCGAGGCGCCCCGGGCGGCTGTAAAATAGGACCTGTGATAGAAGTACTGCGGAAGCAGCCTCTCCAGCATGGCCCGCAGAACGTCCACCACAAAAATATGGCAGGCCTGCAGCGGCTCCATATGCCGCTCATAGAGCGCCTCATAGTAAAAAATCTGATGTCCCAGCGCCGTCTGCCCGAAGACGATGGAGCAGATGAGATCTTTTGTTCTATCGGAGACGATGTAATATCTCCCCTGGAATACCACGGCCTCCCTGGCGATGACGGCCTCCAGATCCAGATCCTCCGAAAGCGCCTCGCCGGGATAGGCCGCAAGAAAGTACCGGCGCAGCCGCGCTATCTCCACCGGCGACGCCTTCCGCAGTCCGTTGGGGAACTGCGTGTCAGCAATATGGATCAAACGTTCCGCCAGATGGGAGTCCACACCCAAAGAGGCCCCGGCAGTCCCTAAGACGGCGCTGCCCTTGGCCTTCCGCAGAAGCGCCCAGAAGGAATCCTCATCCCTCCGGTACAGCCCGACCATCTCCCGGAACAGCCGGGGGGCGGGGTGAAGTCCCCCCCGCCGCTCCAACAGCAGGTCATTCATAATCTCGAACTGCATGTGGATGCCGTTGCCGTTGCGGTATATGCTGTCCACGGCCCGGCCCTCTTCCTCCGCCATAGCCCGCAGTTCCTGCGAAACAGCGGCTTCCGCCTCTTTTCGGGATATATGTCCATTCCGGACCTCTATGCACGCGTTCAGCAGAATTGCCGCCTCATATTCATTCCATGGTATCCGCATTCCATCACCTATACACCAAAGCCGGGGACTGCCGCAAAGCAATTCCCAAATTTTACCATTTTCTAAGCTCAATGCCTATAGAAAATGATACCGCAATTTTGATCGAATTGCAAGAAAAATGTCAATCCGGAATTTCGCCCATTGAGCGGCATGTGCGCAAATAAGGTTTTTGAAAAACATCGAATGTTTTTCTTGACAAGGCGGCATGGCTTGTGTATAATAAAAGTCAGACATCCCACTCATTCAAAAACAAGGAGGTGAAGCATGGCTACTTTTGGGTGCATCAGGGCAACCATGGGCAGTACGGTGTACTACATCACGAAGCTGCCGGCCGGCCGGCTCATTGACAGCGTGGGCATTGCCGAGGAAATGCGGGAATGGCCCAACATGACGGCAGAAGAAAAAATGCAGCGGCACTGCGATATACGGCGCATTGTAGAAGAAATTGTCCCCTATGTGACGACAGATCCGGACCGTTTTTTTTCCAGTCTGATTGTGGATATCTATGAGGGCTTTGAAAATATCGTCTTTGAACCCCTCACAGATGTTGTGGGCGCCCTGCCGGCGGCGTACAAAATGCCGTTACAGGACATGGGCTTCATCACACTGCCAGGAAAAGAGCGGCTCATTGCCCTGGATGGACAACACAGGCTTTTAAGCCTGAAAATCGCCATTCGCGGCCTGATGGGCGTCCCCGCCGGAACAAAAGCGACGCCTATGCTGAGCGATCTTCAGCCCCATCCGGAGCTTGCGGCGGATGAGCTCAGTATTATCCTCGTAGAACACACAAATACCGCCAAAATCCGGAAAATTTTCAACAAAATCAACAAATACGCCAAGCAAACAAGCCGCAGCGACAACATCATCACCAGCGATGACGACCCCTATTCCGTCATCATCCGCCGGCTGATTGGCGGGGACGGGCCCCTCGCCCCCGTGGAGGGTATCAATCTCGTCAACTGGACAAGCAACACCCTCTCCCAGCGCAGCAAGAACCTCACCACACTCAGCGCGGCCTACTCGATTGCCGAGACGATTCTCAAGGACGAGGGCTTCTCCTCCAAGCGGCTCCCGGACGACGGCCGGCTGGAGGCTGCCTACCAGCGGGTTTCCAGCTTCTGGCGGGTTACGCTGGATACGGTCCAGGCGTTCCAGGACTATCTGGCGCTCACCCGGGCGGACAAGCCCATCTCCTCCCTGCGGGAAGAAAATCTGCTGCTCAAGCCCGTGACGCAGATGGCCCTTGCCCACGCCGCCCTCACGGCGCAGCGCAAGGGGGTCGCCTGGGAGACAGTCGCCGGCAAGCTCAACAGCATCGACTGGAGCTTCACCAACGAGCTGTGGTACAACATCCTCGTCATTAACCGGGCGAACAAGCGCATGATCACTGGGAAGGACTCCATCCGCGGCGCGGGCGCCGTCATCTCCTACATGATTTTGGGCAACAGAATGACCCGCTCGGAGGTGGAGGATGTCCGGAGCATCATCTGCAATGCCCAAAACGACCCGTCGGCCAAGCTCCCCCCTCTGCTTTAAGAAAGGAGGCCCTATGCACACGAAAGATCCCCACAGCCAAGAGCAGGGCGCCTGCGTTTACCACTGCCCCTACGAGGGAACACGGTGCGTGGGCGGGAAGCACTGCCATGTTATTGAAACGGCAGGGGCGCTTCCCATCAAAATAACGGCCTATATCAAGTGTCCCATGCGGGGCTGGAAGAAGATCCCCGTGGACATCGGCGCTTGAGGCAAAATAGAGCTGCTCACAGGAAAGCCGCTTAGACGCGCTAAGCTGTAGGACTCCATTGGAGACTGCGGCAGTGCGCCTAAGCGGCTTTTTCGTATAAACCGGACCGGATATCAAACAATAAAAGGAGGATCAACCCTATGAACAGAACATGCTTCACACCTCCGGCGGACCCCGTCCCCGGGAACACAGCGGAGCAGATATTCCGGCTGTACGGCGTGATTGTGGAGGACCCGCGCCGGGAGGGCATCACGCCCCAGGCAGTCCGCAGCGCACTCTTCGCCGCCGGCGGCCATGTTACCATCTTTCTCAACAGCCCCGGAGGGAGCTGCGTTGCGGCCAGCCAAATCTACACCATGCTCATGGAGTACCGGCGCATAGGCAGCGTCACCATCAAAATCGACGGCGCCGCCATCTCCGCCGCCTCCGTCGTCGCCATGGCCGGAACGGAGGTGATCATGTCACCCACCGCGATCATGATGATCCACAACCCTATAACCAGCGTCTCTGGCGGGTGCGGCGACATGGGCAACGCAATGGAGCGGCTGCGGGAAACCAAGGAGGGCCTTATCACCGCCTATGAGCTCAAAACCGGCCTGCCCCGGGCGGAAATCTCCCGCCTGATGGACGCGAGCACCTGGATGAACGCCAGGAAGGCCGTCGCCCTCGGCTTCGCCGACGGTATCCTGGGAGTCCGTCCCGGCACGGAGCTCCCCGGCCTCGCCGCCGTCCCCCTGCTGCCCGATTAGTACGCCAGCCGCTCCTCCAGCCAGCCCCTGAGCTCACTGATTGGCACCCGCACCTGGGTCATGCTGTCCCGCTCCCGGATGGTGACGCAGTTGTCCGCCGGGGTCTTCTCGTCGCCCACCGTCTCGAAGTCCACGGTGATGCAGTAGGGAGTGCCCACCTCGTCCTGGCGGCGGTAGCGCTTGCCGATGCTTCCGGCGTCGTCGTAGTCCACCATCCAATACTTGGACAGCTCCGCCTGGACCTCCCGGGCCTTGTCCCCCAGCTTCTTGCTCAGGGGCAGCACCGCGCACTTGAAGGGGGCCAGGGCCGGGTGGAGGCGCAGCACCGTGCGCACGTCGTTCTTCTCCGCGTCCACCACCTCCTCGTCGTAGGCGTTGCACAGGAAGGCCAGCAGCATCCGCTCCACGCCCAAAGACGGCTCGATGACATAGGGGATATAGTGCTCGTTCTTCTCCTGGTCGAAGTAGCTCATATCCTTGCCGGAGGTGGTCTGGTGGGCGGTCAGGTCGAAGCTGGTCCGGCTGGCCACGCCCCACAGCTCGCCCCAGTCGGTGAAGGGGAAGGCAAACTCAAAGTCCGTGGTGGCGTTGGAGTAGTGGCTCAGCTCCTCGGGGTCGTGGTCCCGGAGCCGCAGGTTCTCCTCCTTGATGCCCAGGTCCAGCAGCCACTGGTGGCAGAAGTTTTTCCAGTAGGCAAACCACTCCAGCTCCGTGCCGGGCTGGCAGAAGAACTCCAGCTCCATCTGCTCAAACTCCCGGGTGCGGAAGATGAAGTTGCCCGGGGTGATCTCGTTGCGGAAGCTCTTGCCGATCTGGCACACGCCGAAGGGCAGCTTCCGCCGGGTGGAGCGCTGGACGTTGAGGAAGTTGGTGAAAATGCCCTGGGCGGTCTCCGGACGGAGGTAGACGGTGTTCTTCGCGTCCTCGGTGACGCCCTGGAAGGTCTTGAACATCAGGTTGAACTGCCGGATATCCGTCCAGTTGAACTTGCCGCAGCTGGGGCAGGCGATCTGGTGCTCGTCAACAAAGGCCTTCATCTCCGCCTGGCTCATGGCATCCACGCTGCGGCCCAGGTCATAGCTATTCTCCTGGCACCAGTCCTCAATGACCTTGTCAGCCCGGAAGCGCTCCTTGCACTCCTTGCAGTCCATAAGGGGGTCGGAAAATCCCCCCACATGGCCGCTGGCCACCCAGACCTGGGGGTTCATGAGGATGGCGGCGTCCAGCCCCACGTTGTAGGGGTTCTCCTGGACAAACTTCTTCCACCAGGCCCGCTTGACGTTGTTTTTCAGCTCCACGCCCAGGGGACCGTAGTCCCAGGTGTTGGCGAGGCCCCCGTAGATCTCGCTGCCGGCGAAGATGAACCCCCGGCCCTTGCACAGGGCGACGATCTTCTCCATGGTTTTTTCGGTGTTTTTCATATCAGCTGCTCCTTATATATATTGATTTTATGATGCGTCCTCATGATGCTTCCCATACAGCGCCTGGGCAGGCTGCCCAGCGCCAAGCCCGCTTCCGGCAGAAGCGGCGGGCCTCAGGCCAGGGACCACTCAAAGTCCCGCCACAGCAGCCGGACGCCCACATCCGTGCCCTCCGGCAGCAAAAACATCGCCACCTGGTTCTCCACGCCCCCGTCGGAGCGGAGATATGCGTAGTCCCCGTTGATGGTTTCCACCGTGTAATACACCGGCTCCATGCCCGTCTCCTCCTTATTTGGAATAGCCGCAGTATATCACGGTTTCCGCCCTTTGGCAAGCGGAGCCCGCCTCCAGGAAAACTTTTTCGCTCCCGCCGGAAAATTCCCCTTGACAGGGGGCGGTATCTGTGCTATATTTCTTTTAGGATTTAATCCTAATAAGGAGTTAAACCGATGGCTGACAGAAGAAACACGCTCCAGAAGGAGATCATCCACCGGACGCTCTGCCGGATGGGGAACCACCCCACCGCCGCCATGGTCTACGATCAGGTCCACCGGGAGCAGCCCACCATCAGCCGCTCCACCGTCTACCGGGTGCTCTCCCAGATGGCGGCGGAGGGCGCGTGCCTGCGGCTGGGGACGGCCGGCGGAGACGACCGCTACGACGGCGACACCCGCCGCCACAGCCACATCCGCTGCCGGGCCTGCGGTGCGCTGGCGGATCTGCCCTGGACCCGCGTGGAGCTGCCGGAGGACACCGCCGGATACCTGCTGGAGGACTGCGCGGTGGAGTATCTGGGTCTCTGCCCCGCCTGCCGGAGCGCTCTGGAGAATAGCAACGCCGAAAGGCGTCTATAATAAGAATCATTTATAAAGGAAAAGGAGATTAACAGCTATGAAAAAGTGGGTTTGCCCTGTCTGCGGCTACGTGCATGAAGGTGATGTTCCCCCCGAGAAGTGCCCCCAGTGCGGTGTGGCCGGCTCCAAGTTCACCGAGCAGAAGGCGGAGATGAATTGGGCTGCGGAGCACGTGGTGGGTGTGGCCGCCGGTGTGGACGCGGAGATTCTGGAGGGTCTGCGGGCCAACTTCTCCGGCGAGTGCACCGAGGTGGGCATGTATCTGGCCATGGCCCGTGTGGCTCACCGCGAGGGCTATCCCGAGATCGGCCTGTACTGGGAGAAGGCCGCCTATGAGGAGGCCGAGCACGCCGCCAAGTTCGCCGAGCTGCTGGGTGAGGTTGTGACCGACAGCACCAAGAAGAACCTGGAGATGCGGGTTGAGGCCGAGAACGGTGCCACCGCCGGCAAGATGGCTATCGCCAAGAAGGCCAAGGAGCTGGGCCTGGACGCTATCCACGATACCGTGCACGAGATGGCCCGGGATGAGGCCCGCCACGGCAAGGCCTTCAAGGGTCTGCTGGAGCGGTACTTCGGCTGATTGAAGGCAGGGGAACAGCTATGAAAATCCGTATCGACAAGGATATCGTGGAGATCATTCCCGAGCACGCCTCCGAGGCCGCGGAGCTGGAGGCCCTCTGGATCAAGATGGGCAACTGCACCGGCGGTACCAAGCGGCTGGAGCCCATGGGGACCTATATGAAGGCGGAGGACAAGTCGGCTAAGTTCCACATCGAGGGCCTTACCGCCGAGGAGGTCAAGGCCCAG
>JAAWUC010000016.1 GCA_022804995.1 Oscillospiraceae bacterium
CCAGTGCGTGGGGATTCTGGTGGCGTTTTTGGATCTGCGCCAGCAGTACGACTACCTGCGGGCGACATTTGATATTCTGCGGGATGAGAACACGTCGCTGCTAAAACAGGTACAGGAGCTCAACGACGCCTACGAAGCCGCCGCCGAAGCGCGGTTCCACCCCGGCACGGACGCGTCCAGACGCTTTGACCGCCTGCTCTCCGCTCTGCCGGACAGGGCGTGGGTGGAGTGAGGGGGAGGCCATGAGAAATATCCCCGCTAGGGACCGGTACGCGCCGCAGTTCGGAGTCGTGCCCGGCAGAGACTATCGATACATATGCCCCCTCTGCGGGGAGGGCATCGACTGGCCTGGCGAGCCGATGGATAAAAACGCCGGCGGTCAGTGGTGCCATGATAAATGCTTATATCAGGAGGAGGACTATGGATACTCTATCGAGTGAATTGATTGTGGTCAGACAGCTGCCGGAAATTGAGGAGCGGCTGCGCACGGTGAAGGATTCTGTGATCGAGCGAGTTTCCGCCGCGCTGGCTATGGTCTGTACAGAGGATACACTCCAGTCCGTCAAGGCGGAGCGGGCAAAGCTGCGCCAGGAATTTGGCATTCTGGAGGACCAGCGAAAGGACGCAAAAAGGGCGGTTTTAGAGCCTTATGAACGGTTCGAGGCCGTATATAAGGAGTGCGTTTCCGACACTTTCCAGTCGGCGGATGCGGACCTGAAAAAGAAGATAGACGATGTAGAATCAGAGATCAAGCGCCGGTGCGAGGACGGCCTGCGGAGCTATTTTGCGGAGCTGTGCGCCGTCCACCGCCTGGACTGGCTGAGCTATGAGCAGGCCGGCGTGAAGGTGGATATGGCCTCCGCAAGGGCCAAGACCCCCAAGCTTCTGCGGGAGCAGCTGGCGGCGTTTGTGGTTCGGGTCAGCGGGGATGTGGACCGCATTGGCGATCTGGAGGATGCGGCAGAGATCATGGTGGAATATCAGCAGACATTGGACGCTGCCAAAGCTGTCTGCGCGGTACAGAACCGCCGGCGGCGCACAGAGGAGCAGAAAGCTGCCCAGAAGAACCGCGTGGCCGCGCGGGAGCGGGTAGCGGAGATGGTGCGGCGGGTGGAGGCGATGGAGGCGGCTGCGGCTGTGGAAGCTCCGGAACCCGTTGTAGTATGCTCCTTTATTGTCAAGACATCAAGGTCCAAGCTTCGCAGGCTGAAAGAATTTTTGAATATGGAGGGCATCCAGTATGAGTAACACCGCCGTTGCGCAGAGAATTCCGTTCTCTGTGATGATTAACAAGCCCAACTATCAGGCGATGATTAACCGGACAATCCAGGACCCCGCCCGGGCGCGGCGGTTCGTGTCCGCCATTGTCAGCGCCGTGTCGGTCAATCCGGCGCTCCAGGAGTGCACGCCTCAGACTATCCTCTCCGGTGCTCTTTTGGGCGAGAGCCTGAATCTCTCTCCCTCCCCTCAGCTGGGGCAGTATTACCTTGTCCCGTTCAAGCAGAAGGAGAGGCGGGACCGGGACGGTAACATCATTTCCCAGGAATGCACCAACGCACAGTTTGTTTTGGGATACAAGGGGCTGATTCAGTTGGCGCTCCGCTCCGGCCAGTACAAGCGACTGAATGTGATTTCCGTCAAAGAGGGTGAGCTATGCGGCTGGAACCCCATTACCGAGGAATTCTCCATCATTCCCATTGAGGACGAAAACGAACGGGAACAAGCCCGAACGGTTGGCTATCTGGCCTCCTTTGAGTATCTGAACGGATTCACCAAAACCATCTACTGGAGCAAGGAAAAAATGATCGCCCATGCCGATCGGTTCAGCGCGGCATTCAGCAAGGAGGCCACAAAAGGGCGCTATCCAAAAGTTTCCTTTGCAGACTACGAGGCCAACAACTACCCCGCAAAGGAAGAGTGGCTGTACTCTTCCTTCTGGTACAAGGACTTTGACGGTATGGCCCACAAGACCATGCTGAGGCAGCTGATCAGCAAGTGGGGCGTGATGTCCATCGACCTACAGACGGCCTTTGAGGCGGATGCTGCGGCGGAGAACGAGAACTATTTCGAGGACCCTGAGGCACAGCTTCCCGCCGCCTCTCCCATCCACGAGCTCCCGCCAGAAACGCTGGTGGAGGCCCCGGAATCCGCCCAGCAGGAAGAGCAGGTGAGCTTGAACGATGTGTGAGCCAGTTGTACACGTTTTGAGGATTCACCCGGACGAAAACGTTCCGGGTGATGAATCCGGTCTTCCACCATGCCCAATATGCGGCGCAAAAGCATTTATCAGAAGCGACACGGTAGATGGCTTTTGGTTCGGTTGGTCAGTTGGTTGCCCGAGATTCCGCCTTAATGACGGAATACACGGGAAAGACGATGATTCTCCGCGGGAGGAATGGATGTCCGCTCACGGCTTTTACACAAAAGAGGACGCCGAAAAATGGTGGATGAAAAGGGTTGGGGGGCTGACTTTTGACATATGACATCCTCGCCACCGGCTCAAGCGGAAACTGCGTCATCATAAACGGAGAGATTGCCATTGACATGGGCATCCCCATGAAGAAGCTGCGGGAGAGCGGGTACATCAAGAGCCTTCGGCTGGTTTTGCTCACCCACGAGCACGGCGATCATTTCAACAAAGCCACGGTGCGGGCGCTCCACAAGGAGCGTCCCGCCCTGCGGTGGGTGTGCTGCAAGTGGATGGTTTTCCCCCTTCTGGAGGCCGGGGTGGACAAGCGGGCAATTATCTTAATTAAGCCAGGCAGATGGTATCAATGCGGGTTTCCCATCCAGTTCAGGGCGGAAACGCTCATCCACGACGCGGAAAACTGCGGGTACCACCTGAAGCTGGACTACGAAACCGCATTCTACGCCACCGACACCGGCACGCTGGACCACATCGGGGCAAAGGACTACGACCTGTACCTGATCGAGGCCAACCACACCCGCGCCGAAATTGAGGAGCGCATAGCAGATAAACTGGCCAGGGGAGAGTTCGCCTACGAGGTCCGGGCGGCGCGGAACCATCTGAGCCGGGAGCAGGCGCTGGACTGGCTGGCGCGGAACGCCGGGCCGAACAGCAGGGTTTTGTTCCTGCATCAGCACAAGGACAAGGAGGACAAATAAATGGGAATCATAGATGCTTTTTCGAGAGAGGATCGCGTCGAGGTCACAGTAAGTCAGCTTTACGAACTGGTCAAAGAGGCTGGGCGGGCTGACCTGTTCCGCAACGGAGTGAAGAACAAAATACCTTATGCGCACATTCTTTGTGTGATGGACGGGGATGCGTCTGCGCTGTCGCCCCAGGAGGCCCACGATGGAGTGGATACCCCTTGACATCACCATTCCCGCTGACCGCGAGGCAGTGGCCCTGGCCCTTTACCGGGCCGGGTACACCGTCCGGCAGCGGCGGCGGAAGAACAGCTTGAAATCCCGTGCGATTGCAGTTTTTGAAACAAGAAGGTATGAATCTGTGGGAAGAGAAGTAAAGCGCGTGCCGCTGGATTTTGACCACCCGCTGGGCAAAGTGTGGTACGGATACCAGGTCGTTTTCTGCCACGAAGAATACGAGGACGGGTGCGAGCGGTGCAAAGAGTTTGCCCGTATCATGGGTATTCCGCCAAAACTGTATAAGAACATCCCGAACGACGACCCGTGCCCGGACTGGAGGAAGTATTTCAAAGTGGACCCGCCGGAGGGCGAGGGATACCAGCTTTGGGGCACAACATCAGAGGGCGAGCCGAGAAGCCCGGTATTCAAAACGCCGGAGGAACTGGCCGAGTGGTGCGCAGAAAATGATACCGTCTTTGGGAACATAAGAGCCACAAAGGAAGAATAGCTGGAAATGATTCAAAAGGACATGATCGCGGCGGAAGTCAACGGCGTGCTGTATTTGTAAAGGAGGGACCAATGAAGCCTATCTACAAGCCGAAGGGCGCGGCGGCAGAGTACGGCGATTACGCCGTGAATATCTACACCGGATGCCCTCACCGCTGCTACTACTGTTTCGCGCCCCAGGTCCTCCACCGGGACCGGGAAGCGTTTCATTCCTGCGTGGAGCCGCGCAAGGATATTGTGCGGGAGGTTCGACGGCAGTTGGAGCGGGAGCAGATCACCGGAAAGCTGGTCCACCTGTGCTTTACCTGTGACCCGTACCCCACTGGCTACGACACGACCGCCACGCGTGAGGTTATCAAGGCCCTGAAGGAGTACGGAAACCATGTACAGATTTTGACCAAAGGGGACGGAAGCCGGGACTTTGACCTGCTGGACGGCGGCGATTGGTACGGAATTACATACACCGGATACAAAAGTATGCTTTTTGCTCCTCAAAACGATCCTTTTGCGGAAGCCCCAGAGCAAAGGATAATGCTTATCAATCAGGCTCATGATCTTGGCATTAAAACTTGGATTTCCTTTGAGCCTGTATTATTCGCTGATGATGTCCTTTATATGGCGCAAGCAACTCGGGATTATGTGGACAAAATCAAGATCGGCAAGCTGAACTACCACCCGTCGAACATCAACTGGGCGCAGTTTGGCCGGGAGGCGGAGGCCCTGTGTAAGAGCCTGGGCCTGGACTACTACATCAAGGACAGCCTGCGGGCGGAAATGGAGAAAGGCTGATGGGATGGATTAGCGTGAAGGAGCGGTGATGCCATGTGATATACATTCGGCTGTTCCTTGATTACCTTGAGGCAATAGAGCCCCTTGGGGACGCTGAGAGGGGGCGGCTTTTCACGGCCTTGCTAGAATACGCAAGGACGGGCGAAGCCCCGCAGCTTGGCGGTAACGAGAGGTTCCTTTTCCCGATGATGCGGGCCCAGGTAGACAGGGATAAGGCTGACGCGGCAGGCTTGTCTGAAGCGAGGAGCGCCGCCGGAAAAAAGGGCGCGGAAGCAAAGGCAGGCAAATCAGGCAAATCTAAGCAAAACAAGCAATTGCCAAATTTGCCAAGCAAAGCAAGCAAAGACTAAGACAAAGATAAAGACTAAGAAAAAGACGAAGGATCTATATCCAAGTCTCATCAACATACGAAGGATTATTCTTAACGGAGGACGACGATAACGTTCTACCGGAGATCTGAGATAGAACAGGATGCAGCCATATCGCCGCCTTCGAGGAAGGAGAGCTATGACCGCAAAGGATATGGACGATCTTTTCGAGCTTCTGAAGCTGTATTTTCCCAATTCTCCAAAAACGAGAAGCGATACGCTGCGAAAGGCCTGGCTGCTGGTTCTGGAGCCATACGAGCGAAGGGATGTAAAGCAGGCGCTTCTCAAGCTGCTGCGGGTGAACGAATACTTTCCGGACCCGCAGAAGATCGCCGCTCTCTGCCCCGCCCTGCCGGAGCCGGACCGGGAGCCGGGAGATATCGGCACCACCGCCCGGGACTACCACCGGTACATGGACCCGCTGTGGGTGCGGTATGACGCCGTGAAGGAGCGGCGCAGAGCGGCCGGGGTACCGTCCACGGTCCTGGAGGCCAGGAGCGCCGGGCTTTCTGACAGGGAGTGGGGGAAGCTCCTGGAGGAGAGGGGGTGCGGTTTTTTTGACCGCGATTAGCTTCACCATCCCCTACCCGGCCACGCGGCAGGGCCTGACGGCGTGGAACCGGCGGTACAGCCTCAACGCCTACTGGAGCGGGAAGCCGTACCACGCCAGGAACCGGGACGCCCGGGAGCTCCACCAGCTCACGGGGCTGTGCATGGGGCGGGCGGGGGTCCCCAGGGAGCTGCTGGATTTCCCTGTGGAGGTCCGCTTCCGGTGGGACGACGGACTGGACGCGGATAACCACGCCGCTATGGGGAAGATGATTCTCGACGCCATGAAGGGGTACATTCTCCGGGACGACAGCCGGAAATGGGTCAAAAGAGTGTCTCATGAGTTTTGGGACGGGAAGAAGATTTTGGTGGAGGTAAGGCCATATGACCAGCAACAAGCCGAAAAAGAGCTGTACAAACTGCAAGCACCGGCAGCTACCGGCAGACCATAAAATCTGCATTGCCTGCTGGGACCGCCAGCGGTGGAAGAACTGGGAGCCGTCTGGAGGCAGACAATGAGGCTGATTGATGCGGATGAGTACAAGGAAAAACTGTATGCCATGATGCCTAAATTTGACGAAGAAAACGACAAAAAGTGCATTGAAGGGCAAACGATTTTCTTTTGTATAGCGACCCTGGATGATATGCCTACCATCACCCCGCCGCCCAACACCCCCCTGACCCTGGAGGAGCTTCGGGAGATGGACGGAGAACCGGTGTGGTTCTCTGGAAACGACCTCAACTGTTATGAAATTTTTTGCGGGGTCAGCTCAGACGGCATTGCGCAGTTCCATCGGCTGGCTCTGCCGTTGAGTGAGTACGGCAAGGCCTGGCTGGCCTACCGCCGCAGGCCGGAGGAGGTGATAGCATGAAGCCGGGCGATAAGGTTGTGATGAACGATAACTATCACGTTAGCGCACCCAACAAAGGCAAGGTATGGGTAGTTACATCTGAGCCATGGAATTGCTGCGGAACACTGGTTGTGAAACTGGAGGGAAAATCCGGTGGTTATGCCGTGGACGGTTTGAATTTGGTAGAGGAGTGCAAGCAATGAAACTTATCACGCTTTTTGACCACATTTATCCGAAAGACAAGCAGATGGAAGGAATTGCAATCTCTCAAGCTGTTGTTTCTGGCGAATGCTTCAAATGTCCGCATTACAAGCGCTGCAGTTCGGATAAAACCTTCTGCCCCCCACCTGATACCGCTTGTATGAAGCGGAAAAAGAAACTGATGGAGAATGAAAAGGATGTGTCCAAGTTGGACACATCTCAGTGAGAGGAGGGATAGCCCTTGGGAGAGGGACCCAGATGGTATTGTGTGCGCCAGCGGGCGGGGCCGCTGGTGAAGGAGGGAGACTTACATGATTGACCGGAAGGACTGCATTGTTCCGATCGGCTCCGCAGACCCGGCGCTCCCGCGCCGCAGGCGGCGCGTCCATCGAAAGTGCTCCACCTGCGCCCGCCAGGATTGCCCCGATCGGAGCTGGCTGATCGACTGGCTGCATTGCGGCAGGTGGAAACCAAAAGAGGAGGATGAAAATGACGGGTCAAAAGCTAGACGCTGAAGCCCTGCGGATGATGGAGGAAATCTCCCTCGTATTGGGGCGCGAGGAGCTGCTGGGGCAGCTGAGCGAGGAGTGCTGCGAGCTGGGCCAGGCCGCGCAGAAGGTCCGCAGGGCGATGAAGGGAACAACGCCGGTGCGCCTGGAAGAGGCCCGGAATATCGCCGGGAGCAAACTGGTTCGATGGTATGGGCGCACGGTCGGGAGAGGGTGATTAGGCTTGCGGTACGCCTGGTGGGGATATGTGAAGGATATGATCCGCCGGTACCCCAACGGGAATCTCACGCTCAGCGAGCTGCACGCGGTAGAGGCGGCGATATCCGCTGTAAAGCGTATGCCGGGAGGCAGTGCCAGGCTGAAGGTGGTTGACCTGGTCCTGTGGAAGGGGACCCACACGCTGGAGGGAGCCGCCCAGATAGTACATTGCAGCGAGAGAACGGCCAGACGCTGGATCTATAAATTCGTGTTGGAGACTGCGAAAAATTTTCGGTGCGATGGATTGATTTCTTAAAAGTTGGCCGTTTTGGCATATAAAATCCTGCTATAATAGGTTCATGGGATTTGGTTCAGTCCCATCATCCTTTCTCCTCCCATGCGGTCTGGGCTGCGGCAACCTTGCCGCCGCCCCGGCTGCGGGAGGTACGCCGTTGTAGCTCAACGACAGAGCGGTATGCTGGGTTGATCGCCAGCGGATGCGATGCCGGTTAGACTCCGGCCAGCAGCAGACCCGCCAACCCTGCGGGATATGATTGGGCATCACATCAAAGGAGGTGTAGCAGACAAATGATTATTATGGTTTTGCTTATCTGCTATTCCTTGCCGCATATTGTCACTCTGACCCCCGTGACATATGGCGAAAACCTGACCCGCCCCGCGCCGGAAGTCGGGGAAAGCCGGGACGACCTGAGACTGCCGTTCTATACGTCCGGATTCAAGTAGCTGTTTAGGGGTCAGAATCAAACTAGTAACAAGATATGCAGGGCCGGCGGCGCTGCCGCCGGCCTGGGGGTGGGGATGACAGAGCGCAGGCAGCAAGAGGAAACGCATGAGCGGGGTATGTTCCCGCCGCCTCTCCAATCAAAATCTGAAAGGAGCCTCTTACATGAACGAATTGAAAACATTCGAGAACCCTGAGCTCGGTGCAATCCGTACCGTGGAGATCAACGGCGAACCGTGGATGGTGGGGAAGGACGTGGCCCTGGCGCTGGGGTACAGCAATCCCCGTGACGCCCTTTCCAAGCACGTTGACAGCGACGACAAGGGGGGGTCGCAAATCGCGACCCCCTATGGAGTACAAGAAATGACCATCATCAACGAGAGCGGCTTGTATTCCCTGGTGCTTTCCAGTAAGCTCCCCAGCGCAAAGAAGTTCCGTCGGTGGGTGACTTCTGAGGTGCTTCCGTCTATCCGCAAAACCGGCGGCTACAATCTTCCGAAAGACTATCCATCCGCCCTGCGTGCGCTGGCCGATTCCGAGGAAAAGCGTCTGGCCCTTGCGGCGGAGAATGAGGCCCAGCGTCAGGCCATCGCCGACTTCCAACCCACCAAGCAGTATAGTGCCAACATAGGCCATTAGCTCAACGGCAGAGCATCCGGCTTTTAACCGGACGGTTCAGGGTTCAAGTCCCCGATGGCCTACCAGAATAAATGGATATCCACCAGAGGGTGGGGCTGTAAGAATACCTGATTTTGACTGAGAGGTGGTGGTATGTCCAATGAGCAGAATCTTATTCCGTTCCATCAGCGAACAGAGAGTGAACAGAAGGCAATTCGTTCAGCGGGCGGAATCGCCTCTGGAGCGGCCCGGCGCAGAAAAAAAAGCCTGCGGGAAGCGGCGGACCTGTATCTGTCTCTGCCACCCGCCGATAAGCGTCGTTGGAACAAGCTAGCCAGAAAGGGACTCGCACCGGAGGAGATTGACAACCAGATGGCTATGGTGGTTGGCCTGACAGAGCAGGCCATTCTGGGAGATGCTAGGGCGGCAAAGGTCATCATCGAACTTCTGGGGGATGTCCCAACAGAGGAGAGTGAAGGATGCGTGCAGATTATTGACGATATGTAAGCTTTCAGAGATCATCTCTTCAGCATTTCAGGACTCCCACCGGGCATTGAAGTCAGAAACCATTACAGAGCTGGTCGAAAAGGGTGGGCGTGGGTCCTGCAAGTCCAGCTTTCTGTCCGTGGAGCTGATTCTGCTGCTGCTGAAGCACCCAGACTGCCACGCCGTAGTTCTGCGGAAGGTGGGGAATACCCTCCGTAGCAGCGTATATGCCCAAATCTGCTGGGCAATTGCTGCGCTGGGGCTGTCGGGACGGTTCCGGTGTACGGTCAGCCCTATGGAGTGTATCTATTTGCCAACTGGCCAGAAGATCCTCTTTTTTGGTCTGGACGATCCCGGAAAGCTGAAATCCATTAAGGTCCCCTTTGGATATATCGGTATCGGATGGTTTGAGGAGCTGGATCAGTTCGCCGGACCGGAACAGGTCCGGAACGTGGAGCAGTCTCTCTTCCGAGGCGGACAGTATTCAATATGCCTGAAAAGCTTCAATCCGCCCATAACGAAAGACAACTGGGCAAACAAGTACGTCCTGGAAGAAAAACCCGGTCGTCTGGTCCATCACAGCACGTATCTGACCACACCGGAGGAATGGCTCGGGCCACGCTTCCTTGCGGATGCAGAACATCTTCAACTGACCGATGAGCGGGCCTACCGCCATGAGTACATGGGCGAGGCCGTCGGGACCGGCGGGAACGTCTTTGAGAAGCTGGATCTGCGGGAGATCACTGATGAGGAAATTGCATCCTTTGACCGGATTTACCAGGGGGTGGACTGGGGCTGGTTTCCTGACCCCTTCGCTTTTATCCGCCTCCACTACGACCGAAACAGGGAGACAATTTACCTGCTGGATGAAATCTATGAGAACAAGCTGCCCAACGATGCGGCGGCGGAGAAAATCAAGGCACAGGGGTACGCGGACGCCTATATCACCTGCGACAATGCCGAACCGAAATCCACCTCCGACTTCCGGGACTGCGGACTTCCGGCAAAGGAGGCGGTCAAGGGCCCGGGCAGTGTGGACTACGGCATGAAGTGGCTGCAAAAGCGGACCATCGTCATTGACCGGCGCAGAACGCCCAACGCCTATAACGAGTTCGTAAATTATGAATACGAACGGGACGGGGACGGCGAGATCATCAGCGGATACCCGGATGCTGACAATCACCTGATTGACAGCACGCGGTACGCACTGGAGCGGGTGTACCGCAGGAGGGGGGCAACGGCGTGACAGACATCATCAACATACTGAAATCAATGGGCTATTCCATTGTGCCTTGCACTTTCTACGAGAATATCGCCGTTTGGAATTCCTGGTATGACGGGAACGTTAGAAGCTTCCACAGATATCAGGTTTACAACGGCTTGAACCGTGTAGACTGCCGCCGGTATACCATGGGCATGGCAAAGAAGGTGGCGGAGGACTGGGCTAATCTGTTGCTGAATGAGAAAGTCAAAATTACTCTGGAGGGCGCGGCGGAGCAGGCTTTCTTTGACGGCGTGTGTAAGGAGAACAACTTCGCAGTAAAGTCAAACGAGATGCAGGAGCTGAAAGCCGCGCTGGGGACCGCCGCCTATGTGGTCCGGGCCTCCGGGGTGGATGTGGACAGGAACACGGGGAAGATATCCAGCAGAGACGGCTCGGCCCTGAAGATCGACTATGTGACCGCCCCCAATATTTTCCCGCTGTCATGGGAGAACGGGATCGTCAGAGAGTGCGCTTTTTCCAGCATCGTCATGGAGGGCGGAAAGGAATATACATACCTCCAGAACCACCGCAAGGGAGAAGACGGGAACTATATCATCGAGAACCGCCTGTACCAGAACAGCACAGAAGCGGAACTGTCAACGGTAAAGTCCATGGCAAACGTGCCGCCTGTTGTACATACGAATTCGCCAACGCCCCAATTTGTTATCGACCGGCTGAACATTGCAAACAATGTGGACAACACCTTGCCGATGGGCATCCCGGCATTTGCCAACGCAATCGACCAGCTCAAGGGCGTTGATGTGGCCTATGACAGCTATGTCAACGAGTTTGTGCTTGGGAAAAAGCGGGTGATGGTAAAGCCGGGAGCAATAAAGGACTTGGACGGGAATCCGGTCTTTGACCCCAATGAGCTTTACTACTATGTTTTGCCGGAGGATACGGCGGACTGCAATATCATCCAGCCTATTGATATGACCCTGCGAACGGAGGAACACAACGCCGGATTGCAGGATATGCTGAACGCGCTGTCAAGCCGCTGCGGGTTCGGGGAAAACCACTACCGCTTCGACAGCGGCAGCGTGGCAACGGCTACTCAGGTCATCAGTGAGAACTCCACCATGTTCCGCACCATTAAGAAGCACGAAATCGTCCTGGAACAGGTGCTGACTGAGCTGTGCCGGATCATTCTGCGACTTGGAAATTCCGTCATGGGGATGGGGCTGAATGAGGATGTGGAAATCTCTATCGACTTCGATGACAGTATCATTGAGGACAAGCAAACCGATTTTGCACGCGATATGCAGATGCTGAACGCCGGGATCATGAATGCTTGGGAGTTCCGGGCGCGGTGGATGAATGAGGACGAGGCCACAGCGAAAGCGTCCCTGCCAAAGATGGAGAATATGACGGACGAGGAACAGGACGAGGTGGAGTAAAATGGGAAAGATTAAAAAGTTTTTTCACCAGTTTTTCTGCAAACACACAGATGCCGATTTGCTGTGCTGGCATTGGACACACGGCCCTTATGGGAACAACCCGTTATTTATCGAGGCCGAATACCGTTGCAAGGAGTGCGGAAAAATTATCTATCTGTACCAGCGTGGGAAAGAAGCGCATGATTGGGCAAAGGCGATGGGAGATTACAAGAAAGCGTGATGCGTTATCCGTTCTCTCCCTCTGTCCTCGACGCACTCCCCGAGGAACTGGCGGAGCTTTTTAGAGGTCTTGAATTAAAACTATTAAGCGAAATTTGTTCAAGATTGAAAATAAGCGACCAGCTCAACGAGGTTACGGTGCAAGACATCCGCGCTCTCCGCGCACACGGCATCGATCTGGAGGACATCAAAAAAGCCATCGACAAGGCTACGGGCATCGGCGAAAAGAAGCTGGATAAGCTGCTGGACGATGTGGTGGCCCGTAATCAGCGATACTATACTGATATGGTCGATCTTGCCGGTGTGACTGCCCCGGATAGGCTTGTAAATGAGGCCGACATCGCCGCTATCCGCCGCCAGACATGGGGTGCATACAAGAACATTACCGGGTCTATGGGATTTCTGGTGGTGCGTGGAGGGCGGCTTACGTTTCTTGAGCCAGCCAAAAGCTATGAGTGGGCACTCGATTCTGCCCTCTTGCAAGTACAGTCCGGGGCCATCAGCTACAATCAGGCCATCGCCGTGGCAGTGCGACAGTTGGCCGACAGTGGGCTGTGTATAGCCTATGACAAGGACGGGAACCCAATTAAAAACCGTGTCGCATATGAAAGCAAAAAAACGCCAGGGAAGCAAGGCCGCGTAGACCATTTAGACGTTGCAGTTAGGCGGGCCGTGATGACCGGCGTGAACCAGCTCAACCAGAAGTACCGGGAGCAGTCCATGGACTACCTGGGGACGGACCTTATTGAGACAACTGCTCATTTAGGAGCAAGAAATATACCAGGGCCATTAGGATTTGAAGCACACAGCGAGTGGCAAGGGAAAGTTTACCGATGGAAGCGCGGCTAAATCCGTACAGAAAGTTGATGGAGATTTGATGGAAAAATTTAAACCTTGCCCATTTTGCGGTGGAGAGGCCATCGTTGAATTGAAATCTATCGGCAGCGGTCCGGGCAATTCGTTTTCACAAGACCATGTGGTCAAATGCAAAAAATGTGGGGCAAATACAGGCAAGCAGTATCACACTCGATTTTGCAGAGAAGACGGAGAATTTGTTGTTTCGGAGGATGGATATGCACAAGCGGTGGCTGACTGGAACAGGAGGGCCGCAGAATGAGCCTGATTGAGCAATGGAAAGGAAGGGTGGTGATGCAATGGCAGAATACCCCGATTTTGTGGAAAAGTGCGGATATGGTTCCGTGACTGGCATAGGAGGGGCTAACTGCCGCCACTCCTTCTGGCCCTTTATAGAGGGCGTCTCCGAGCGAACCTACACCGATTCCGAGCTGGAGGCCATGAAGCCGGAGAACCGGCCTAAAATCAAGTTTGAGGGCCGGGAGTACGATGATTATCAGGCTACCCAGAAGCAGCGCCAGATCGAGCGCACCGTCCGCAAGCTGAAACGCCGCAAGACCGCTTTCGAGGCGGCAGGGCTGAAGGAGGACGCTCAGGCAACAAACATCCGCTTGCGGCGGCTGAGTAAGGAATACAGCGAGTTCAGCAAGGCGGCGGGCCTGCCGGAGCAGCGGGATAGGATGAAGGTGCTGTACACATGATTGACGAAAAGACCATCAAGACGGCTGAATCCGTTCTTGCAAAAGGCGACCGCGTGGAACTGATCCCCGTCAAGGACGGCGTGAAGGTTGTACGGGTGAGGCGGGAGGAAGTGAAGAAGGATGTTTGACGGGAATCTTTGTAATGCTGGGCTTTTTCCTGCGGAACTTGTCCCGCCGGAAATCATAGAGCAATTTTTTCAATCGCCGATGTGCGGTTTCCCGTGCTATACCTGCAAGCACAAAGGGGAAGAAACCCCGCACTGTGAAAACTATAACAAATGTGGGTTATGGCTCGACTGGTCAAAGAAAACGGGACTGAAAAAGTGAATATTTTTCCGCAGTCTAAGCGTTGACGGCGAAGAACCGAGCGTGGTTATTCATCCAGAAATGGATGAGTGCCCACGCTTTTTCTTTTGGTAAAACCCGCACAAGCGGTTTTTATACAACAGGGCCGCGAGGCGTTAAACCAGGGGCGACGGCCCGAAAACGGAGGTAAACGACATGAGCGAACCTAACAGCACCACCCAGGCCACAGAGGCCAACAACCCGGCCACCGCGCCGGAGACAGCGCCGGAGACAGCCCCTGAGAAGACCTTCACTCAGGCGGAGGTAGATTCTATCGTTGGCAAGCGTATTGCCAAAGCCATGAAGGGTATGCCCGGAGAAGAGGAGCTGACCGCGTTTCGGGCATGGAAAGAAAGCCAGCAGGCCGAGCGTGAGAAGCAGGAGCAGCGCGACAAAGAGCTGAGCGAGAGCAAGACAGCCCTTTCCGCCGCGCAGTCGGAGCTGGAACAGCTCAAGCGTGAACGCTTTCTGCTGGACAAGGGCGTCCCCACCGGGGACGTGGACTACTACGCATTCAAGATCGGGAAACTGGTGACCGACACAACCGATTTTGAAAAAGCGGCGGAGCAGTTTTTGAAAGAACACGCGCCGCAGGAGCCTGCGAAACCCGCCGGTGGTGTCCGCGTAGACTTTGGAGCACCGCTGAGCGGCGGGAAAAGCTCTATGACCATGAGCGATTACATCAATATGAAATTGCGGGGAAAGTAACCGCAGAAAGGAAAAATTATGCCTGATAATACCGTTGCTATTCTGCGTGAACAGACGCAGGCACTGATCGGGACTGAGGAGATCAACAAGATCATCCAGTCCACCGTGGAGAACTCTGTGGCTCTCCGCATGATGACCCGGCTGCCCAACATGGCAACCAACGTCCGGGAGTATCCCATTATGGACAACTACCCTATGGCGGGGTTCGTGGAGGGTGATAACGGCCTGAAAATGACCACAAACATGAGGTGGAGCAAGAAAAAGCTCTACGCAGAGGAAATCGCGGCCATTGTTACTATCCCCGATAACGTGGTTGCGGATGCCTCCTATGATATCTGGGGGCAGGTAAGGCCCCGCCTGGAGGAGGCCGCTGGGCGCGTCATCGACAAGGCAATCTTCTTCAGCGTGGACAAGCCCACGTCCTGGCGGGATGGGCTTGTAACCTCTGCTACGAACGCCGGGAACGTGGTGGCCGCGACCACAGACCTTTACAAGGACGTGTTCGATGAAAACGGCCTGATCGCAAAAGTCGAGGAGGACGGCTATTTCCCGGACGGAATCCTTTCCGCCATCTCCATGCGGTCGAAGCTGCGCGGTCTGCGGGACAAGAGTGACCGTCCCCTGTTCCTGGAGAATATGCAGAACACAACGCCCTATATGCTCAACGGCATCCGGATGGAGTTCCCCCGCAACGGCGCGTTTGACCCCACCAAAGCCCTGATGATTACCGGTGATTTCACCCAGGCCGTCTATGCTATCCGTCAGGACGTGACCTTTGACGTGTTCGACAGCGGCGTGATTTCCGATTCTGACGGCAAGGTTGTTTTCAACCTGATGCAGAACGACATGAAGGCCATCCGTATGGTAATCCGGATGGGCTGGGACATCTTCAATCCCCTGAACGCCATCAATGAGGACGAGACTACCCGCTTCCCGTTCGCGGTGTACACGCCCGCTGCGTCTACATCTGCCGCTGCGGCTAAGGTCGCGGTAAAGTAAGCAAGGAAAGGAGGCCCCGACATGGTCTACGCGGACTATGATTTTTACGCGAATACATATTTCGGTCGGGTCATCGCCGAGGCTGATTTCCCCCGCCTTGCCCTGCGTGGCAGTCAGTACATCGACTATATCACGCAGGGCCGGGCGGAAGCCCGCGCCGGACTGGAGGCTGTAAAAATGTGCTGCTGTGAGCTGGCGGATCGGTATCAGATGATCGATACGGCACAGGAACTGGCGCAGAAAAGCCTTGCTGCGGGAGCGGAGAGCGGTCTGGAGCTGCAAAGCCAGACCGTCTCCGCATGGTCTAAAACCTACCGTTCCGGCGGAGACAGCGCACAGAGCGCGGCCCAGGCGGCACAGGAAGGGAAAGCCGCCCTCTATTCTATCGCGCAGCGGCATTTGGCCTTTACAGGGCTGCTGTCCAGAGCTGGGAGGTGTTTTCGGTGAGTATGTTTCCCCATACCGTGACCCTGTACCAAACGGAAACAGTCATAGATGACAAGCTAAACGAAACCACCGTCAACCATATCACCGTTCTGGAGGGCGTACTGCTGATTGCCTCTAAGGCCGCAAACGTCCGCGCTACCGGCCTAGAGGGCGCGGACGCGGTGAACCTTCATATTCCCTTCGACGTCAATGCCGTGGACGGCGTTACCGGGAAAGCCAAGACTTACGTTGACCCGGTAGAGGGCTGGAAAAAGGAACAGGACAAATCAAAGGTTTGGACTATCTCTATCGGCACCGTATTCGTCAAGGGAAGGGTAATAGAGCCGGACGCCAGCCGGACCGCTCTGGAGCTGGGCTATGACGATGTATACCAGGTGACAAAGGTCGATAAGATCGACTTTGGAAGCCCGGATATGCAGCATTGGGAAGTTGGAGGAAACTGACGTGAAAATCATCCGACACGGACTGCCTGAAACCGTTTTGAACCCAATCAAGCGCTTCAAGTGCGTTTTCTGCGGGTTCGTGTTTGAGGCGGAGAAGAGCGAATACCAATCGGGCACTCAATACAACGAAATCTATTTCTATTGCAAGTGCCAGAGTGCGGAAAAGAATCCAATGAAGTGAGAATGAGGGTAATTCCATGAGTTACCTCAAAATCAGCATGAAGGACAATTTTTCCGCCGGTCTGATGAAAAAGTTGCAGGAGGCGGGGCCGAGGGCGGCGCACGCCGTTGCGGTACAGGTCGAGAAAGACACGGAGCCGTTTGTCCCTGCGCTTACAAAGTCCCTTGTGGACAGGACGCAAGTCGTGGATGGCGCTGTAATTTACCCCGGCCCCTATGCGCGGTTTCTTTATCATGGGAAACTGATGATTGACCCGGACACTGGGAGCGCGTGGGCACCGAAGGGAGCAACTAAAGTTGTCACCGAGAAAGACCTTGATATAAAAAAAGACGTACATAGTCAAGCGCAGTCCGAATGGTTTGAGGCATCCAAAGCCCAAAACATGAAGAAATGGGAGCGGGTGTCTGGGAGGGCGATAGACCGTGAACTCGACAAATGAAAAGCCGCACCCGCTGGTTGCGGCGGAAGAAGCGGACAAAATTTCCCGCAACGTCTTGATCTGGCTGAACACCTTCCCGGATATCCCGGACGCTGTACTGGCCGGGAACCCTATGACACCCATCAACTTTGAATTCTTGGCGGATAATGTGCCCTGCATGGCTCTGTCTACCATTCAGGCCCCTTATATCGTGGAACAGTACATTGTTGGAGGATACAAAGCGGAATATCAGTTCAAGGTTATCTATCGTATCATCCCAGGAAACACCACAAGCCCGGATAAGCGCCTCAAGGCGAACGAACTTTTGGACAGGCTGGGAGATTGGTCGGCAAGGTCATCCCGCAATTCGAAATCAAAGCTTGATTTAGGAGAAGGAATTAACGCCCTCAAAGTAGAGGCGACCACACGAGCGTCCCTGTTCGCTATGTACGAGAACGGCGACGAAGACCACCAAATCCTAATGAAACTAACATATGAGGTGATATAAATGCCTGAAAATACTTTCAACACGCCTGCCGGTCAGACCATTGCGCGGGAACTGATGATCGCGTATTTGAACACCGGAACAAAAGAGGCTCCGGTCTGGAGCCCGTTCGGGAAGCGGACCTCCGATAGTTCCATCGATTACGACTGGGGCGAGGACACCAGCAAGGACATTCTGGGCAATACCTGGACCACCATGAAAAAGCCCACTATGACCCAGGGCTTTGACCCGTGGGACCTGGACGGCGGAGATGCGGCGCAGCAGAAAATTTACCAGCTGGCCGTGGTGGAGCAGAACGCCCAGGCGCTGACCAACATGGACGTGATGATCGCGCACTTCTACAGCGGAAGCAAGGAGGCGGCATTTGCGGAGCGCTATGCCTCCTGCATGGTCAAGCCCTCCAGCCTGGGCGGCGAGGGCGGCGGCAACCTGGGTATGCCTGTAGACGTGACATACGGTGGCGATCGGACGGTAGGAACCGTCAGCAAGGGGGCAGACGGGGCCATAACCTTTTCGCCCGGCACATCTGCCGCAGGGGAGGAGGAATAAGCCATGAAAGAGCTTGTCTTTGATTCCGGCGTTGTATCCTACTCCCTCAACGGAAAGTGTGAGGTCAGCTTTAACCCGGCGGACCACGCATTTGCAGAGCGGTTCTACAGCGCCGTGGACGAAATGGGGAAGCTCCAGGACGAATACGCGAAAAAGGCGGAGGCGCTGCAGGAGCCTGGAGAGGCGTTCTCACTGGCTCGGGCTCGGGATGCGGAGATGGGAAAGGTCTTGGACGGCCTCTTCGACGCGCCTGTCTGTGATGCTGTTTTTGACAGTATGAGCCTGTGCGCGTTCGCCAACGGCTTCCCGGTCTGGCTCAATCTGATGCTCTCCATTTTGGATGAGATTGAGGCCAATATCGGAGACATCCAGAAGCAGGCCGATCCGCGTATTGCCAAGTACAAGGCCAAGTACCAGAAGTACGCCGCCAAGTATCACAAATGAACTGGTGTCTGCCGGAACGTGTAGAGATCCAGGATATCATTTATCCCATTCGCACCGACTATCGCTGCATTCTGGACATCCTGACCGATCTCTCCGACCCGGAGGCGGACGGGCAGGACCGGGCGCTGGCGGTGCTCGTTGGATTATACCCGGATTTTGATAACATGCCACCGGAACATTGGGAGGAGGCGGTAAGCAAAGGCGTACGGTTTATCAACTGCGATTCCAACGACGCGCCCCACAAGGCCCCTCGGCTGGTGGACTGGGAGCAGGATTACAGCCTGATTATCGCTCCCATCAACCGCGTGATCGGCAGAGAGATTCGGGCGGTGGAGTATATGCACTGGTGGACATTCCTGGCTGCCTACCAAGAGATCGGAGACTGTACCTTCGCCCAGGTGGTCCGCATTCGCGATCATCTGGCGCGGGGGAAAGCGCTGGACAAGTCCGACCGGGAATGGTATCGGAAGAACCGGCACCTTGTGGACTTTAAGCGAAAATACACATGCGAGGACGAATCGTTGATGAAAGAATGGGGTGGCGGATAATATGCTCAACTTTGAAAATCTCGACAAGTTGAACTTCCCTGGCGTTGGTCCGTATGGAATACCGGAAATTGACCCTGTAACAGAATACCCGTCCGGAGATTTCATTCCGATGAACTATGCCAAATCAGAAAAGCACCCGAAAGGCAAAAACATTCACTGTTTTGTGGATGATTATCAGTTCATCCGATACTGGAACAATCCGGATACTTATATCCCAAAATTGCGGCAGTTCCGCTCTATCTGTGCCCCGGATTTCTCCACCTATACTGATATGCCGGTAGCCATGCAGATTTACAACCACTACCGAAAGCATTGGATGGCGGCCTATTGGCAGTTACACGGTATGACTGTTTATCCGACTATCTCTTGGAGTACACCGGAAAGCTATGCCTGGTGCTTTGACGGGGATCCTGTGGGCGGAATCGTGGCCGTGTCCAGCGTGGGCACACAGGCGGATGCAGAGAGCAAGCGTCTTTTTCTTCGAGGCTATGAGGAAATGATGAAGCGACTTTCCCCTTTGTGGGTCATTTTCTATGGAAAAGTACCGGAGGGGTGCGACTGGAACATTATCCATGTGAAGCCGCACCAAGATTTAATCAAAGAAAGGTGTTGTGTAAAAAATGGGTGGAAGGGGCAGTAGTGGAAAATGGTCTGGTGGCGGTAAAAGCGGAAAACTTCCAGAGCTGACAGGTTCCGCCAAACAGGTTTCATGGGCAGAAAGCATTCGCCATGACGCTCTTGCGAACATGGAACATCTTGTGAAAGAAGCGAAGGGCGAGTTTGGAATTGGATTGCCGCAAGGTGGGCGAGTCAGCGCAAAAGCGGCTGATTGGGCCAGAAAAGACCTTGTGAGCAACCTTCAAAAAGTGACAAGCGCAAGCCAGATTATTGATGCAAGGCGTGGTCTGACATCTGACGAAATGCGTCGAAGGATGATAGATGTACAGTTGGCCGCAAACCGTGGAGACTTAAAATTTAACGAAAAAAGAAATCGCAGAAAATAAAGAATCTGGTTGATGTGGTGAAGGTATGGCAAACTCGACAGCAGACGGCAGCGTTGTTATCGACGTCGATATGAACGTCAGTCAGGCGGAAAAGCGCCTGGGGAAGCTGCGCGGCGATATTAAGAAAACAGAAAAAGAGATTGCGGACGCAACGACAGCGCGGGATGAAGCAAAACAAAAAGGCCTTTTTCAGGCATCTGAGCTGGACTATGAAATAGAAAAGCTGGAGAAGATGAAAGCCCGTCTGGCAGATATCGAAGCTCTGTCGAAAGACAAAAGCATAGGCGTCGAACAGCGGGAAGCCTACGCCGCTCAGCTCCCAGCAGCAAAGCAAGAGGTGAGCGATCAAAAGGCTCGTATACAGGCGCTGCGGTCAGAATGGAATAAGACAGAAAATTCCGTTGAACGTTATAACCGCAAATTAGAGGCATCCAATTTAAAGCTGGACGATCTGAAAACAGAGGCCGGGATTCTCACACAGGAAATCGATGAAGCTGTGAAAAAGCAAAACGGCTTTGCAAAGGTTTCAGACGCTTCCGAAAAGGCGATGGGACGCCTCGGCGGTCGGGTCATGGAGCTTGCCAAAAGCGCGTTTATTTTCAATGTGATCTCCCGGGCTCTGACCTCCCTCCAGCAGCTGACCATGAAGTACATCAAAACCAACGATGAGGCCCGGCAGGCGATTGCCCAGTTAAAGGGGGCGCTGCTCACGCTGGCCCAGCCGCTCATTGAGGTGCTTATCCCTGCGTTTACGCTGCTGGTGAACATCCTGACCAAAATTGTCACCGCTGTTGCCCAGTTCGTTTCTATGCTGTTCGGGAAAACGCTCAAGCAGTCCAAGGACGGGGCGAACGCCCTGTATAAAGAGGCAAACGCCATCGGCGCAGTTGGTGATGCGGCGGACAAAGCAACGGGATCTTTGGCTGGGTTCGATGAGATCAACACTATCAACACGGAGAATGCTGGAGGTTCTGGGGGTGGCGGTGCTGCCGGGGAGGATATAGCCCCTGATTTTTCCTGGGGAGACGATATGGACGAGCTGGCGGACCGCCTCAAGGAGATCGCCGACCTTGTTTGGTTGATCGCGGCGGGTTTGGCCCTGTGGAAGATCGGGAGTATGCTGCCTGGCGTTTTGGGCCAGATCGCCACCATTTTGGGCGGAATCCTCATGACGGTCGGCGGGTTGCTGCTGTTCTGGCACGGACTGACAGACGCATGGGAAAATGGCGTGGACTGGCTGAACCTTATTGAGATGATCGGCGGATTGGCGGCGGCGGCGTTCGGGCTGTATACGGTGTTTGAGATGCTTCATCCTGGATGGGGAAAAATCGCCGCTGGAATCGCTCTGATTGTCGGCGGGATAGCGATGCTGGTGACTGGTTTTCACGACGCCATGGAAAACGGGTGGAATCTGCAAAATATGCTGCTGTCTATTGCGGGTATTCTCGCAACGGGTCTCGGGATAGCGCTCCTTACGGGTTCATGGATTCCGTTGCTCGTTGCCGGGATCGCCTCTATCCTCTTGGCCCTGACAATCGCAACAGGGCATGGGGAGGAGCTGCTTGACGGAATCCGAACCATCATGGAAGGGTTCGTTGACTTTTTCACAGGTATCTTTACTGGCGACATCGAAAAGGCAATCGGCGGAATATCTAAAATTTTTGATGGCCTGAAAACAGCCATATTTGCTGTCATTGACGGAATTAAGGACACGCTGCTCTCGTTCCTTACATGGCTGGATGAAAAAACCAACGGGAAATTTCATGGGATCATTGAGGCTGCAAAGGGTTTTGTGACGGAGTTTTTTACCAGCACAAAAGAAACCCTTGCAAATGTTCTGGACGCGGTGAAGCAAATTTTTACGGGTATCATTCAATTTTTGACCGGTGTTTTCACCAATGACTGGGACACAGCCTGGGAGGGAGTAAAGAACATTTTCAAGGGCGTGTGGAATGGCGTGGTTTCCATCCTGGAGGGCGCAATCAATCTGATTATCAAAGGTTTGAACTGGCTGATTGCTCAGATGAACAAAATAGAGTTCAAGGTCCCAGAGTGGGTTCCAGGCGTTGGAGGAAACTCTATTGGGATAAATATTCCCAGCATTTCGGAAGCCAAAATCCCGCGGCTTGCCCAGGGCGCAGTCATCCCGCCCAACCGGGAGTTCCTGGCAGTTCTGGGAGACCAGAGGCGCGGGACCAACATAGAGGCCCCGCTGTCCACCATCGAGCAGGCGGTTGAAAATGTACTAAGCCGCATGGGCGGCGGAGGCGACCGGCCCATCCAGGTGAACGTCCTTCTGGACGGCAAAGTGGTGGCCCGAAACACCGTCCACCACATTAACGATATGACCCGGCAGGCTGGGAAATCGGTCCTGCTGCTGTGAGGTGGCGCATGGAAGTATTGAAAATCGGCGGAGTGGACTATTCCGTCTATATTGAGGAAAAGGGGATCAGCTGGAGCCGGAACGATGTGGACAGCGAGAAGACTAAGCGCGTGAAAAACGGGACCCTGCGCCGGGACAAAATTACCACTAAGAGAAAGCTGTCTTACAAGCTGTTCCATATGACCCGGGAGGAACTGGCGGTCCTGGACGATGCCCTCAGCGCCGCCACCTTCTCGGCCACATACATGGACCTCCATGGCATTCAAACGCGGAAATTTTACTGTTCCTCCTTCTCCGCCACGCAGGACAGCGCCTACAGCAGCGATGGAGAGTGGAGCGGGGCGGCGTTCGATATGATCGAGGTGTGACATGGCACAGACAACCAGCGCATTGTGGAAAACCCTGTGGCGCACGCCGGGCACCACCAGAGAATATAAATTCGACATCGGCGGGGATATCTATGGCCCGGATGTTGAAGTATCTCACAGTGTGGACAGCGGCCTTTATGAACAGTTCGGTATCGGCGGCGCGGCCACGGCGAAGCTGACCATATCCTTGTTTGCGGCCAGTATCCCCCGAGCGGCATCCATCAAGAGATATATCCGTCTGCGGAATGGGGAACAGGTCAGCGAATGGATACCAAAAGGCGTGTTCTTTGTCAACCGGCGCAGTGAAGAGGACGGGTATTGGACGGTAGAAGCTTTTGACGCCATGCGCAAAGCGGAACAGCCCTGGGAGCCGGACCAGAACCTTGATTTCCCGCTGCCTATGCCGGATGCGGCGTCGGAGTTTGCCCGGATCATGGGCGTAGAGATCGACCCACGGACAAAGCTGAATCCGGCATATACCATCGACTACCCCGCCAGCGACCCGGAGAGCGATACGGGGGACTATTACAGCATCCGGCAGGAACTGCAATGGATCGCCGCCGCCCACGCGGGGAACTGGATTGTAACAGGCGAAGGACAACTGCTGTTGGTCCCGCTGTTGTCCATACCGGAAGAAACCAGCTATCTTGTCACGGAGCATGGAGCTGCCATTACGTTTGGAGGTGTAAGGCTACTTGTTTGATAAATTCTTTGTCGGCCTCGATCTGACCAGCGTGGAAGACAACGGCCTCCAGAGGCCTATATCGCGCGTTACCTTTTTGCTGGACGATGAGAACAGCGTCACCGCCGGAGACGATACGGGCCTGGAGCTTCTGGCAGACTGCCCGCACGCCACGCAGGAAATGGCAAACACAATACTGGCCCAGGTAAAAGGATATAAATACCAGATGTTCAGCGCGGACGATGCCGCCCTGGATCCGGCGGCGGAGTTGGGGGACGGTGTGACGGCAGGCGGTATATATTCCGTGATCTCCAGAATGAACGAGGACGGAAGCGGCTTTCCCAGTATCACAGCTCCCGGCGAGGCGGAGCTGGAGGACGAGTACCCGGCGGGCGGACCCATGACCCAGACATTTGATCGGAAAATCGCGGAAACCCGCTCCAGGATCGCCAAGACGGCGGAGGAGATCCGGCTGGAGGTGGCCAACGATTTGCGGGGGCTCAGCTCCTCCATCACGGTGAAGCTGGAGAGCATTACCCAGCTGGTGGAGGACACGGAAAACGGCCTGCGGTCGGAGTTTACCGTCGCCCTCAGCGGGATTTCCTCCCGGGTCTCCGACGCCGAGGGAAATATCTCCTCCCTGGAGCAGACAGCCAGAAGCCTGACCACCCGGATTTCCAACGCGGAGGGGGACGTTTCCTCGCTGGAACAGTTTGCGGACAGTCTGAGCCTGTCCGTCTCCAACGGCTCCACGTCCAGCACCATCCGGCTGATGGCGGGGAGCACCCAGATCTCCTCCAGGGAAATCGAGTTTACCGGGGTGGTCTCCTTCTCCGACCTCTGGGGCAATGAGACCATCATCAACGGCTCCACCATCGACACCAGCACCCTGTTTCTGGATTCCCTCTATGGGGATGAGATCTACATCCGGGACAACGCCGGGCAAATCGCCGCCTCCTTCGAGGCCACCGGGGCGTCCTCCACGGCCAAGAGCGCCCTGGCCATCTGGAGCGGGGCGATTCGGATGCAGACGTATACCGGCGATATCTACCTCCGGGCAGTTGATGGGAATATCCAGCTGGACGGGGACTACGAGGTGACGGTAGGGGCGGACCTCTTCCCCAAGGCCGCCAACCGGTACAGCTGCGGGACTTATAATTTTCCCTGGTCCGATGTGTACTCCACCGACGGGACCATCTCCAGCTCCGACAAGGCGGGGAAGTTCGACATCGACTACGATATGAGCCGCTACAGCCCGCTGTTTGACGCCCTGCGGCCCTGCTCCTTCCGGCGGACCGGCGGGGACAGCTTCCGGGCCCACACGGGGCTCATCGCCCAGGATGTGGCGGAGGCGAGAAACGCGGCGGGCCTGCCGGGGACGGAGTTCGCGGCGTTCTGCTCCTGGGATATGGAGGGCGGCGCGTGGGGATGCGGGCTGCGGTACGAGGAGTTTATTGCGCTGCTGATCTATGAGGTCCAGGCGCTGAAAAAACAGGTGAAGGAGCTGAAAGGAGAGACGGCATGACAGAATTGCAGAAGGAGCTGGACAGGGCCTTCAACGGCCTGGCGGTGATCCCCGTCCGGGGGGACCACGTGGAGGTCATGGCCTCTGTGCGGGAGCACCTGCGCAGGGCGTTTGAGCTGGCGGGGGAGAAGGACGATGGCTGACAAGACCACCGGGGGCCTGCCGGCGGTGGAGGAGGCGTCCATCGGGTCCCTGCCGGGGATTGCGGACCTCTACGACGACAGCCTGCTCCCCGTGGAGCAGCAGGGGGAGGCCCGGCACATGACCGGGCGGCAGTGGAAGCGGTACGCCCAGGCCGGGGTTGCGCAGTACGTGGAGGACGCCAAGGATGCGGCGGACAAGGCCCTGGAGGCTGTGAACAAGGTGGGCTCCGCCGTGGAGGACGCCAGGGCCAGCGCGGAGGACGCGAAAAAATCCGCTGAGAGCGCGAAGCAGTACAGCGGAAAGCCGCCGGTGATTATCGACGGGCGGTGGTGGACCTGGAACGCGGAGCGGCAGGAATATGTAGATACCGGCGAGGCCGCCCGGGGGAATGTGATGTACGCCGTGTTCTTTGTGGACGCCGCCTCCGGGGAATTGTATATGGTAACGGACGAGGAATACACCGGGCCGGGGTTCCGGCTCCGTGACGGAGAGTTGGAGGTGGTGCTCAATGGAGGTTAGCACGAATTTAGGGCGGGTGTCCCTGGTGCCCCGGGGGGAATACGACCCGGCGGCGGCATACCGGCGGCTGGATGTGGTGCAGTACCAGGGGAATGGGTTTCTGGTTCTGCGGGAGGTCCAGGGCGTGACGCCGGAGGACGGGGCGGACTATATGCTCCTGGCGGAACGGGGCGGCGCGGGGCCGGAAGGTCCTGTGGGACCGGCGGGGCCCCAGGGCCCCCAGGGGGCGGACGGGAGCTCCTTTGTGGTGCTGGGGCGGTATGAGAGCCTGGAGGCCCTGGAGACGGCCCACCCGGCGGGAAGCGGGGGCGACGCCTGGGCCGTGGGCACGGCGGAGGACAACGACATCTACCTGTGGGACGTGGACGCGCTGGCCTGGCAGAACGTGGGGAGCTTACAGGGACCTCCCGGCCCCCAGGGGGCGCGGGGAGAGACCGGGGAGGCCGGGCCCCAGGGGGAGCGCGGCGAGACGGGCCCGGAGGGCCCCCAGGGACCCCAGGGGGAGCAGGGGCCGGCGGGTCCCCAGGGGCCAGGGGTGTCCATGGAGGAGGTAAACGCCGCCATACGGGCGGCGGTGCTGGACAGCTGGGAGGGGAGCTACTGATGAGCGTACAGGAAAACCACCTGAAGGCCATAGCGGACGCTATCCGGGCTATGGAGGGCAGCACCGCGCCGATTCCGGCCAGCGAGTTTGCCGCCAGGATACAGGCGATTACAACGGGGATTGACACCAGCGACGCCACCGCCGGCGCCGGGGATATCCTCAGCGGGAAGACGGCCTATGCGAAGGGAGCGAAGCTGACGGGGACCATGCCCAGCGTGACCCAGGCCACTCCCTCCATCTCCGTCAGCTCCAGCGGGCTGATTACCGCCAGCGCCAGTCAGGCGGAGGGACACGTGGCGGCGGGGAGCAAGAGCGCCACAAAGCAGCTGACAACCCAGAGCGGGACCACCGTCACCCCGGGGACCTCCCAGAAAACCGCCGTCTCCAGCGGCAGGTATACCACCGGCACGGTCTACGTCGCCGGGAGCTCTAATCTAGTGGCCGCTAATATTAAGAAGGGCGTTAATATCTTTGGGGTATCGGGGAATTTGGGGCCTAACGCAAATGGTAACACCCAGTCGTGGACTGTACGTAACAACATAGGAGGCTCTGGCAAAATGTATGTGGCATGGCTGAGCCAACTTCTGGACATATATTGGGACAGTAGTACAGGTAACATAGAGTTTACATGTCCATCCGGTGCATACATCATAATAATGAATACAAATGGCAGAGATATTGAGATTGGAAGCACCAGTGCCGCAGTAAAAGGGTCATGGCTGTTAGGCCAAAGCATAATAATTGAAACAGATCCTGCATACCACGGCTCTCCGGTTATTCGTATTGATGGATAATTAAAAGCCGCCCCACTATGGGGGCGGCGGCACAACCAACAAAATTTGACAAAGCGCGGCGCGCCATAGTATAATGGACAGGCCGAAGCCGTAAGGCGGAGGACGGAATGGGCGCTGTTACATAGGCGGTTAGCTACTCCCCCGGAAAGGGGGTGAGGCTGATGTGGAGAAAAGCGGTTATCCAGGCGCTGCGGGTGCTTTTGCTTGCGGTGCTGGCGATGATTCTACTTACCACAAAAGCGTGCTGACTGCCCGGTGGCACGAGCAGTCAGCATTAGGAAACTGATGTGAATTGCGAGAGCTAACCGCTGTAACAGCGCCCTTCTGTGTTTATTATACTCACCCGCCCCCGTTTTGTCAAGCCGGCGAAACGGGGGCGGGTGCGCCATATTCGGGCAACTTTTCACAGGGACTATTCCAGGTCGGAGGTGAAAAAATCATGTTTGAGCTATACGCAAAGAAAAATGTCCTGACGGTGCGCCAGCGGGAGCCTGTGACCTCCGGGAGCGTGAACGTCTGCCAGGCGCGGTTCGAGTTTTCGGAGGACTGGGAGGGCCTGACGAAAACGGCGGTGTTCGAGGCCGGAGGGGCGAGCCGGTCCGTGCTGCTGGACGGCAGCGGCCTGTGCACCATCCCCTGGGAGGTGCTGGCCGCGCCCAAGCGGGAGCTGCGGGCCGGGGTGTACGGCGCCCGGGGCGGCGATATGGTGCTGCCCACCGCCTGGGCGAACCTCGGGGTGATTCTGGAGGGCGCAGCGCCCGCCGGGGAGCTGTACCCGCCTACGCCGGAGCTGTGGGAGCAGGCGCTGGCCGGGAAGGGCGACGGCCTGGCGCTGGACGGCCAGACGCTGAAGCTCCTGTCCGGGGAGGAGACGCTCTCGCAGGTGGAGCTCCCGGCCTCCGGCGGCGGGCCGGGGAGCGAGGGGCCTCCGGGGCCCCAGGGAGAACCTGGACCTCCTGGGCCGGAAGGGCCTCCGGGCCCGGCAGGGCCTAAGGGCGACCAGGGAGAGAAGGGTGAGCCTGGGCTCCAGGGAGAGCAGGGACCTCCAGGCGCGGACGGCGCTCCCGGGCCTGCCGGCCCCCAGGGTCCGGAAGGACCGCCCGGTCCTCCAGGACCTGCCTCCGGCTCCGCGCAGAACGTGTACTCAGAAGAGGAAACGGTTATTGGGACGTACTTGGGAAAGCCCCTGTATCGGAAGGTTTATGTCACAACAACGCCAAAGGGAGACTTTACTAATGGGAATACGCTCTTTACGCATTCGGAAGAGTTTGAGGTAAAGGATTACAGAGCGGTTTTCGATAGGAGTGACGGCAATAAGATTATCAATCACATATGCCAGTTAATTGACTATAGATATTCGCTTACAACGTGGATATACAATAGGACGCATGCTATTGGCGCTACGATTGGGAATGAACTAAAAAAGGCATTAGACGGCCAACCCCTTATCATCACGCTCGAATACACCAAGACCACGGACCCCGCCGTTTCCGGGACAGGTGAAGCTCCGCTCCAAGTATGAAAAAATCCCATATATCAAAGGCAGCTGCCAGGAGGTACATATCATGCCCGACAAATGCACAGAACCCTGCGCGGAGGTAGTCCGGCTGGAGCGGGAGCTGGACAAGTTCCAGGCCCAGAACAGCGACACCCACAAGGAGATATTCCGGCGTCTGAACGGCCTGGAGCAGGCGGAGGCCGCGCAGGAGCAGCACTTTTTCACCGTCAACGAGAAGCTGGACAAGCTCCTCAAATGGCAGGAAAACCAGCTGGAAAAGCCCTCCCGGCACTGGGAGAGCATCGTGGAGAAAGCGGTCTGGGCCGTCTGCGCCGCCGTCATCGCCTTCCTGCTGGGTAGGATAGGCCTGTGAAAAAACTGCTGGACAAGCTCCGTGCGGTGCCGCACCTGTTTGCAAAGTGCATGGTGCTGTGGTGCGTGGCCTGCGGGACTGCCGCCTCCGCCTGGTCGCTGCGGATCCTCTCCCACACCGGCCACGACCCCGCCGCCCTGCTGGGGGGCATCCTGGCCTTCTTCGGCGGCGAGCTGCTGCTGATGTGTCTGAAAACAGTACTAGGGGAGAAGAAAAATCCCCCCGATTAGTCGGGGGGGCTTGCTCCGTTATATCAAATCTCTTGGGTCCATGTTCAGCGCGTCGGCCAGGGCCAGGAGGTTTTTGGCGGTCAGGTTTTCGGCCTTTGCCTCTCCACCCTCTACTTTTTGGACCAGCCTGATGTTGACACCTGCGGCATCGGCAAGTTTCTGCTGGGTTAGGCCAGCTCCTTGCCGGGCCCACTCCAGTTTTGTAATGAGCCGGTTGTGGCAGTCCCGCCCGTAGTTAACTAAGGAGCATAGAGTGCAGTTCCCGTCCTTCATATGGCAGTCTCCATATTTACGTCTCAAACCTCTTCGCCTCCTTTTGATCTACGTTGCGAATCGCTCCGCAAGAAAACAGACTGTAAATCCCGGTCTGGTTGTTTCGCACCAGAACCCCGGAGCTACCAGTTGCGGTTTCTCGTATGGCGTGAGTGCCGATAGCGGTCACGTTCTTCGGGAGCTTGTACGCTCCCAACGCAAGGCCAATTGGGAGATAATTGATAACTTTCAGCATTTTGATTTCCTCCTTACCACTCAATAATGTTGTCCGCATACTGCTCGACCCAAGTTCCCGCAAAGACCTGGGACAGGCAATCGTAAGGGATATCGTCGATTGTGCAATCATTTTCTTCGCACCAAGCGTCCAGGATATCGTCCACAGGCTCGGCCACATCGCCTAGACTGTCGAGGTCAAAGTCCCACTCGTTGTCGTAGATATCCTTTAGCGCGGCCAGACGGTGCGAGCCAGTAATCAACCTTCCTTGAGATTCGCATACTAGGATGGGAGAACCCTGCCAGCCGTTAGCCAAAATGGATGCCTTGATCTCGTCGACATAGGTTTTATCAGTTTCATTGATTTGGCTGTAGCTCATGATATCTGTGGCTTTCATATTTTTTACCTCCTGGGGTCTTGCCCCTTGCTATGGTCTTATTATACGCCGGTATTGGCGGAAAGTCAAGAGGCTTTTGCAAATTTTAAAGAAATTTTTGAAAGGGCGCGGTGCCGGACACGCTCATTCAATACACCCTCGGCGCGGGGGGCGTGGAGGCTTTGCTGCTGGCGGGAATCAAAATCAGCAAAATTTTATCCGGGGACAAGCCCGGGGAAAGTGAGGAATAATATGGAAAAGTTGAGTACCATCCAGAAGCGTGAAAACCTGAACGCAGTATATCCCTACGGAGAGCCCGGCCCTGGCGG
>JAAWUC010000017.1 GCA_022804995.1 Oscillospiraceae bacterium
GCTTATCGGCGCTGCGGCGGTGGCACTGGCGGCGGTTGTGGTGATCGTTCTGGCGGTCAATATCCTGAGCGGAGGCGGCGGCTACGGCGCCTATGCATCCAAGCCGATTCTGTCGCTTTTCGACAGCAGCGACAGTGAGCGGATTTACTACTGCGGCGGCAAGGAGATCGGCGCGGCGGAGACAGAATACACACTCTGGAACCAGGACGGCTCCGTGGGCGTGTTTGTCAACAACGACGGCGAGCTGTGTGTCATCACCGCCAAGGGCATCGACGTGGTGGCAGACGACGTGGGGCAGTACCAGCTCTCCGCCAACGGCGCGGCCCTGCTCTATATCACGGAGGACTACGACGTCTGCTGGTACGATGTGAAGAAGAAGTCCAGCACCACCCTGGAAACCGGGGAGGACGGGGCGCAGCTGGGCCAGCCGGCCCCCGACGGCTCCGCGGCGGTCTTTACACTCTACGACGGCGGCGACTATGAGGGCTTCACCTGCGGCAGCAATAAAAAGCCGGTTTCCATGGGGGAGGGGCTTGTTCCTTTTGCCATCTCCAACAAGGGCAGCTATGTCTACTACCTGAAGGTCAAGTCCGGCAGCAGCAGCGGCACCCTCTACGTCAGCAAGAGCGGCAAGGGTGAAGGGGAGAAGCTTGCCAGCGACTACAACATGAACAGCGTTCTCTTCAACAAGGATGCTACCCAGATGATGTTCAACAATGACGGCAAAACCTACTTGACCGTAAAGGGCGGGGAGAAGAACAAGGTATTCAGCTCCTCGGTCTACAGTATGTTTGCCCCGGACTACACTGTGGGCAGCAGCGCTGGCGGCGTTGTTCCGGTTTCCGATCTGCGGGGCCAGACCTACTATACCAGCGGCGGCGTGTACTTCCTGGACAGCAAAGGGGAGTCAAAAAAGATCACCAGCGATTTTGACGGCTTCGCCCTCTCCGAGAGCGGATCCAACCTGATCTACCTGAAGAAGGGCGATCTGGTGAAGGTGACCAACCTGGCTAAGGGCACCGAGGAGGACCTCACCGACGACGCGGAGATTCGCTCCTTCCGGGCCACCGGCGACCTCTCCGCTGTGTACTATCTCAACCAGGACGGCGAGCTCTACTACCAGAAGGGCAGCGGCAAGAGCGTGGAGATCGGCGACGATGTGGACGCCTTCCTCATGTCCCCCGATGGAAAGACCTGCGTCATCATCAGCGATGGAGAGCTCTATACCTCCACCGGAAAGGCCATGGCCGCTGTGAAGGGCCTGGATGAAGTTTCGTTTGGCCTTGCCAGCCAGCGGGGCGTGCTGCTCGTCTGCCAGGATGCCGGCGGCGGCAGCGTGGATGTCTATACCCTGTCCGGTTCCGCGCCCAAGCTTTTGGTGGAGGATTTTGAAGGGTATATCGACTGAATCACGGAACCCGGGGGACCTTTGTCTCCCGGGTTCTTTTTCCATCCCCGCCTAGGGGTTGTATTCTGAAAAAAAGTATGTTAAAATGCGGACAATCCCCAGGAAAGGAGGCGCGCCATGCCGAACCAACCAGAGGAGCGGACGCCGGACCACCGCTATATGCACGAGCACGGCATCCCCCACGAGCACGGCCATGGGCACACCCACAGCCACACCCAAACCCGGGCGGTGGTCAACCGTCTTGCCCGGGCCATTGGACACCTGGAGCGGGTGAAGGCCATGGTGGAGGAGGGGAGGGACTGCTCCGAGGTCCTCATCCAGCTCTCCGCCGTCCGCAGCGCCATCAACAACACCGGCAAGGTCATCCTCAAGGACCACCTGGAGCACTGCATTGCCGACGCCATGGAGTGTCGGGACAGGGATGCCATTGACGAACTCAACCGGGCCATCGAGCAGTTTGTGAAGTAGCGTCCGCCCGGACAGACAGCGTCAGACCGTCCTTCCGCCGGCGGACACCGGGGGAGGGCGGTTTGATGGTATTTTTCCGTATTTGTCCTTTGGAGAGAAACTTTTTTCGGAGGAATGTCCAGTGTTGGGAGAATTCACTAAGTTTGTTGAGCGAATTTTGGGCATTCTTACGAATTTTTGAAATTGCAGGAAAATCCCCAGAAAAAGTCCCCCATGGGGGGATTTTGCACTTGCTTTTTCGGCGGGTTTTTGTTAAGATAGATACAATGTATTGTTAAAAATGTGACAATACGCATTCAAGAGAAAATTCATCCCACGAGAAAGGAGCAAAGGAAAGGCGGACCACCGACCTTTCCGCAATCCGACTATGAAACTGATCACTGTCGAGCAAATGGAACAGGCCACCGAACGGCTGCTGGAAACCGGCCGCAAGGTTGGCGCGGACTCCTGGCAGCAGCGCGTCAAGAACCAGACCCCCCACTGCAAATTCGGCGAGGAGGGCATCTGCTGCCGCATCTGCTCCATGGGCCCCTGCCGCATCACCCCCAAGGCCCCCAGAGGCATCTGCGGCTGCGACGTCCACGGCATCGTGGCCCGCAACTACCTGCGATTCACCGCCGGCGGCGCCGCCACCCACTCCGACCACGGCCGGAGCATCTGCCACACCCTGTACCAGACCAAGGAGGGCGGCAACTACACCGTCAAGGACCCCGAGAAGCTCAAGAGAATCGCCGGCGAGTGGGGCATCGAGACGGAGGGCAAGGACATCTACGATCTGGCTCACGAGGTTGCCGAGACCGCTTTGATGGAGTACGGTAAGCCCTTCGGCAATTGCCGCTTCCTCTCCCGGGCTCCCGAGCACACCCGGCGGCTGTGGCACGAAGCCGGTATCGAGCCCCGGGCTATTGATCGGGAGGTTTCTCAGTCCCTGCATATGACCCATATGGGCTGCTCCTCCCTGCCGGAGGCGCTGATCCGTCAGTCCCTGCGGGCCGGCCTGTGTGACGGCTGGGGCGGATCCATGTGCGGCACCGAGTTCTCCGACGTGCTCTTCGGCACCCCCAAGCCGGTGGACACCACCGCCAATCTGGGTGTCATGGAGAAGGACATGGTCAACATCGTCGTCCACGGCCACGACCCCTCCCTGTCCGAGATGATCGTGTTCTATGCCCAGGATCCCGAGATGATCGCTCTTGCCAAGGAGCAGGGCGCCAAGGGCATCAACATCTGCGGCGTGTGCTGCACCGCTAACGAGGTCGCCATGCGCCACGGCATTCCCATGGCGGGCAACTTCCTCCAGCAGGAGAACGTGGTCCTCACCGGCGCCTGCGAGGCCATCGTGGTGGATGTGCAGTGCATCTTCCCCGCCCTGGGGCCCCTGAGCAAGTGCTTCCACACCAAGTTCGTCACCACCTCCGAGATCGCCCGGATGCCCGACAGCGAGTTTATCCACTTCAGCGAGGAGACCGCCGGCGAGAACGCCAAGGCCATCGTCCGCATGGCGGTGAATAACTTCAAGAACCGCAACCAGGATCTCATCCATATTCCCGATATCAAGGCCAACGCCACCGTGGGCTACTCCGTGGAGGCTATCAAGAAGTGCCTGGACGGCGTAACCAACACCCAGGTGGATGTAACCGGCACCATGAAGCCCCTCATCGAGTGCGTCAAATCCGGCGTGCTGCGGGGCGCTATGGCCTTCGTCGGCTGCAACAACCCCAAGGTCCGCCCCGATACCGCTCATATCGAGCTGATGAAGAAGATGCTGGCCAACGATATCCTGATCGTTGTATCCGGCTGCGCCGCCCAGGCCGCCGCCAAGTCCGGACTGCTGGACAAGGAGGCCAAGGAGCTGTGCGGCGACGGCCTCAAGCGCGTGTGCGAGCTGGTGGATATTCCCCCTGTTCTGCATATGGGCTCCTGCGTGGATATCTCCCGCATGATGGTCCTGGCAAGCGACATTGCCAAGGATTCCGGCTGGAATATCTCCCAGATTCCTCTGGTGGGCTGCGCCCCCGAGTGGATGAGCGAGAAGGCCGTGTCCATCGGCAACTACGTCGTGGCCACCGGCATCGACACCTTCCTGGGCGTTGACCCCTACACCAAGGGCTCCACCGAGGTCACCGAGCTGCTCCAGGGTGAGCACGGCGTGAAGGATTGGGTCGAAGCCAAGTACACTGTTGAGCTGGACATCGAGAAGTTGGGCGACCGGATGATCGAGGCTATCGAGGCCAAGCGCGCGGCGCTGGGCATCTAAGGCGTACATACTTTTCTTTGAAAAGAAAAGTATCAAAAGAAACTTTTTCGCAAAACGCTGTTTTGCTTGGGAGGACTCCTGCATGAAAGTAGCCATCACCGGCAAAGGCGGGGTGGGCAAGACCACCTTTGCCTCCACTCTCTGCCGTCTCTACGCCGCCGAGGGGCGAAATGTTCTCGCCGCCGACGTAGACCCGGATGCTAACCTGGGGCTGGCCCTAGGCCTGACGGAGGAGGAGGTCAACGCCATTGTCCCCGTCTCCAAGATGAAGGAGCTGGCCAAGGAGCGCACCGCCGCCAACGAGTCCAACACCTTCTATAAGCTCAATCCCGAGGTTTCCGACCTGCCCGACAAACTCTCCAGGGACGTCAACGGCGTGAAGCTGCTGGTCATGGGGACGGTGGACACCGGCGGCTCTGGCTGCGTATGTCCCGAGCACGTGATGCTCAAGGCCATTCTGTCCAAGCTGGTTTTCCGGAAGGATGACGTGGTGGTCATGGACATGGAGGCCGGGCTGGAGCACCTGGGCCGGGGCACGGCCAGTGTTATGGACCAGTTCATTGTGGTCATCGAGCCTGGAGCCCGGAGTATTCAGACCTATGAGCGGGTGAAGCAGCTTGCGAAGGACATCGGCGTCACCCAGGTCCGGGTGGTGGCGAACAAGGTCCGGGACGAGCGGGACGAGGAGTTCATCCGAAACCGTATTCCTGCAGAGGATTTGCTGGGCTTCATCCACTACAATGCGGATGTCATCGAGGCCGACCGAAACGGAGAGTCCCCCTTTGATTACAGCCAGAGGGCCGTGGAGGAAATCCGGGCCATCAAGGACAAGATGGACAGCGAGAAATAAAGAGACCGTATAGAGAAAATACTAACTTCTGAGAGTATCGTGAGGAGTGAATCATAACGTGAAAACATTATTTGAGCGCGTTTTCTCCGGCAACGACGAGATGTACGCCCAGGCCGTCAAGGCGGTGGACGAGGCCATGGCGAAGCTGGGCCCCGACGCCCCCGCCACCTTCGGTGACACCGCGTACAGCCTGCCCTGCTTCTATGCTCTGACCGGTAAGAAGGTCGGCACCGTCGGCGAGGCTAAGGCCGCCCTGGAGAATGAGATCAAAGCATTCATGACCCGCAACAACCGCACCAAGGACATTTTTACCTCCGGTGTGGCGACCGCTCTGTCCGCCGAGATGATCGAGCTGATGAAGTACGCCGTGGCCGGCGGCTCCCCCTATCAGGAGCCCGTCATGGGCCATTTCACCGACGCCCAGGTCCGTGAGCTGGGCGTGCCCCTGGTCACCCGGGACATCCCCGGCGTAGCCGTCATCATCGGGCCCGCTCCTACCGCCGAGGAGGGCGCTGCCCTGGTCAAGGAGTACCAGTCCCAGGGTATCTTTGTCACCCTGGTGGGCGGCATCATCGACCAGTGCGTGGAGCAGGGTGTGAAGATTGGCTTCGGCTTCCGCAATGTGGCCCTGGGTTATGACCTGAGCAGCGTGGCCCATGTAGTCAGCGTGGCTCTGCGCGCGGCTATCATCTTCGGCAGCACCGAGCCGGGCAACTATGAGGCTATGTGGCGCTATACTATGAACCGCGTGTTCGCCTTTGTCAACGCCTTTGCCCCTGTTGACGACATGACCGTGGCCTGCGGCGCTGGCGCTATCCAGCTGGGCTTCCCCGTTGTCACCAATGACACCGAGGAGAACAATATGTTCCGGGTGCCCAAGAGCATCGTGATCCAGCCCGACGTCAGCAAGTTCAACGCCACCTCCCTGGAGGCCCGGGACATCAAGATTAAGATCACCAAGATCGACATCCCCGTGGCGTTCTCCTCCGCCTTCGAGGGCGAGATCGTCCGCCGGGGCGATATGCAGGTGGAGTTCGACGGCTCCCGCAAGACCGGCCTGGAGCTGGTCCGCGCCAAGGAGCTCACCGAGGTGGAGGACCATCGCTTTACCCTCATCGGGCCTGACTTCGACACCTTCGAGGTGGGCAGCAAGGTGGACTTCTGCATGGTGGCCGATGTGGCCGGCAAGAACATGAACAGCGACTTCGAGTCCGTGTTCGAGCGGAAGTTCCACGCCTACATCAACTGCATGGAGGGTGTCATGCACACCGGCCAGCGGGATGTGATCCGTATCCGTATCAGCAAGGCTGCCTTTGAGGCCGGCGTTCGTGCCAAGGATTTTGCCGAGGTCCTCTATGCCAAGCTCAAGAGCGACTATGATACCGTCATCGACAAGTGCGAGGTCACCATCATCACCGACCCCGCCGAGTGCGCCAAGTTCCGCCAGGAGGTGGCCATCCCCGCCTACGACAAGCGCGACGAGCGTTTGGGCAGCCTCACCGACGAGAACGTCGAGCAGTTCTATACCTGTATCATGTGCCAGTCCTTCTCCCCCAGCCACGTCTGCATCGTTACCCCGGAGCGTCTGGGCCTGTGCGGCGCGGTGAGCTGGCTGGACGCCAAGGCCACCAACGAGCTGGATCCCTCCGGCCCCTGTCAGATCGTGCCCAAGGACCACATCATCGACGAGAACATCGGCCGGTGGGAAGAGGTCAACGACGCGGTCAAGAAGTACAGCCAGGGCGCTCTGGAGAGCGTGACCCTGTACTCCATCATGGAGGATCCTATGACCTCCTGCGGCTGCTTCGAGTGCATCTGCGGCATCGAGCCCTTCTCCAACGGCGTGGTCATCGTCAACCGTGAGCACGCGGGCATGACCCCCCTGGGCATGACCTTCTCTGAGATGGCCTCCATGACCGGCGGCGGCGTGCAGACCCCCGGCTTCATGGGCCATGGCAAGCACTTCATCGCCTCCAAGAAGTTCATGAAGGCGGAGGGCGGTCTGGGCCGCATCGTCTGGATGCCCAAGGCCCTGAAGGACCAGGTGGCCGAGAAGGTCAACCAGTCCGCCAAGGAGCTCTACGGCGTGGACAACTTCTGCGACATGATCGGCGACGAGACTGTCACCGAGGACGCTGAGGCTCTGCTCAACTACCTGACCGAAAAGGGTCATCCCGTGCTGAGTATGGACCCGCTGATGTAATTGCTGTTCCTTTCTCTTGAATGATTTTGATAGGGAAGCCGTCCTCCGATGGGAGGGCGGCTTCCTGATTTTTCATAGAGACAGCTGAGGGGGGAGGTTTTCGCGAAAATTGCCGGTGGATCGAAAAAATTTCTTGAAAAACCACAGTTTTCATGCTATGATGATACCACTCTTTTGTGTGTGGGGGTGTATCCGAATGATCTATACGATTACGACCAATCCTTCTCTGGACTATACGGTGGAAGCTGATCTGATCCCAGGGCAGGTGAACCGGACGAGGAGTGAGGCTATCTACCCCGGCGGGAAGGGGATCAATGTGTCCATTATGCTACAGCGGCTTGGGATGGAAACCAGGGCGCTGGGCTTCGCGGCGGGGCACATCGGGCAGGCGATCCGGGATCTTCTGGACGATCTGGGGTGCCCCCACCAGCTGCTGGAGCTGAGCGGCGGCGGGCAGAGCCGGATCAACGTCAAGTTTACCGGACGGCCGGAGACGGCGGTGAACGGTTTGGGCCCGGACCTCCAGCAGGAGGATATGAATCATCTGCTGGAGCTGCTGGACGTGGTCCACAGGGAGGACAGTGTGGTTCTCTCGGGCTGGGCTCAGAGTATCCCGCTGTATATTTCGATTCTGCAGCGCTTAGCGTCTACTGGCTGCGCCACGGTGCTTGATTGCAGCGGAGAGGCGCTGTGGCAGTGTTTGGGGTGCCGCCCGTTTTTGATTAAACCGAATTTGAATGAACTGGGATCCCTCTTCGGCGTGGAGGATCTGGAGTATGCGGAGGGCGTGGAGCTGGCCCACCAGCTCCAGCACGAGGGGGCCCGGAATGTGCTGGTTTCCCTGGGAGCGGACGGGGCGTTTCTGCTGACGGAGGACCAGAGGCTCTTCTCCGCCAACGCCGTCCCTGGGACAGTACGCAATACGGTGGGGGCAGGGGACGCGCTGATTGCCGGGTTCCTTACGGGCTTCCACGAGAGCAGCGATTTCGCCGAGGCTCTTCGGCTGGGGATCGCCGCCGGCTGCGCCACCGCGTTCGACGAATGGCTGGGCAGCAGAGAGAGCACCTATGCTGTCCGGGAGTATATCCGGGTGGAGGAAGTGACGGTTTAAAGAAGGAAAACAGCGGGACTCCCGATAGGGGAGGCCCGCTGTTTTGCGCTGCCTATTTTGTGATAACGGGTTTTCCATCCGGGCCCAGGAGCGGCGTGAAGCCCGCTGGATGGCCGTTCCGGTGAAAGACATAGTGGACGCCGGTCTCCTGGTCAACCCAGATTTCCGTGACCTCAATCATGCCCTGGCTGTAAACTTTTTTGAAGCGATCCATGTTAAATACCTCCATGTTTTTATTGCCGCCGCCGCTCTAAATCCTGGATTTTTTGACCACATCTCCGGATTGCCCTGCCAAAGGCGTACACAATCAGCAGAAACACTCCGCCCACGCAGCGCAGGAACAGGCTCGGTTCCATAATAAGCAGGCAAAGCGAGGGGATGGCGCAGAAGACTTCAAGAATCAGCACCCAGACGAACAGCCTTCGCATCCGCTGGTACAGGCCGATCTGGGAGTCCAGATCGGTGTAGACGTCAAAGGGGCCGTCCTCGGTCCGCTTGCGAAGATAGACCCACCTGCCCCAACGCTGGAGAACCTCCACCCCCATCTCCTTCATGAAGGAGACATACCCCCAGTAGTCGTCGCACCGGAGCCCCGTGCCCGGAACCAGGTCTATCCGGTAGATGAATTCCCCGGGATGGCAGGGAATGAAGTTGAAGAACCCCATGCAGAAGCGCTTGAAGGCCCAGCCCCGCTGGCACCAGTCGTTGAGCCAGTCCTCCTCCATATCCTTGTCAAAGGTAAGCTTAAATTGAATCATGTCTCCTCCTCCATGCGTGCCCCATTGCTGACCAGCTCCTGAAGCCGCTCCATTTCTGCGGCGAACGCCGCCCGGCCCTGGCTGGTAATGCGGTACTCCTTTTTCTTCCGGGAGCCGGCCTCCGCGCTATAGAGCTCGATCCAGCCCTTGTCCAGCAGGGAATTGATGGCTCCGTACAGCGTCCCCGGCCCCAGGTTCACCCGTCCGCCAGTGAGCGAGGCCACCTCCTGGGTGATGCCGTAGCCGTGGACCGGACGCCGGGCGGCCAGCAGGATGTAGAACAGGGCTTCCGTCAAGGGCTGGGGCCTATCCACGGCCCACCAGCCGGGCGAAGGCCCGTTTCTTCCAGGCGTGCAGCTTCTCCGCCCGCTCATCCGTCAAAAAGATATTCAGCGCAAGGATCCCAAGCGCGGTTCCCAGGCAGAAACAGACCAGGAGCTCCGGCAGGGGGAGAAGGCCCCTCGCCAAATACAGCAGCCCCACAAACGCGCCGATGAAAGCAAACCGCTTTTGCCTTTTACTCATGATACAGCCTCCTATAAATCAATCTGTCGGCAAATGATACATCGTCAATCGATATATTGAATATACCACGAAGTTAGCCTCCTGTCAAGGGGACGCGGAAGAAATTTCCGGCATGGAAGGGAAAGGAAGGATTTTCCGGAAATATCAGGAGAAATCAGTCGAATATTACATCTCTGTAACATTCCGCTTTTTCCTCTTTACAGATAGGGGAAAATTGAGTATACTATACCCATCATGTGACGGAAGGGTGGTGCGGACGTGGAGGATTATACCCGCAAATTCGATTTTTCCGGCGACCAGGACGCGGAAATTCATCGGATTATGGTGACGGTGTACAAGGCGCTGGAGGAGAAGGGTTACAACCCCATCAACCAGATTGTGGGCTACATTCTCTCCGAGGACCCCACCTATATCACCAACCACAACCAGGCCCGCACCCTCATCCGCAAGGTGGACCGGGATGAGCTGATGCAGATTCTGGTGCGGAATTATCTTTTAAAATAAAATTGTTTGGAAGGCTCCGGCGCTGGAACGTGCCGGAGCCTTTTTCAGAAAATCACCAAAAAGCGCCGGGGCCTTCCGGGGCTTTTTTGCTATTTCGATGTTGACACAGCGTGGGTATATCTGTATAATTGTATACAATTATACAGGAGGTAAGAACTATGCTGGAGCTCTCGAATTCTTCCCATCTGCTGGAGCAGAAGTCCTATAAGTATCAGCTGCAGGATGTGACGGAGCCAGTGCTGTACCGGGACGCCTTCAACTATGAGGAGGCCCCCAAGATCCCCTTCAACCACCGCCGGGTGCCCATGGGGATGCCGGAGGATATCTGGATCACTGACACCACCTTCCGGGACGGACAGCAGTCCATGGAGCCGTTCTCCGCGGACCAGATTGTGGAGCTCTACAAGCTCCTCAGCCGCCTGTCCGGGCCCAAGGGCATTGTCCGCCAGACGGAGTTCTTCATCTACAGCAAAAAGGACCGGGAGGCCCTGGACCGCTGCCGGGAGCTGGGGCTGCGGTATCCGGAGATCACCTCCTGGATCCGGGCTACGCCGGAGGATTTCAGGCTGGTCCACGAGATGGGCATTCCGGAGACGGGGATCCTGGTCAGCTGCTCGGACTACCACATCTTTAAAAAGCTGCACATGACCCGGCGGCAGGCCCTGGACACCTACCTGGCTACGGTGAAGGAGGCCTTCTCCGCCGGTGTCATCCCCCGCTGCCATCTGGAGGACATCACCCGGGCGGACTTCTACGGCTTTGTGGTGCCCTTTGTCAACGCCCTCCAAGATCTGTCCCGGGAGGCGGGGATTCCGGTGAAGATCCGAGCCTGCGACACCCTGGGCTACGGCGTGCCCTACGGCGGATCCACCCTGCCCCGGAGCGTGCCGGGAATCATCTACGGCCTGCGCCACTATGCCGATGTGCCCTCGGAATGCCTGGAGTGGCACGGCCATAACGACTTCTGCCTGGCTACCGCCAACGCCGGCCACGCCTGGATGTACGGAGCCAGCGCGGTGAACTGCACGCTGCTGGGCATCGGCGAGCGGACGGGGAATATCCCCCTGGAGTCCATGGTGTTCCAGTACGCCGGCCTGCGGGGCACCCTGGACGGCATGGACACCACCGCCATCACCGATATCGCCGCCTACTTCCGCCGTAGCATCGGGTATAAGATCCCTGACTCCACTCCCTTTGTAGGCCGGAATTTCAACGTGACACGGGCTGGCATCCACGCCGACGGCCTGCTGAAGGACGAGGAAATCTATAACATTTTTGATACCAAGAAGCTGCTCAAGCGGCCGGCATCGGTGATGATCGGCAAGACCTCCGGCCTGGCGGGCATCGCCTACTGGATCAATGAGAACTACGATTTGGAAGGGGAGTCGGCCCTCACCAAGACCGACCCGCTGGTGGCCGCACTGAAGGCTTGGGTGGACGCAGAGTACGAAAACGGCCGGCAGAACACGCTGTCCCGCCACGAGCTGGAGGAGAAGATCGAGGAGCTGGCCCCGGGCCGGCTGGTCCGCTGAGATGGAGGGGAAGCCTACGTCCCTGGCGGACATGGTCTACGAGCGGGTGGAGTTGGATATCCTCAGCGGCGTCTACCAGAGGGGAGACGTGCTCACGGAGGCAAAGCTGTCCGAAGGGCTCCAGGTGAGCCGGACGCCGGTGCGGGAGGCGCTGCGCCGTCTGGAACAGGACGATCTGGTGGAGAGCCGGGGGAAGAGCGTGGTTGTGGTGGGCACCAGCCGCCAGGATCTGCTGGATATCCTGGAAATCCGCCTGCGGCTGGAGGGGCTGGCTACGGTCAAGTGCTGCGGGCACATGACGGAGAAGCAGCTGCTGGACCTGGACGAAATTGTCACCCTTCAGGAGTTCTACGTGTCCCGGAGGATGCCCGACAAAATTCTGGAGCTGGACAGCCGGTTCCATGAGGCTATCTACGCCGCCTGCGGCAGCAGGGTGTTTGAAAAGCAGCTGACGGCTCTGCTCAAGCGGCTGATGCGCTACCGGCGGCTCTCCGTGTCCGACGGCGGACGGGCCCGGACCTCCACTGGGGAGCACCGGGAGATCTTTCGGGCCCTGGCGGAGCGTGATGACCGGCAGGCGGAGCGCCTGGCTACGGCCCATGTGGAGCGGGCCCGTGAGAACATGCTCCGGGCGGAGGAGAGCGCCTCCGTAAGAATCGAGCCATAGACGATTTATCCGGAAGCAAAGCCCGGGGGCAGGATGCCCCCGGGCTTTTTACCGCTCAATATAGGCTATTCCCAGGGAGCCGGGCCCGATGTGGGTTCCCATAGCCGCCCCCAGGCTGCAAAAATGGAGCCGCCTGGGCAGCTGCCCGGCCTCCCTCAGCTGCGGCAGCAGGAGCTCTTCCCGGCTTCTGTCGTCCGTGTACAAAAAGTAGGAGGGGAAGTCGTCATCGATGGGGTGCTCCGTCAGGAGCCTGCGCATCTGCTTAACCGCGGCAGAGATGCCGAAGGCCTTGTGGAGAATGACCACAGATCCGTCCCGGACCGTCACTACCGGCTTGAGCTTGGTCACGGTCCCCAGCCCCGCTTGGAAACCGGTGAGCCGTCCGCCCCGGCGCAGGTACTCCAGCGTGTCAATAACGGCGAAGATCCGCACCTTCTCCCGCAGGCGCTCCACCTCGCCCGCGATGTCCTCCGCCGGCAGGCCGCTGTCCCGCAGCTTACAGGCGAAGTTCACCAGAATCTGCATCCCCGCCGTAGCGCTCCGGCTGTCCACAATATGGATGGGAGCGTATTCGCACATCTCCTTGGCGATCTGTGCGCTCTGGATGGTGCCGCTGAGGGCTCCGGACAGCAGGATTGCCACCACCTGATCCCCCGCCGCCTTGGCCTCCTCAAAGTACCGCAGGAATGCCGCCGGCGTGGGCTGGGAGGTGGAGGGGTCCTCCTTTCCCTCCTGGAGCAGCTTATAAAACACCTCGTGGCTCAGGGTCTTCCCGTCCAAAAACGAGGCGCTGCCGAACTGCACCGGCAGGGGAACCACTTCAATCCGCCGCCTGCTGGCGATCACTCCGTCAAAATCCGACGCGGAGTCGGTGAGAATACGGACAGCCATTATTTGCTCCTCCTCATATTTTCCCAAAATGTCCGCCGTGCGGGGCGGCGGCTGCGGAAACCGCAATTTACACTATTCTGCACTATATAGAAACCGGCCCCATTTGTCAAGTCCCCACGGCCGGGATTCGTAAAATACAGGAAGCGGGAGCCGTCTGGCTCCCGCTTTCCGCGATGTTACGGCTTCTCCGGCGGCTCCGCTCCATGGAGCCGATCCCACGCCTGCTTGGCCACCGCTGGCAGCAGGTTGTAGACAATCCCCAGATCGCCGTTTTTCAGTTTCAGAGTCTCCGGATTGACCGGTATGTAGGTCAAGTCGTTGTCGCCGGCCTTCTTTGGGGCCGTCTCCAGCAGGCACTCCCAAGCCGCCCGGCGCAGGGCTTCCTCCTGGGGGAGGGCGGCGCAGGCCCGCTTCTCCCGGCCCGCTCCCCGCAGGACGGATACGATCCCGGCCCCGCCGCAGAAGATTCCCGCAGCGCCCAGCAGCCGCAGGGCGGGTTCCCACGTCCAGCAGACCGCCGTGACCGCCAGCCCGAAGGCCAGCACCGCCAGAAAGGGGGCCAGCCGTTTCACCAGGTATCTCTCGGGGCGCAGGGCCCGGTCCAGCCGCGCCTGTGCGCAGACACAACACACGGCGTATTCCCGGAAGTCCCCCAGGGCCTGGACCCGCTTCTCACCGTCTAGGTCTCGGACGTGGAGGGTGTGGACCTCCAGTACCCGGAAAGAATAGTCCCCTTCGCCGCCGCACTTGAGACAAGCCGCCATGGGCGCTTACAGCATCCCGCCCATAATGGACAGCATCAGACTACCCAGAATCAGGATGATCGCGCCGCCAAGGCGGGAGGAGATCTGGGCGAAAGGCATCAGCTCCATCCGGTCGGCGGCGGAGAGAACCGCCACGTCGCCGGTGCCGCCCATGTTGGCCATGCACAGGCCGGCGGTGATGCCGGCCTCCACCGGGTAGAAGCCCACCAGCTTGCCAATGAGACCCGCGCCGACTACAGCGCCCACGCAGGTGAGCAGGCACAGCAGCAGATAGGTCAGGCTGAAGGAGGAGATGACCACGTCCAGGCTCAGATAGCACAGACCGATGCCCACCATCAGGGCGCTGGTCAGGTTCTTCATGATAAACTGGAACCACTGGTAGCAGGCAATTTCAATGGGCTCGGGGATGATATTGAAGATCTTGCAGACAGCCACGGAGATGATCATCCAGGCATAGGCGTGGATGTTCACAGCGGGGACCAGAGCGCTCCAGGCCTTTGCCACGATGAAGCCCCAGGCGAAGAAGGCGGTGGAGGTGAAGAGGCCGATGCCCAGGTTGGTGACACTGATCTTGTCCCGCTTGGCCTGCATTTCGGGGCTGATCTCCAGCTCGGAGGCGTCAGCCACGCCGCTGCGCATGAGGGCACCCTGGCCATTCCACTTCCTGTCCACCAGGATCTTGACGATAATGCCCGCCAGGACGATGGAGGTGGCGTTGCCGATGGCTACGGCGGGGTTCATGATGGAGATGGCCTCCTCCGCCGTCATGGTGCCGGTGGACTCAAAAATCTTGCTCAGGGGCACCGCGCCGGCGCCCATGCCGCCGCCCATGATGGGCAGAGCGATGAGCAGCAGGGCCCGCACCGCGCCGAAGCCGGTAATTACGCCGCCCAGCACCGCCAGGCCGAAGGCCGCCACGATGCCGCCGAAGATGGCGGGGAAGTAGCGGGCTGCAGCCTTCATCAGAAGCTTCCGGTTCATGCCCAGGATGGAGCCGGTGATCAGGGCCGCGATGTAGAAGTCCAGGAACGCGCCGGTGGGCTTGAAGAAGCTCTCGATGTTTTTCATCAGGGTGGCGGTGTAGGTCACGCCCTCGGCGTTGGCGGGGTTGAAGAGGTCGAACACGCCGAAGAAGTTCACATACCGCAGGATGCCCATGCCGAAGATGATGACAATGGCCCCGCCGCCCAGATAGGAACGGACGATGGGCAGCTTGTCGCCGATCTCCTGGAGAATGGTGCCGAACACGATCATGAACGCGAAGCACCCGGCCATGCCGGCGGGCAGCACGCCTACCATTGTAGCCAGCAGAACCAGAACGGAGAAGATCGCGAAGTAGTACCAGGGCATATTAAAGAGCTTGTAAGTATTTTTCATTCAGCTTTCCTCCTTTTTGCTGACAGACCGCAGAAACACACACAGGATCGGATCAGCTCCGGGCGACGCCGGAGTCCTTCGCGGCCTTGGCGACAGCCTTGGCTACGGCGGGGCCCACCCGCTTGTCGAATGCCTTGGGGATGATATAGTCTGCGCTGAGCTCCTCGTCGGAGATCAGCTCCGCCAGAGCCGCCGCCGCCGCCATCTTCATCTCCTCGTTGATGTCGCTGGCCCGGACGTCGAAGGTCCCCCGGAAGATCCCGGGGAAGGCCAGCACGTTGTTGATCTGGTTGGGGAAGTCGCTGCGGCCCGTGGCAATCACCGCCGCCCCGCCGGCCTTGGCGTCCTCGGGGAAGATCTCCGGGGTGGGGTTGGCGCAGGCGAAGATCACGGCGTCCTTTGCCATGGTCTTGACCATCTCCGTGGTGACGGTGCCGGGCGCGGAGACGCCGATGAACACGTCGGCGCCCGCCAGCATGTCGGCCAGGGAGCCGGCCTTTTTCTCCAGGTTTGTCACCTGGGCCATCTCCTCCTTGATCCAGTTCAGGCCCTCCCGGCCGGCGTAGATCGCGCCCTTCCGGTCGCACATGGTCACGTGCTTGAACCCGGCGGAGAGCAGGAGCCGGACGATGGAGATGGCCGCAGCGCCGGCGCCGGAGGTGACGATTTTCACGTCCTCTTTCTTCTTGCCCACCACCTTCAGCGCGTTGGTCAGCCCCGCCAGGGTGATGACGGCGGTGCCGTGCTGGTCGTCGTGGAAGATGGGGATGTCGCACTTTTCCTTGAGCTTCCGCTCGATCTCAAAGCACCGGGGGGCGGCGATGTCCTCCAGGTTGATGCCGCCGAAGCTGCCGCTCATGAGGTAGACGGCGTTGACAAACTCGTCCACATCCTGAGTCTTCACGCACAGAGGGAAGGCGTCCACCCCGCCGAAGGCCTTGAAGAGCACACACTTGCCCTCCATCACGGGCATGCCGGCCTCGGGGCCGATGTCCCCCAGCCCCAGCACGGCGGAGCCGTCGGTGATGACGGCGCACAGGTTGTGGCGGCGGGTGAGCTCATAGCTCTTGCTCACGTCCTTCTGGATCTCCAGGCAGGGCTGGGCGACGCCCGGTGTGTAGGCCAGGGACAGGTCCTCCTTGCTCTCTACAGGCACGGTGGCGATGACTTCGATCTTCCCCTTCCACTCCTCGTGGAGCCGCAGGGATTCCTTCGCATAGTCCATTATAAAGTTCCTCCTTACACCATATTTGACAGGAAACACGGCATGATTTGCACAAGGAAAACTATCTGCCCCTGAGCTTCCATTGTCATTTTCACTATACCTTGTTTTTGACAATCCCAACACGCTTTGGAAACTAATCTAAGGCTTTTGAAAGTAAAAAAAGCGATCTGCCCTGGAGGCGGACTGGCAAATGGAGCGGTGACAGTTGCAACAAGAGGCGGGGCGTGTTAGAATAGCAGAAAGAAATCCGGAATCAGGGGAGGGGCGCGGTGTGGAGAGACGGCGGCGGCAGCGGGGGCTGGGGCAGATCTTTCTTCGGCTGCTGGTGTGGACCTGCTTGGCGTGGCTGGCCCTGCTGGGCGTGACCCTCTCACTGACCCTTAACCAGGCCCTCTCCAATCTGACGGAGAAGATGGAGAGCGATCTGACCGCCACCGCCGCCTCTCTGGCGGGGAGCCGGATGGTCCGGGAGGCCCTGGAACAGGGCCGATGCCCGGCAGCGCTGGCGGAGTATCTGGACGCTCTGGTGGACGTCACCCCGGATCTGGACGTGCTCACCGTCGCCCGGGCGGACTCGGTGCGGATTTACCATGTGGTGCCGGAGCGGATCGGGCAGCTGTTCGTTGGCGGCGACCAGGGCCGGGCCCTGGCCGGGGAGGCGTACCTCTCCGAGGGGGTGGGCACTATGGGACGCCAGCGCCGGGCTTTCTGTCCAGTCTTTGACGGGAACGGGCAGGTGGCCGGCTTTGTCATGGCCAGCGCCACCATGGACCGTATCCAGATCATGCGCCGGGAGATCGTAGCGGTCTATCTGCGTCTGGCGGCTGTACTGGCTCTGGCCACTCTGGCGGCGGCGGGAGGGCTGACGCTGCTTCTGCGGCGGCTGCTCCACGGCTTCAGTCCCGAGGAGCTGGTGCGTACCTACCTGACCCAGAACGAGGTGCTGGGGGATCTGGACGAAGGGATCATCGCCGCAGACAGCCAAGGCGTCGTACAACTGGTTAACCGGGCGGCGGAGGCCATGCTGGGCCAGCGGGCGGAGCGGCTGGAAGGGGAGCAGCTGGACAAGCTACTCCGGGACGAGGCGGGAGGGAGCCTGCTGGAGAAGCGGCGGGAGAACGCCCGGACCTCCCGGCCTAATATTCTCTGCACCGCCGTTCCCCAGGAGGAAGGGGGCCGCCGGACCGGGGCCACCCTGATTCTGAAGGACCGGAGCGAGGCTATGCGCCGGGCGGAGCAGCTCAACGGCACCCGGCACGTTGTCTCGGCCCTGCGGGCCAACACCCATGAGTTTATGAACAAGCTCCAGGTCATCTCGGGCCTGCTCCAGATGGACCGGACGGAGGAGGCCAAGGCGTATATCGGCGCCATCTCCGCCGTCCAGTCCAAGCTGGTGGCACCGGTGCTCCAGCACATCCGGAACGCCAACACGGCGGCGCTGCTGCTGGGGAAGATCGACCACATGCGGGAGCTGGATATCCAGCCCACGCTGCTGGCCAACAGCAGCCTGCCGGAGCACAGCGCCTATCTGTCCACAGAGGAGTTGGTGACGGTGGTGGGAAACCTGCTGGAGAACGCCATTGAGGCGGTGGATGCTCAGAACGGGGACCGTCCCCGGAGCGTGGTGGCCCAGATCACAGAGGACGGGACGGGGCTTCTGATCATCGTCTCGGACACGGGGACCGGCATCCCGCCGGAGGACCTGGAGCGGATCTACACGCCAGGGTTCAGCACCAAGGCCCCGGAGGGCCGGGGCGTGGGGATGAGCCTGGTGGGGGAGATTGTGGCCCGCCGGGGCGGGAGCATTGAGGCCGATTCGGAGGCTGGAGCCGGGACCACATTCACGCTGATTTTCAACAGGAAGCGGGGAGGCGCGGAGGGATGATACGGACCGTTATTGTGGAGGACGACCCTATGGTGGCCCAGATCAACGGGCAATATCTGCGGCAGCTGGGGGATTTCCGGGTGGAGGCGGTGTTCTCCAGCGGCCGGGAGGCCCTGGAGCACCTGCGGCGCAGCGGGGCGGATCTGGTGATTCTGGATGTGTACATGCCGTCCATGAACGGGAGCGAGCTGCTGCGGCGGATGCGGGGGGAGGGAATTCCCACGGCGGTGATCATGGTGACGGCGGCCACGGAGATGCGGGTGGTGGACGAAGCTCTGCGGCTGGGGATTGTGGACTACCTCATCAAGCCCTATACCTTCGACCGGTTCCAGGCGGCGATCCGGAAGTTCCTCGCCAAGGACAACCTGCTCAAGAGCAGCACGACGGTGGACCAGGCGGTGGTGGACCGCCTGCTGGTAGGGGGCCCCGCGGCGGGGACGGACCTGCGCAAGGGGCTCCACCAGCGGACCCTGGCCCATGTCTGTGAGGTGCTCCAGGGGCAGCGGGGGGAGAAGCACACCTGTGAGAGCATCTCCGCCGCTACGGGGCTGTCGAAGGTGACGGTCCGGCGGTATCTGAACTATCTGATCGAGACGGGGCAGGTGGTCTCCTCCATCGACTACGAGACGGGGGGCAGGCCCGGGGTGCTCTACAGAGTCAAGGAGGATGCGCCGCCGATCTGAGGCGGACGGCGTACAACAAATCAGGAGGAGAAACATGTTTGACAGTTTTTTGGTGGCGCTCCGGGTGGTTATCCCCATGGCGCTTTTGATGGGCATCGGATCTCTCATCCGCCGGGCGGGGGTCATCGATCGTCCCGGCATGCGGGCCATGGACCGGGTGACCTTCAAGCTCTTCATGCCCGTCCTGCTCTTTAAAAATATCTACGATACCACCCTGGGGGACGGTATGGAGGGCCGCGAAGTGGCCTTCGCCGTGGCCGGACTGGCGCTGGTGTTCCTCTTCGCCCTGCTGGTCCCCCCCAGGCTGGTGGCGGACCACAACAAAGCCGCCGCCATCGGCCAGGCCATCATCCGCTCCAACTACATCCTCTTCGGCGTGGCCGTGGCGGAGTCCCTCTACGGGAAGGGCAACGCCGGCTCTGTGGCTCTGCTGGGGGCGGTTGTCGTCCCCGCCACCAACGCCCTGGCCGTTGTGATCCTGGAGATAAACCGGTCCGGGAGGGCCAATCCGAGAAAAATTCTCCTCTCCATCCTGAAAAACCCCATGGTTATCGCGGCCCTCCTGGCCCTGGCCTGCAAGGCCGTGAGCCTCCAGCTCCCCGGGCTCCTCTACGACGTGGTGTCCGACGTGGCCGGTGTGACCACCACCATCAGCTTTATCTCCCTGGGCGTCAGCCTGGATCTGGGGGAGCTGAAGGCCAACCGCCGCCCTCTTGCGCTGGGAGTGGTCCTGCGGATGATCGCGGTGCCTCTGATCTTTATGCCCCTGGCCGTGGCTCTGGGCTTCCGGGGCCCCATTCTCTGTGCGCTGCTGGTGCTCTTCGCCGCGCCCACCGCCGTGGCCTCCTATCCCATGGCCGTGGCCATGGGTGCGGACGGGCAGCTGGCGGGACAGCTGGTGTGCTCTACCACGGTGGTTTCTATCTTCACCATGTTCTGCTTTACCTTTCTCTTTCAAACACTGGGCCTGCTGTGAGCGGGCCCGAAAGGAGCTGATTTTCATGAACATTGTACGGCAGGCTGCGGCCGGATCCCTGGAGTCCAGCGATATCCTGGTGACGCTGGCCCCCGGGGACGGGGGGCTGGAGCTGAGTCTCACCTCCTCCGTGGAGCGCTACTACGGGGGCGCCATCCGGGAGACCATGCGCCGGACCCTGACGGAGCTGGGCGTCACCAGCGCCAGGGTGGAGGCGGTGGACCACGGGGCCCTGGACTGCACCATCCGGGCCCGGATCACTACCGCCGTCCGCCGGGCGGGTGAGGAGGCGGAGGTATGAGGCGATCCATGCTCTTTCTCCCGGCCAACAGCCCCAATATGGTGGTCAACGGCGGCGTGCTGGGGGCCGACAGCCTTATCTTCGATCTGGAGGACGCCGTCTCCCCCGACGAAAAGGACGCAGCCCGGGACCTTCTGCGCAGCGCCCTGGAAGCCCTGGACTTTGGCCGCTGTGAGCGGGTGGTGCGCATCAACGGCCTGGACACCCCCTACTGGCGTCTGGATCTGGAGGCAGTGATTCCCATGGGCCCCGAGCTCATCATGCTGCCGAAAACCGGCGGCGGGGAGGATATCCGGCAGCTGGACCGGGCCCTGACGGAGCTGGAGAGCGCCCATGGCCTGACGCCGGGCCGCACGGGGATTATCGCCCTGCTGGAGACCGCCGCCGGGGTGGAGAATGCCTTTGCCGCTGCCTCCGCCTCCCCTAGGGTGAAGGCCCTGTTTCTGGGGGCGGAGGATTTGACGGCGGATCTGCGCTGCCAGCGGACCAGGGAGGGGGCGGAGATCCTCTACGCCCGGAGCCGTCTGGTCTGCGCCGCCCGGGCGGCTGGGGTGGAGGTCTACGACACCCCCTTCACCGATGTAAACGATCTGGAGGGCCTGGAGCGGGACGCCGCCTTCGCCAAGGGGCTGGGCTTCACCGGCAAGGCATGCATCAGCCCCGCCCACGTCTCCACCGTCAACCAGATGTTCTCCCCCTCCCGGAAGGAGATCGATTACGCCCGGGAGGTCTTTGAGGCTGTTGAGCGGGGCCGGAGGCAGGGCAAGGGGGCGGTGTCCCTCCGGGGAAAAATGATTGACGCGCCCATTGTGGCCCGGGCCCGGCTGGTGCTGGAGGCCGCGGCGGAGCTGGGCGGAGAGGAGGCGGATGCCAATGTCTAAGCTGTGCGGAACCCTGCGGGAGGCCATGGAGCGCGCCGGGCTGGAAAACGGCCAGACCATCTCCTTCCACCACCACCTGCGCAACGGGGACTTTGTCCTCAACATGGTCCTGGAGGAGGCGGCGGCTATGGGCCTGCGGGACCTGACGGTCTGCGCCAGCTCGGTGTTCGACTGCCACCGGCCCCTTACCGGCCATATCCAGAGGGGCGTCGTCACCGGATTGGAGACCAGCTATCTGTCCTCCGCTGTAGGGAGTGCGGTGAGCCAGGGGGTGCTGGACAGGCCGGTGGTGTTCCGGACCCATGGTTCCCGTCCGGCAGATATTCTCTCCGGAAAAACCCATATCGACGCGGCCTTTTTGGCCGTGCCCGCCTCCGACTGCGAGGGGAACTGCTCTGGGAAATATGGCCCCTCCGCCTGCGGCTCCCTGGGCTACGCCTTTGCCGACGCCCAGAAGGCGGATACGGTGGTGATCATCACCGACTGCCTCCAGGACTACCCCCTCACCGATGCCTCCATCGGCGAGGAGCTGGTGGATCTGGTGGTGAAGGTGGACGCCATCGGCGACCCGGCGGGGATCGTCTCCGGCACCACCCGGATGCCCCGGGACCCGGTGGCTCTGCGCATCGCGGAGCTGGCGGCTCAGGCCATCGACGCCGCCGGACTGATAAAGGACGGCTTCTCCTTCCAGACCGGGGCCGGCGGAGCGTCCTTGGCGGCGGCGGAGTATGTGCGCCGCAGGATGCTGGAGCGGAAGGTCAAGGGCAGCTTCGCCCTGGGCGGCATCACCGGCTACATGGTGGATATGCTCCAGGCCGGCTGCTTCCAAGCGGTTCAGGACGTGCAGTGCTTTGATCTGAAGGCGGTCCAGTCCCTGCGGGAGGACCCCCGGCACCGGGAGATCACCGCTGCCCAGTACGCCAGCCCCGCGTCCAAGAGCACCGCCGCCTCCCATCTGGACGCGGTGGTGCTGGGGGCCACCCAGATTGATCTGGACTTCAATGTCAACGTCCACACGGACTCCGACGGCTGCATCATCGGCGGCTCCGGCGGACACACCGACGTGGCGGAGGAGGCCGGCCTGACGGTGGTGGCCGCGCCCCTGAGCCGGGCCAGAATGTCCATTGTGGTGGACAAGGTGCTGACTGTCTCTACGCCGGGAAGCTCGGTAGACCTGCTGGTGACCCAGTATGGAATTGCCGTCAACCCCGGACGGCCGGAGCTGCGGGCCGCGCTGCAAAAATCCGGCCTGCCGGTGAAGGATATCCGAGAGCTGCGGGCCCTGGCGGAGTCCATCAACGGCCCCGCCGCGCCCTGCCAACCGCCCCGGGAGCGGGTTGCAGCCCGGGTCCTGGGCCGGCGCGGGGAGGAGCAGGATCTCATCTATACAGTATAGGAGGCGCGGGTATGTATGACGAGCTGACCGAGGTCGATATCAAGAAAATGAGGGAAGAGATAGACTACCGGGTCCGGGAGCTGCGGCCCAAGCTCATTGCCGACGTGCAGACCGCCCGGGCCTTCGGGGATCTCAGCGAGAACTTCGAGTACAAGTGCGCCAAGCAGGAGAAGAACCGGAATGAGAGCCGGATCCGCTATCTGGAGCGGATGATCAAGACCGCCAAGGTCATCTCCGCCAGTTCCGGGGAGGACTGTGTGGGGCTCTTCGACCGGGTAGTGGTGTACAACGAGAAGCTGGAGAAGGAGATGACCCTGCGGATTGTCACCACCCTGCGGCAGGACGCGCGGCAGGGGCTTATCAGCAAGGAGTCCCCGGTGGGCAGGGCCCTGCTGGGCCGCCGGGTGGGGGAGCGGGTGCTGGTGAAGGTGAGCCCGGAACTGTCTTACCATCTGACGGTCCGCTCCCTGGAAAAGGGGGAAGACGACGCGGGACTGGCTATCAGTAAATATTGAGGAGGGGGAGGGCATCTGCCCTCCCCCTCCAGGTCTTCGCACCAACCTTTTTCAAAAGGTTGGTGGGGATGCAGGGGGCAGAGCCCCTTACAGGGCGCGGTATCGTCAAGTTGTCAGTTGTAATTTTGGGGAAGTTGTGGTATGCTGTATCCTTAGAAAACTATGGTTAAGGAGAATTGCGCTATGGCGGAAGAAAAAAAGGACCTGGAGCAGACGCCGGAGGCGGAGAGCACAGAGGAAAAAAAGCCGGAAACCATGGAGGACACCCTCTACAGCTGGGGACAGGCCCTGGTTACGGCGGTGGTGGGCGTGGTGATTCTCTTCACCTTCTTTTTCCGCCTCATCGGCGTCAACGGCCCCTCCATGCAGGATACCCTCTATACCGGTGACCGCCTGCTGGTCATCAACTCCCTGCTGTGCGGCGAATACAAGAGCGGGGACGTGGTGGTGGCCCGAAACTACAACGCGGAGCTGAGCGAGACGATCGTCAAGCGGATCGTGGCCGTAGGGGGACAGACTGTGGACATCGACTTCGCCGCCGGCGTGGTCTACGTAGATGGACAGGCCCTGGACGAGCCCTACGTCAAGGAGCCCACCTATAAGCCTGAGGGCATCCAGTTCCCCGTCACCCTGGCGGAAGACGAGGTCTTTCTCATGGGCGACAACCGCAACCACAGCACAGACAGCCGCAGCGACACCCTGGGCCCCGTCAACGTGGGCTACCTCCAGGGCAAGGCCGTGTTTCTCCTGATCCCCGGCCAGACGCCGGAGCTGGCGGCCAGGGAGTGGGGCCGCGTCGGGCTGGTGCGCTGAGGCGCGATGACAGAAGAGGAGCCCTTTCCATGGATGAAAAAGGCATGAAAATTCAGTGGTATCCCGGCCACATGACCAAGACCCGGCGGATGATTGCGGACCAGATGAAGCACATGGACGCAGTGTGCGAGATCCTGGACGCCCGCATCCCCCTGTCCAGCCGGAACCCGGATGTAGAGGAGCTGACGGCGGACAAGCCCCGGCTCATTGTCCTCAACCGGACCGATCTGGCGGACCCTGCGGCCACCAAGCGCTGGGCGTCCTATTTCCGGGGCTGCGGCTTTGCGGTGCTGGAGGTCAACGCCAAGGCAGGGCAGGGGACGGGCAAATTCCCGTCCGCTGTCCGGGAGCTGCTCGCGGACAAGCTGGCGTTTTACGCAGAAAAGGGGCAGGCGGGGCGGATGATCCGGGTGATGATCCTGGGCATCCCCAACGTGGGCAAGTCCACCTTTATCAACAAGGTAGCCAAGCGGAAAACCGCCAAGGCGGAGGACCGCCCTGGCGTTACCCGGAGCAAGCAGTGGGTGCCTGTGGACCAGAGCCTGGAGCTGCTGGACACCCCGGGGATGCTGTGGCCCAAGTTTGAGGACCCTGCCGTGGGGGAGCGGCTGGCCTGCACCGGCGCGGTGCGGGATGAGATTCTGGACCTTGAGGAGCTGGCCAGCCATTTGATGGCCTACCTGGGAGAGCACTACCCCCAGGCCCTGCTGGAACGCTATAAGACAGCTGTGGAGCCGGACGATACCGGCTGGACCCTGCTGGAGAAGGCGGGGCGGAAGAGGGGCTTCGTGGTCCGGGGCGGCGAGGTGGATACGGAGCGGATGGCCCGCATCCTTCTGGACGAGTTCCGGGGGGGCAAGCTGGGACGCTTTACACTGGAGCTGCCGGAGGACATTGCGGATGAATAACCAGGCCGGTCCCCTGTGGGAGCTGGAGGAAGCCGCCTGGGAGCGGGGCTATGCCTCCGTGTGCGGCTGTGACGAGGCGGGGGCCGGGCCATTGGCGGGGCCGGTGTATGCCGGAGCGGTGATTCTGCCGGAGGGCGCGGAGCTGCCGGGGCTGAACGACTCCAAAAGGCTGACGGCAAAGCAGCGGGACGCCCTCTACGATCTGATACTGGAAAAAGCCCGTGCCTGGGCGGTTGCCAGCGTGGGCCCGGAGGAGATCGATCGGATCGATATCCTGAACGCCCGGATCAAAGCTATGCAGGCGGCGATCGATCAGATCTCTCCCGCGCCGGACTACGCCCTCATCGACGGCAACCGGGATAAGGGGAAGCGCTTCGCCATTGTCACCCCCCATGAAACCGTGATCAAGGGCGACAGCCGCAGTGTGTCCATCGCCGCCGCCTCCGTTCTGGCGAAGGTCAGCCGGGACCGGCACATGGAGGAACTGGCGGCGAAATACCCCCAGTACCGCTTTGAACGGCACAAGGGCTATGGCACCAAGCTCCACTATGCGATGCTGGACCGGTACGGTCCCAGCCCTGTCCACCGGCGGAGCTTCCTGAAAAAATGGGAGGCGGGACGGAATGGATGAGCGGAAAAAACGGGGCGACCGGGGAGAGGAGGCTGTGGCGGCGGCGCTGGAGCGCCGCGGCTGGACCATCCTGGCGCGGCAGTACCGCTGCCGCTGGGGAGAGATCGACCTCATCGCCCGTGCGCCGGAGGGCATTCTCTGCTTCGTGGAGGTCAAAACCCGCTCCCCGCAGGCCATCGCCCCGCCCCGGGAGGCTGTGACGGCCTCCAAGAGAAGGAAGCTGCGGGACGCCGCGTCCTGGTATTTGGTTCAGACCGGCCTGGACTGCCCCTGCCGGTTCGATGTGGCGGAGGTCTTTCCGGCGGACGCCGGGGGACGGCGGCAGATCAACTATATCACCAGCGCGTTTGAATAAACCGCGCTTTTGGAGGACACATTCATGCAATATTTGAGCACGAGAGACAAAAATCTGCGCCTGAGCGCTGCCCAGGCTATCAAGATGGGCCTGAGCCGGGATGGCGGGCTCTTCACGCCCGTGACATTTCCCACCATGGGGCCGCTGGATCTGGAGACGCTGTGCCAGATGAGCTACCAGCGGCGGGCGGCGTATATCATGGGCAAATATCTGGAAGAGTTCCGGCCGGAGGATTTGGCCCGGTTTGCCGAAAACGCCTACGGCCCGGAGAAGTTCGACCACCCGGAGGCGGCCCCGCTGCGGAAGGTCAACGACCGGACCTGGTGCCTGGAGCTGTGGCACGGACCCACCAGCGCCTTCAAGGATATGGCCCTGCAAATGCTGCCCCAGCTCCTCTCCGCCAGCCTGAGGATGACGGGGGAGGAGAAGACGGCCTGCATCCTGGTGGCCACCTCCGGCGACACAGGCAAGGCGGCTATGGAGGGCTTCGCCGACGTGGAGCAGACGAAAATCCTGGTGTTCTACCCGGAGAACGGCGTCAGCGAGATCCAGAAGCTCCAGATGGTCACCCAGGAGGGCGGCAATGTAGGAGTGTGCGCTGTCAAGGGCAACTTCGATGACGCTCAGAACGGCGTCAAGCGCATTTTCTCCGACGAGGCCATCCGCTTGGAGCTGGCGGAGCGGGGGTATTTCCTCTCCTCGGCCAACTCCATTAACTGGGGACGTATTCTGCCCCAGATCGTCTACTACGTCTCCGGGTACTGCGACCTGCTCAACGCCGGGGAGATCAAGTTCGGCCAGAAGGTGAACTACTGCGTCCCTACGGGGAATTTCGGCAACATCCTGGCCTGCTACTACGCCAGGCGGATGGGGGTGCCCATCGGAAAGCTCATCTGCGCCTCCAACCGCAACGATGTGCTCACGGAGTTCATCCGCACCGGTGTCTACGACCGGAACCGCCCCTTCCACACCACCATGAGCCCCTCCATGGACATCCTGATCTCCAGCAACCTGGAGCGGCTGCTCTTTGATCTGAGCGGGCGGGATGACGCTCTGGTCCGGGACTGCATGGGGAAGCTGGCCAGGAGCGGCCGGTACGAGATCAGCGGGGAGATGCTCCGGCAGCTCCAGGAGCTGTTCTACGGCGGCTTCTGCGGCGAGGAGGAAACCAGCGCCGCCGTGGAGATGATGTACCGCTGCGGTTATCTCATCGATACCCACACCGCCGTTGCGGCCAAGGTGCTCACGGACTACCGGAAGGAAACCGGCGACACCACCCCCGCGATCTTCGTTTCTACCGCCAGCCCCTACAAATTCTGCGACAGCGTCCTGACCGCCATTGGGGAGAAGCCGGTGAAAAACAGCGTCGAGCGCATCGGACAGCTCCAGACGGTGACGGGCGTTTCCGCCCCGGCGCGTCTGGCGGCGCTGGAGGGGAAGGAGATCCGCTTTGACCAGGTGACCAGGAAGGAGAAAATGGAGCGGGTGGTGCTGGACTTTTTGCGGTAAATATCTCTTTGTGGGGGCTCTTTCTGCGGCCATGTGAGGAAGTCGCGAAAAGCCATTGCAATCAAAATCCCGCTGTGGTATGCTTGTTCTACAAGGGAGTGGAACCCCTTGCGGCGCGGGCAGCCCGGCAGGAAGGGAGTGAACAATGTGGCGCTCTACGCCATCGGAGACCTCCACCTGTCCCTGACAACCAACAAGCCCATGGATATCTTCGGTCCCGGTTGGGCGGACCACACCGCGCGGCTGGAGGCGGCCTTCTCCCAGCTGGAGGGGGACGACGTGACGGTCCTGTGCGGGGACACCTCCTGGGGCATGGACTTCGCCGGAAGCCTGGCGGACTTTCAGTTCATTGACCGCCTGCCGGGGAGGAAGCTCCTGCTGAAGGGGAACCACGACTACTGGTGGAACACCGCGGCGAAGATGCGGCGCTTTTTCGCGGAGCATGACATCACCACCATCGACATTCTCCACAACAACTGCCATTTTTACGGGGAGTACGCCCTGTGCGGCACCCGGGGCTGGTTCTACGAGGAGGACCAGTCAGGACACAATGAGAAGGTCTTTCACCGGGAGGTGGGCCGTCTGGAGGCGTCCCTCCGCCTGGCGGAGGGGAGGCCCATCCTGGCCTTTCTTCACTATCCGCCCCTCTATACCGGCTACCGCTGTCGGGAGATCATCGCGAAGCTGGAGGAATACGGCGTGGAGCGGTGCTTTTACGGACACCTCCACGGTCCCGCCCACCGGCGGGCTGTCGAGGGAGAGGCGGGCGGCGTGGTCTACAGCCTTGTGTCCGCCGACTATCTGGGCTTTGTCCCGAAAAAAATATGTGACTGAACGAAAAAATACTGGAATTTTTCGATTTACTGTGGTACAATACGACGATGGCTGATTCTGAAAGCCGACAGTAAACGGAGGAAAGAAAAAATGAGTGTGAAAAACTGCGAAAAGCTGGAAAAAAGTACGGTCAAGCTGACCGTGGAGGTAAGCGCCGCCGATTTTGAGGCTGCCGTGGAGAAGGCTTACAGAAAACAGCGCGGTAAGATCAACGTACCCGGCTTCCGCCCCGGAAAGGCCCCCCGGAAGATGATTGAGAAGATGTACGGGGAGTCCGTTTTCTATGAGGAGGCCGTGAATATCGTCCTGCCCGACGCCTACGCGGAGGCTGTTAAGGAGCGGGAGCTGGACGTGGTGGGCTATCCGGATGTGGAGCTGCTGGAGGTGGGGAAGGACGGCTGTTCCTTCGCCGCCACCGTGGCCGTGTATCCGGAGGTCACCCTGGGTCAGTACAAGGGCCTGGAGATCCCCAAGGCGGAGGTGAAGGTTGCCGCCGCAGATGTCAACGCCCGGCTCAAGGAGATGGCCGAGCGCAACGCCCGCATGGAGGACCAGGACCGCCCGGTGAAGAAGGGCGACTTCGCCAACATCGATTTTGAGGGCTTTTTGGACGGCAAGCCCTTTGACGGCGGCAAGGGGGAGAGCTATGATCTGGAGATTGGCTCCGGTAGCTTCGTCCCCGGCTTCGAGGATCAGCTTATCGGCATGGCCGTGGGGGAGGAGCGGGATATCGACATCACCTTCCCGGAGAACTACCACGAGGGGCTGGCCGGCAAGGCCGTTGTGTTCCATGTGAAGGTCAACGGCGTGAAGGTCAAGGAGATCCCCGCCATTGACGACGAGTTTGCCAAGGACGTGTCCGAGTTTGACACCCTGGCGGATCTGAAAAAGGATGTGAAGGCCAAGCTCACCGCCGAACGGGAGGAGGCCGGTAAGCGGGCTTTTGAGGACATTGCCATGGAGCACGTTGCCGACGGCATTACCGCCGATATCCCCGACGTGATGATCGAGGAGCAGGCCCGGGCTTTCGTGCAGAACTTTGCCCGCCAGCTCCAGAGCCAGGGGATGAGTGTGGAGCAGTACATGCAGATGAGCGGCGGCAGTCCAGACGCCCTGCTGGAGGAGGCCAAAGGCCCTGCCCAGCGGCAGGTGAAGATGGATCTAGCTATCGCCGCCATTGTTAAGGAGGAGAACCTGGAGGTCTCCGAGGAAGAGGTCAACGCCGAGTACGAGAAGCGTGCCGCCGAGTTCAAGATTGACGTGGAGAATCTGAAGAAGTACATTGAGCCTGCGGTTATCCACGAGCAGCTCCTTCGGGGGAAGGCCGTGGCCGTGGTGGTGGACAGCGCCGTTCCCGTCAAGCCGGCTGTCAGCGAGGAGGAGAAGCCCAAGAAGCGCTCCAAGAAGAAGGAGGAGGCTTCCGCCGGGGACGGTCAGGAGGAAGAGAAGGCCGAGTAATGCCCGGCTCCCCGCCGGCGCTGGTATAAGAAGGGGCCAGCAGGGGAATGCTGGAGATAACTGTGCGTGTTTTTTCGGGAGGGCCAAGGATTCCATTCAGGAGGTAATTTCCCATGAGCTTAGTTCCCTATGTCGTGGAGCAGACCAACCGGGGCGAGCGCTCCTACGATATTTTTTCCCGCCTGCTCAACGACCGCATCGTCTTTCTGGGCGAGGAGGTCAACGCCACCACCGCCAGTCTCGTGGTGGCCCAGCTCCTCTATCT
>JAAWUC010000018.1 GCA_022804995.1 Oscillospiraceae bacterium
ACAACGACGGCGATGTGGCCTTCATCGTGGACGTCAGCTACACTGACGGCTCCTGGAAGGCTCCCCTGTGGCTGGAAAAGCTCTGGGATGAGGTTATGGACCAGCAGGACTACGAGAGAGCTGGCAATGAGCCCGGCCCCCAGCCCGGTGAGATCACCTTCTCCATGAAGGTCAAGGGCGAGAACGTTGTGGACGGCAAGGTCGAGCTGGATTACGGCGTGGCCAAGAGCGCTGCCGCCGGTGTCAATCTCTATGACATCACCACCAACGCCGACCGCGTTGTCGTGGACGACGGTACCAACGCTGTCGCTGGCGCGACCAAGGCAAACGCTGATATTAGCGGCAAGGCAGCTGACGGCATCACCTACACCATCACCATGACCAAGGGTGACGTTACCCGCACGGAGACTGTCAAGGTTACCATCAAGGAAGCCCGGACCGACACCTCCATTACTGGTGTGACGATCAAGGGTGTGGAGGCTGAGCTTGTCAGTGGCAAGACTGATGAGTACACCGTGACCATCCCCACCGCCAATAACGATGCTGTTACTCCGCAGCTGGTTGTTGGTACTCAGAGTGGTAACCTGGTGAGCGCTATTGCCGATGGTACTACCGCGATCACAGATCTGAACAAAGACGTCTCCAAGATGGATGCAGCTGATGGCAAGAAGGCTTTGGGCAAGTCTGGTGATTTCACCTTCACCATCACGGCTGAGAGTGGCGCTACAAAGCTCTATAAGGTAGCTGTAACTCTAAAGACCGCTGCAACCCTTACCAAAGTGGAAAAGCAAGATGCTCCTGCGGCTCCTGCTGGTACAGCTATTGCTGGTACACTGGCTGCTAACAACATTGTTCTGACGATTCCCGCTGGTGCGGAGATCAAGGCTGTTGCGGATGTGGCCACATATCTGAAGTTTACGGCTGATACTAACGCCAAGGCGACCGTAACGGATGTGACGGGCGATAAGATTACCGTTGTTGCGTCCAACGATGGTGGTACCTTTACCGAGGATACTACCTACACCATTACTTGGAAGACCGAGACGGTTACGCTGTCTCCCGAGTTTACACCCAATACGACTGCTGGCTCGAAGGTGACAGCCAATGTTAAGGGTATTATCATTGATGTTAATACTGCTGGCACTGTTGACCTGACCAGCGTGGTTGACTTTGATGCCAGCGGCGCGGCGACCGCCCCCACTGTCACTTGCACCTACACCTTTAAGGATGACAATTCTGACGCATCTAATATTACGTATAAAGATGAGAACCGGATCGTTGTCGTTACTGCTGTAGCTAAGACAGCCGCCGGTGTGACTGTGGCAACAGAGTCTATCGAGCTGCCCATCACCGTGGAGACGATTGCCTAAATCAACTGATTTAGTCTCGTATTCCGATAAGAAGACCCCCGAGGGCTTTGGCCCTTGGGGGTCTTTTTTACTTCCCACAAGTGGAGGAACGCTTACTGAAAAAGTGGAGGGCTTGACAAGCCAAGCCCTCCGTGCTAGAATAGTCCCAGGGACGCCGCCGCGAGGTGGTCAGCCCGGAAAGCTTACGTTAATAAACGCGTTGACCGTCCGGGTGCCGTCCGGGCGGTCAACACGCGCTTGGAGCTAAGTACGCCAACAGCAAAAGGACTGCGGCGAGGCAGACGAGGGTCCGAAGGACCTGTCGCCAAAATCTTCTGCCCATTCGCATCACTCCTTTCATCAAGGAGTGGCTGACCACCTTTTTCGCGGCGGCGTCCCCTTTGCTTGGGAACGGATGTATTGTATCACAGTCCCTGAAACCTGTCAAACCCAAAGGCCCCCGGACTTCGGTCCGGGGGCCTTTCCTTATTCCCAAATTAATCCATAATCGGACACATCCAATCCGCTCTCCTGTGGTTCCATATGCAGGGTTACGTCAAAATCCTCTTCCGGGAGCTGTTCCGCCCGGAATTCAGTTTCCCGGCAGGCCCGCCCCAGGGCATTGACGGTTTCCCGCGTCCGCAGGACGGTCAAGGGTGTGTTGTTGACGGACAGCCCAACGCTTCCCTGGCCGTTCCAGCGGACAATGCCGGTTGCGCTCTGCGCCTCCGGATTTTTAATGGATTTGACGATGGTTTTCTCCGCCTCCCGGACCGAGAAGGTCATGACCGGCACATCCACTGTCCGCCTGGTGCAGGCCAGCGCAAACCCGGCCTCCCCGTAAAAGTTCTCAACCCCATCTGGGACCTTGAATTCCATGCGGTAGGAAATCCCCGGCTCCAGTGGAAATCCGACCTTCGGATAAAACCAGTGTCCGTAGGAGGTGAAGGGCCCCGCCTCTATTGTTTCTCCGGTATCCAGTCTGGTACAGCTGACAGTGAGTGAAAAATCCCGGCTGTCTGTGTAGTTTGAATTGTGCCAGGCCCAGAGCGTCACCGTGTCCATCGTCCCATATCCATTGGAGGTGAATGTCACCGCCGCCTTCCGGCTCTGGTATTTGTAGGTCGGCACGGTGGAGATATAAAACTCCTCTTTCGCCCCCTCCGCAACGCCCTCCAGCGTCGGCAGGCCGCTGTCATTGTGGCACACGCCATATTTGCCGTTCCATCCGTGCCCGTCGCCCCCGGCCTCCTCCCGGGAGTTCAGGGCATTGATCCACATACCGTCGGTCAGCCCGCCCAGCCCATGAAAGACCCGCCCCTGGACCTCCCGGCGGTAAGCATCCCTAACCAGCCCGTCGGCTACGGCCCTCACCCGTGCGTGGTCCGTTCCGATTTTTTCCAGTACGGCGAAGGCTTCGTTGAAGTCCGTCCGGAGCACCCGGTCGTCCCCATCCCACTGGGGCAGATGGCAGTTTTCCGTGTAGTTCATGCAATTCTCCTTTTCATTGTAGATGTTAACGGCGCAAAACCGTTACACCCATGGCTGTAACGGAGGAGAAGTTGCACAGCGCCGTGCGCCGTCGAATTCCACAAAGAAACCGCCCCGGAGCATCCGGAGCGGTTCCGTTTATTTTTATTTTTCCGCCATCATGGTCATGGTCAGGTCCAGATACGCGCCGTCCCGGCACACCCGGACAGGCACTTGATCCCCCACCCGCAGCTCCCGCCGCAGGGCCAGAATCTCCTCCGTAGTCGCCACGTTCTGCCCATTAAAGGACACCACATAGTCCCCTACCCGTATACCGGCCTTATCGCCGCTGAGCCCCGGCGTCACCGACTCCACCCGCAGCCCCATAGTCCCGTCGGGCAGCACCTCGGGAATCCGGCTGATGGTCACGCCCAGCACCGGCTGAGGCTGTAGCTCCCCGAAGGCGATGAGCTCGTTGACCCACCGCACCGCCAAACTGGTAGGGATAGCGAAGCCCAGTCCCTCGATGGTGTCGTCCCCGCTCATCATCTTGATGGTATTCACCCCCACCACCTGTCCATATTGATTGATGAGGGGTCCGCCGGAGTTGCCGGAGTTGAGGGCGGCGTTGGTCTGGATCAGGGTCATGGTCACCCCGTCCACATACACATCCCGGTTCACCGCCGAGACAATCCCGTCGGTAAAGGTATTGCGCAGCTCAATCCCCAGGGGGTTGCCGATGGCGTACACCCGGTCCCCGATAGCCAAATCGTCCGAGACGCCGAACTCCGCCGGTATCAGCCCCTGGGCGTCGGCCTTGAGCACCGCCAGATCCATATCCGCGTCCCCGCCCACCAGCAGGGCGTCATACCGGGTATCCACGCCGAACTGGTCCGTAACCAGCACCGAGCACTCGGAGCTGCCGGCGATGACGTGGTAGTTGGTGAGGATGTAGCCGTCATCGCTGAAAATAATCCCGGTGCCCACGCTGGCGGCCATGGGCTGGTACCCCAGCACCGTCACCACCGAGGGGTTCACCTTCTCATAGACCGCCCCAGGGGCCAAAACCTCCCCGGAGGTCCCCGCCAGCTCCAGCCGCGCGTCCCCGCCGTTGGGGAACCGGGCGATGGTGGTCTCCCCCTCCGGCAGCTCCCAGTCCCGCCAGAAGGCGTCGTAGCCGCCGTCGGGCTCGGGGGCGGGATCCTCCCGCCGGCTGGACGCGGGCGGCTCCGGAAAGCCGTTGACGGCGAAGTAGTAGAACCCCACCCCCAGGCAGACCAGCACCACCAGCACCGAGAGCACCACAAAGAGGGCCATCCCCCAGCCGCTCCGGCGCTGCTTCTCCGGCGGGGCGATAGCGGCCCGCCAGGCGGGCTCCGGCGCAGCCGGCGCCGGCTGCATCCTCTGGGGCAGATCCCGCTGGTAGCTCAGCTGCACCGGCTCCACCTGCTCCCCGGGCCGGTAGGTGAGAACAATTTCCTTCTGCTGCTCGAAGAGAAGCTCCTCCATGGCTACGCCTCCTTGTGGGTATTCTTCCGCACCTCCTCCGCCAGCTGAACGGTGAAGGTAAAGGTGGTCACGCCGTCCTCGCTGGCGGCGGTGATAGTCTCACGGTGCTGCTCAAGAATGGTGCGCACAATGTACAGCCCCAGCCCCACGCCGTCCTTGTCCGCGGAGCGGGACTTGTCGCTCTTGTGGAAGCGCTCAAAGAGCCGGGGCAGCTCCTCCGCCGCGATGGTCTCCCCCCGGTTGCGGACCGTGACCACCGCCTTCTCCCCCCGCCGCGCCAGCCCCAGATAGAGGGTGGAGTTGGGGGAGGCGAACTTGGCGGCGTTCTCCAGCAGGTTATAGACCACCTGGGTGAGCAGGTCGTTGTCCCCCAGAACCATCACCGGGTCCTCGGGGATCTCTACATCCACGTCCAGCCCCCGGCCCGTGATCTTCCGCTCCATGCTCACCAGCACCCGGCGCATGGACTCCGAGAGGTCGAAGGCGCTCTTCTGCTTGATGAGGTCCAGGCTCTGGAGCTGGCTCACGTCCAGCATCCGCCGGACCAGACGGCTCAGACGCCGGCTCTCGCCGGAGATGATGCGCAGGTACTGCTCCTCCTCCTCCGGCGGGATGACTCCGTCCAGGATACCGTCGGCATACCCGGCGATGGTGGTCATAGGGGTCTTGAGCTCGTGGGAGATGTTGGCGATAAACTCCCGGCGCTGCTGCTCCGTGCGCTGGAGGGAGTCGGCCATGGCGTTGAAGGCCTCCGTCAGCTCACCGATCTCGTCCTCCCGGCCGGTGTCGTAAATCCGGGCGTCAAAGTTCCCCTCAGCGAAGCGCCGGGCGGCGGCGGCCATATCCCGGATGGGCTTGACCTGCTGCACGGCGGTGCCGGCAGTGGCCACAAAGGCGATGAGCAGCACCGTAATGGCCGTCATGCCGAAGATGCCCAGAAAGGCGTGCCACATGCCCATCATGCTGCTGGAGTCCGCCACGGCCAGCACGGGGCCCACCGCGGCGTTATCCCTGGCGGGGACGGCCACCACGAAGCGGGCCTTCTCGTAGATGCCCAGATCGCTGGTGCCGGCGAAGGTGCCGCCGGTCTGGAGCTTCTCGTTCATGGCGGCGGGGATGGTCAGCTCCAGGCCCCCCACGCTGGTGTCGGTGCTGATGAAGCCGTTGGCGGAGGGGACCCAGATGAGGAAGGTAACGTTGCTCATCCGCTGGGCCACGTCCACCATCTCCCGCAGCTCCGAGCCCCACAGCCCCAGATAGGGGGAGGGCTGGCGGTAGATGTCCTCGGCCATCTGGTAGATGATGTTGGCCTTGTCCTCCAGGTCCTGGCGCTTCTCCGAGAGAATGTAGCTGTAGGTCAGCGCGAAGAAGCTGGTCCCCAGCAGCACCAGCGTCAGGGCCACCATGCCCACGGTGACGATAAACTGCCGCCAATAGATGCCCTTGAATCTGCTCATTTACTTCCCCTTCGGCAGGACCTCAAATTTGTACCCCACGCCCCACACGGTTTTCAGCGCCCACTCGCCGGACACGTCCTCGATCTTCTCCCGCAGCCGCTTGATGTGCACATCCACCGTCCGGCTGTCGCCGAAGTAGTCGAAGCCCCACACCTCGTCCAGGAGCTGGTTTCTGGTGTACACCCGGTTGGGGGTGGACGCCAGGTGGTAGAGGAGCTCCAGCTCCTTGGGCGGGGTGTCCACCTTCTTCCCGTCCACCGTCAGCTCATAGGAGTCCAGATTGATCTCCAGCTTGTCAAAGACCAGCCGCTTCCGGGTGTCCTCGGGGATCTCCGTGCGCCGGAGCACGGCGTTGATGCGGGCGATGAGCTCCTTCATCTCAAAGGGCTTGACGATATAGTCGTCGGCCCCCATCTCCAGCCCCTGGATCCGGTCGAACACCTCGCTCTTGGCGGTGATCATGATGATGGGCGCGCGGCTGGCCTCCCGGATCTTCCCGCACACCGCCCAGCCGTCCATCACCGGCAGCATGATATCCAGCAGAACCATGTCCGGATCAAGTGAGCGGAACTGCTCCACCGCCGAGCCGCCGTCAAAGGCGGTGTGGACCTCAAACCCCTCCCGCTCCAGGTACATCCGGATCAGATCGGAGATATTGCGGTCGTCCTCCACAACCAGGATTTTCCTCGCCATACGCGCGCCTCCTTATCCCCCGCCCACCCCTGGGGCGGGCGTTTCCTCATTCGTGCTTCTCATTATAACCCTATCCCGGGATTTTGCTTGAACTTTTTGTAAATTAGGGCGAAAGGGGTCCCGTTACACCCGCCAGGGGCCCATGGCGCAGCCCGCCTCCGCCAGCTCCCGCAGCAGCGCCGCCAGCCCGCCCAGGCATTTCCCGTCGTCCCCCAGGAACACGGCGGCGTCCTCCCTCCAGCGGACAATGGCGTCCGCGGCCCGCCGGGCCCTGGACGCGCTGCCCAGCCCCGGGCTCCGCTGGTCCAGCTCCGCCTGGACGCGGACGCAGCCCATCTCCTCCAGCAGGCCGGAGACGTCGCTCTCCCCCTCATACCAGACCAGCTCCAGCCACAGGCATCCGGCCTCCCACACGCTCTCCCGGCCCCGCCGGACCGCGGCCTCCACCTCCCGCTCCGTCCCGCCGTCCGCCAGCAGGGCCAGGGCGTGGCCTCCGGCGGCGATGCCCCGGACCAGATCCCCGTCCTCCAGCTCCTCCGGCGCCAGCAGGAAGGTGGCCTGAACCTGGGCCTCCGCCAGCAGGGCCAGGGCCGCTTTTGTGTCCCCGGCGTCCCGGCCGGCGATCAGTAGGCGCACCTGCTGGCCCTCCCCCGTCTGCACGGGCGGCGGCGGGTCCGGCTGTCCCGGCGGGGCGGTCCCGGCCTGCTCCTCCAGCTGCCGCTGGTAGGCGTTGTAGTAGTTCTCCATCTGGGTGGCGGCGGCGGCGGTGAAATCCTCGGTGTTGAGCACCGCCCCGGCGTTGGTGATGCGGATGAGGGGGGCCTTGGCCGTCTGGGTGAAGCTCCAGTCCAGGCCGAAGTGGCGGCAGACCACGTCCAGGGGGAAGAACACGCAGTCCCCCCGCTCAATAGCATAGGTATCGTACTCGTTGCCCTGCTTATCCCTGGCGCTCTGGTTCTCCAGATCGAAGCGCAGATCCGTCTGGGATGTGTAGAGCAGGGCCAGGTGCATCCCGTAGTTCCGGGCGAAGCTGACCCCCAGGTCCGTGCCCTGAAAGACGGTGTTGGGCACGTAGAGCATCCCGTTGGAGAGGAAGGGCATGGTTTCGCCGTTCAAATCCAGCAGCTGGTCGTTGGCGGCGGTGAAGTAGATCCCGCCCCCGGCCGCCCGGCTTCCGGGAACCAGAATGACCGCCAGCGCCAGCGCCAGTACCCAGGCCGCTGTCACGCGCCGCAGCTTTCCCATTCCTCCGCCCCCTTCCGCGAAATAAAATCCGTTTTTATTTTACCACACTCTCCCTTCCGGCGCAATCGCCAAATCAACCCGGTTTGGAAATCAGATTTCTTGGGAAAATAAGCCTCGGGACCCCATTTACACCGGGGAAAAATCGTGTTATAATTCCTTCCGACTGGTTTCCACACCCAGTCCAAGCGCGGGGGCGCACCCGCGTTCGTTCGGCGGAGGCGGAGACGCGCCGCCGTTCTCTAAACAAAAAATGGAGGAATTGCATCATGAGAAAGATCACCACCCGGGAACTGACCATCGCCGCCGTCACCGGCGGACTGTATGTGGTCCTGTCCTACTTCGCCAACATCTTCGGCCTGACCTTCGGCCCTGTCCAGTGCCGGTTTTCCGAGGCCCTGACGGTCCTGCCCTTCCTGTGCCCTGCCACGGCCTGGGGCCTCTTCGCGGGGTGTATTTTAACCAACATCCTCAGTCCCTACGGCCTGCTGGATCTGGTGGTAGGCTCCCTGGCCACCCTCTCCGCCGGCCTGCTCACCGCCCGGTGTCCCAACAAGTGGCTGGCCCCCCTGCCCCCGGTGCTCCTCAACGGATCTCTGGTGGGCATGGTCATCACGATTCAGGAGATCCCTTTTGGCGCCCCCGCCTTCTGGGGGACCTATCTCTACAACGCCGGCACGGTAGCTCTGGGGGAGCTGCTGGTGTGTTATATTCTGGGCATGGTCCTGCTGGAGGTCCTCTCCCGGAGCGGAGCCATCCCCCGGCGTGAAATAACGCGATAAAATTTTACCATAGAAAGGAAGCTGCCCCTATGAGCCAACACCACATCTCCGACGCCGTCCGCTATGCCGGCGTGGACGACACCTCTATCGACATCTTTGAGAGCCAGTACCCGGTGCCCAACGGCGTATCCTACAACTCCTACGTTATTCTGGACGAGAAGACCGCCGTGCTGGACACGGTGGACCGCCGGGGGACGGAGGCGTGGCTGGAGAACCTGGAGTCCGTGCTCCAGGGCCGGTCCCCGGACTACCTGGTGGTCCACCACCTGGAGCCGGACCACGCCGGGAGCATCGGCGTGTTCTGCGGGAAGTACCCGGACGCCGTTCTGGTGGGCAACGCCAAGACCTTCTCCATGCTGCCCAAGTTCTTCCCAGACTTTGCCGGACAGACCGTCACCGTGAAGGAGGGGGACACCCTCTCCCTGGGTGCGCACACCCTCACCTTTGTCATGGCGCCCATGGTCCACTGGCCGGAGGTGATGGTCAGCTATGAGTCCACGGAGAAGATTCTCTTTTCCGCCGACGGCTTCGGCACCTTCGGGGCTCTCTCCAGCGGCCAGAGCTGGGACAAGGAGGCCGCCCGCTACTACTTCAACATCGTGGGCAAATACGGCGGTCAGGTCCAGGCCCTGCTGAAGAAGGCCGCCGGTCTGGATATTCAGATCATCTGCCCCCTCCACGGCCCGGTGCTGCGGGAGAATCTGGGGTACTATGTCGGCAAGTACGACCAGTGGAGCCGCTACGAGCCGGAGAGCGAGGGCGCTGTGGTGGCCTTCGCCTCCATCCACGGCAACACCGCCCAGGCGGCGAAGCTCTTTGCGGAGATCCTCCGGGAGAAGGGCTGCGCCGAGGTTCACCTCTTCGACCTCTCCCGGGAGGACCAGGCCCTGGCGGTGGAGCGGGCGTTCCGGTGCCGCCGCCTGGCCCTGCTGAGCGCCACCTACGACGGGGGCCTCTTCCCGGCCATGGACCACTTCCTGGCCCATCTGCGGGACAAGACCTGGCGCGGCCGGAAGGCGGCTCTGGTGGAGAACGGCTCCTGGGCCCCCTCCGCCGCCAGGCATATGCGGACCTATCTGGAGGCCATGAAGGACATCACTGTCTGCCCCACGGTCCACACCCTCCAGGGGGCGCTGAAGGACAGCGACCGGCCCGCGCTGGAGCGGATCGCGGAGGAACTGCTGGCGGACTGACCGCTGTCACGGCGAAAAAGCAATAAAAGCGGACCCGGTTCTGTGGAAACCGGGTCCGCTTTGTCTCTTCTGTCCGCCGATCCTCAGCCGTTGTTCTCCAAATCCCGGACAATCGGGGGCAGCTGGGAGATCATATTGTCCATGTCCTCGAACATGGCGCTCTTGGTGGTGCCCAGGTTGCTGGCGCTGCTGATGTGCCGGACCACCTCCTGATACTGGGACTTGATCTGATCGAAAAACTGGCAGATAACCTGGAGCTCCCCCTGGGAGGCGGTGATAACGCCGGTGATCTCCGTCTGTACGGACACCGCCCCCTCGGCGGCGGCTGTGATCCGCTGGAAGCTCTCCTCCGTCTGCTCCACAATGCCCACGCCCTGGCCCAGAGTCTGCTGGGAGGCGGCAATGCTGCCGCTGAGCTGGCCGGCCCGGTCCTCCACGTCGCACACGCCGGCGTCCACCTCCCCGGCCAGGACCTTGATCTCCTTGGCCAGCTCCTTCACCTGGGCGGCCACCACGGCGAAACCCTTGCCCTCCGCGCCGGCCCGCGCGGCCTCGATGGAGGCGTTGATAGCCAGAATATCCGTCTGCTCGGCGATGGAGACGATCTTTCCCATGCACCGCTGAATCCCCCGGACGGCGGACTGGAGCTGGTCGAAGATATCCGCCATCTCGCTGTAGGACTTCTGCACCTTCCCGGAGGTGTTCCCCAGCTCGTTCATCTGGCCCTGGGCCTCCTCCACGGTCCGGGCAATCTCCTCCCGGACCTGGGTGAACTGCTCCGCGGCCTGGTTGATATTGGAAAAGGACTGCCCCAGCTCCAGGAGCTTCTCCTGGAAGTGGTCCGCCTCCTTCAGCACGCCGGAGAAGGCCTGGCCCACCATGCTCAGCTCCCAGAGGGAGGCAACCTCCTTCTGCACCAGATCCTTCTGGTACGTCTTCAGGCTCTCCGCCACGTGCAGCACCGGGTAGAGGCCGGGCTTTTCACCGGCCTCCGGCTTCCGCCGGTTTTTTCCCCCAAACAACATCCCGATCCCTCCTTACTCAAAGACCACGCAGGTCATGGACTGATTGACAAAGCGGTTATTATAGTGCTCCCCGTACCCCACAAAGCCGGCATGGTTGCCCAGCGCCGCCATCTCCCGCAGGTAGGTCTGCATATAGCCCCGCTCAGAGAAGAGCTTGTAGCGGAACAGGCAGTTGACGGAGAACACCGCCGACCGGGTGGGGAAGTCCCGGCAGATCTGGGCGATGGTCTCCCTGGTGACAGCCTCATAGTCCCCCAGCTCCAGCAGAATGAGCACGTCGGAGTCGTTGACCTGCCGGAAGCAGGCCAGGGCGTTGCCCTTGACCTCCTTGATGGAGATGATGCAGGTGTCGCCGCCGTTGATCTTGCCGAAGGGGTTCTGGAAGGTCCGGGTCAGAATCTCCTCGTCGGTGACGTGGAGGATGCTCTTGTAGACCTGCTTGGCGGGCCGGCCGTTGAGGGAGCCCAGAACATAGTTGGCCCGGTCCGTGTCCGAGGCGATAAAGCGGTAGTCCCCCAGCTGGTGGTAGATGTTCTCCTTGTAGGTCTTCACCCGGCCCCCCTGGTTTTTCACCAGGCCGTAGGCCACCGCGTCCTGGTACACCCGACCGTTGGCGGAGACCTTCCCGCCCTCGCTGGTGCCGCCCACCAGGGAGATGCCCCGCCTCTGGAGAGCAGTGTAGATGGTGGTGAGCACACAGGCGTCATTGCCGGCGCAGAAGTCGATGCACACAGTGTCCCGGCTGGACCCGCCCACCGTCTCTATGTCCTTCGTCAGCCGCTGTATGTACTTCACCGGCATGGTGGACACCTGCTCCAGGACGTTGGCGGCGGCGGTAACGCCGCCATAGAAAGCGATGACGCCCACCCCCTTCTCCACCACGCCCAGCTGGTAGCACATGCCGGCGCATCCAATGCTGGGGACGCCGGGGTAGAGTTTCTCCAGCTCCGCCACGTGGCGCTCAAACTGATCGCTATTGGACAGCAGCATGAGAAACTGGGGGTTGTAAAGCCCCTGGACCGCCTCCTGCAGATCCCCCCGCTGGCTCATTCCATAAAACTGCTTCACCCTGTTCTCTCCTCCCGTTTTGTTACAGATTGATTCATTATACTGGAAAGCGCCGGACCTGTCAACCGTTCCAGTGACTGAAAAAACGCCAAAAAGAAGGGCCCTGCGGCCCCTCTTTTTCTTCTTATTTGGGGATTATTGCACAGCGGGCTTCTCCGGGACCGCCCAGTCGTGAAGTACCTCCCGGAGCCCGTCATCGTATTCCGCACTCACACAGTAGGCATACTCCTGGCTGGGCAGCGTCTCCTGGAGGAACAAAATCTGTAGGCTGTTCGAAAAGAAGACGAGATACTCCGGCTGGAAAGCGGCCTGCATCTCCGTTCTGAGCAGCTGTGTGGGAACCTCTCCGGCATCCAGGAAAGCCTCGATTGCCTCCTCCTCCGAGCAGACAAATAGATCCAGGTTCTCAATATGCTCCCCGGTCTCCCGGTCGAAGGCCGCCCCCAGCCGCAGCTCGTGGTTGGTCCTGCCCCCTAGCGGCAGATAAACGGAGGTCTGAAAGTACATCACCTGGCTGCTGGAGGCGGTGGGGGAGGTGTTCTGTTCCAGTGTACGGCAGGCGTACTCCTCTCCTTCCTCCTGCCAGGCGGCGTAGGCCCGCTCCAGCTCCGCCTCCTCGTCGTAGAGGGTGCCCTGGGCCTCGTAGTAGGCCAGGACCTTCTCCTTCGCCGTCTCGCTCAGATCGTCAAAGCTTTCAATTCCCCCCACATAGCAGTTATCCGGCCCGCTGCTGTCCGTCACTGCCAGCAGCTCCGTTCCGTCTGCCAGCCGGTAGGTATGCCGCCTGGACTCCCGCATGATATCCAGCGGCGTGCCGTCGGACAGCGTCCCAGCGTTCCGCTCCACCAGTCCCCGCACCCACAGAGCCCGGACCGCGCCCTTTTCCAGATCGACCGTAACGCTGGCATTCAGCTGGGGCTCACGCTGAAAACCGTCCCCGCTGATATCCTCCAGGAAGGCGATGACCTGGCTCGCCTCTGTCATGGAAAAGTCCCGCACCTTCCCGCTGCGCGTCCGGATAGAGAAGGAGGCCAGCCGCCCGTCCTCCCCCAGCTCAAACCCGATAATTTCCCCCTCCACCTGCTCCTGCCCGGAGCAGGCGGCGCACACGCCCAGGCACAGCAGGCAGAGCAGCAGCAAAATCCCAAAACGTTTCATAACATCCCCTCCTTTTCAAATACAGTATACCATAGAACCGCCGGGGTGTCTAAACTTTTTGTTAAGAACCGCGCTCTTTTCTGGACAACGCCGCTTCTATCCGGTATACTGGACGTATATAGTAAAATTGACCATACTGTTTGGAATCGGAAAGGGGCGGTACTTTGCGGATCAATCCTCAGCTCTTGGAAAAAATCAAGGAGAGTCTGTCCTCCGTTCTGCCCATCACGGCCATTGTGCTGCTGCTGAGCATGACAATCACGCCCCTGACTACCGGGGCGCTGGTGCTGTTCCTGTTCGGAGCGGCGCTGCTCATCGTGGGGGTGGGAGTGTTCACCCTGGGGGTGGATATGTCCATGACCCCCATGGGCCACGGCATCGGCGTCACCATGAGCCGGGCCCGGCATATGGCCATCCCCCTGGTGGTAGCCTTCGTGCTGGGGGTGCTCATCACCGTGGCGGAGCCGGATCTGACGGTACTGGCGGAGCAGGTTTCCGCCATCCCCAGCCATGTCCTCATTCTCACCGTAGCCGCCGGGGTGGGGCTGTTCCTGGTCATCGCCCTGCTGCGCACAATGCTGAGCGTCCACCTGTCCCACCTGCTGATAGGGGCGTATCTGCTGGTGTTTCTCCTGGCCCTTTTCGCGCCCAGGGACTTTATCCCGGTGTCCTTCGACTCCGGCGGCGTGACCACCGGGCCGATCACGGTGCCCTTTATCATGGCCATGGGTGTGGGCATGGCCTCGGTGCGCAGCGACAAAAACTCCACCAGCGACAGCTTCGGCCTGGTGGCCCTGTGCAGCATCGGGCCGGTGCTGTCGGTGCTGCTTCTGGGCATCTGCTACGCCCCAGAGAGCGCCGCCTACACCCCGGTTTCCCTGCCGGATATCGCCACCACCCGGGACGCGGCGGCGGCCTTTGCCGCCGCCGTCCCCCACTACGCGGAGGAGGTGGCCGGGGCCATGGTGCCCATCTGCCTCGTGTTCCTGCTCTTCCAGCTCATCACCCGCCGGTTCAAGCACACCCAGCTCTGGCGGATTGTCAGCGGGCTGGTGTATACATACGCGGGGCTGGTGATGTTCCTCACCGGTGTAAACGTGGGCTTCATGCCCGCCGGGGAGCTCATCGGCTCCTACATCGGCGGCGGCGAGCAGCCCTTCCTGCTCATCCCCATCGGCATGGTCATGGGCTACTTCATCGTCTCCGCCGAGCCGGCGGTCCATGTGCTCATCAAGCAGGTGGAGGAGGTCTCCATGGGCTCCATCTCCCAGGGGGCCATGAAGCAGGGTCTGAGCATCGGCGTGGCTGTGTCCATCGGCATCGCCATGCTGCGGGTGCTGACGGGCATCTCCATTTTGTGGTTCCTCATCCCCGGCTACGCCGTCTCCCTGGGGCTGACTTTCTTCGTGCCCCAGCTGTTTACCGGCGTGGCCTTCGACGCCGGCGGCGTGGCGTCGGGACCCATGACGGCGGCGTTCCTGCTGCCCTTCGCCATGGGGGCCTGCGAGGCGGCGGGGGGCAGCCTGATGACGGACGCCTTCGGCCTGGTGGCCATGGTGGCCATGACGCCCCTGGTGACCATCCAGCTGCTGGGTCTGGCGGGCCGGGTAAAGAAGAAGCTGGTCAGCGACGCCCTGCGGGCGGAGCTGGCCAAGGCGGAGGACTGCATCCTCTACTACGAGTAAGGAGGGATACGCCATGGCGGCAAAAAAACCGGAGCGCATGACCCTCATCATGTCCATCGTGGAGCGGGGCTGCGGCGCGAAGCTCCACAAGCTCTACCGGGAAAACCAGGTGTTTATCTCCCTGCGCTGCGAGGGCAGCGGCACGGCTACCTCGGAGATTATGGATATTCTGGGGCTGGGCAGCTCGGAGAAGGATATTCTCATCAGCACCGCCCCCGTCTCCACGGCCCGGGCCCTGCTGGAGCGGCTGGATGACGACCTGCGGGGGGCGGTGCCCGGCAGCGGCATTGCCTTTACTATCCCGCTGACAGCGGTGAACAATTTACTGGCGGCCTTTATCAATCTGACGACAAAAACCGACCGGGACAGCGGAGGAGATACAGATATGGAGAACAGCGTCAAGAGCAGCCTGATTCTGGTGACGGTCAACCAGGGCTTCACCGACGTGGTCATGGACACCGCCCGGAAGGCGGGGGCCCGGGGCGGCACCATCATCCGGGCCCGCTGGGCCGGGGACGAGAGCTTTGCCCAGTCCCGGGGGTTTACCCACCTACAGGCGGAGAAGGAGATGATTTTTATTGTGGTGCCCAAGGAGATCCGAGCCGCTGTCATGGAGGCTATCAACCGGAAGCACGGCCTCCAGAACGAGGCCGGGGCCATGGTCAGCGCCGTGGGCATCGAGCAGCTGGTGCATTTGGGATAGCATCCACCCTTTTTCTTGAAAGAAAAAGGGTCAAAAAGAACTTTTGCGCAAAACCTTGTTTTGCTTTGGAAGTGGGATTATGAAAAGAGCCGCTCCGAATTTCCTCGGAACGGCTCTTTTGTCTTATTCTTCTGTGCTTTCTGTCAGGGGCAGATCCATCAGCCCCTCCAGATCGGCGGTGGTGATGGTCACAATATCGTCGTCGGTTGGGTTCTCCAGAACGGCCACCCGGTCCGCCTGGTTGGCAACAATCTTCTCGAAGAGGTTGCGTACATCCCGGGCGTTGCCGAAATTCTCGTCCCGGTCCTCGTAGAGCTCATCCAGGTGCTCCTTTACCGCCGCCTCCGCCTTTTCGTCCAGGCGGTAGTCGCTGCGCTCCACCCGGCCCTTGAAAATCTCAAAGAGCTGGTCCCCGTTGTAGTCCTCAAAGAACAGGTACTTGTTAAACCGGGATTTCAGGCCCGGATTAGCGTCGATGAACCGGGGCATCAGACTGGCGTACCCCGCCACGATGACCACAAAGTCGTCCCGGTGGTCCTCCATGGCCTTGAGGATGGTGTCAATGGCCTCCTGGCCGAAGTCCTTGTCCGCCTTCTCCGGGGCCAGAGTGTAGGCCTCGTCGATGAAGAGCACGCCCCCCAGGGCCTTGTCAATCACCTCTTTTGTCTTGATAGCCGTCTGGCCCACATACCCGGCCACCAGCCCGGACCGGTCCACCTCCACCAGATGGCCCTTGCTGAGGATCCCCAGGGCGCTGTAAATCTTGCCGATAATCCGGGCCACCGTGGTCTTGCCGGTGCCGGGGTTGCCGGAGAACACCAGATGGAAGGACATATCCGGACACTTCATGCCCCGGTCCTTCCGGAGCTGCCGGACCTTCACCAGGTTGACCAGACTGTCCACGTCCTTCTTGACCACCTCCAGGCCGATGAGCTCGTCGAGCTCCGCCATGGCCTCCTCCAGGGTGGGCTTGGGGGCTTCCTCCTCCTCTTCCGGCTCCGTCTGGGCCGGCGCGGCGGCGGGGTCCGCCGGTTTCTCCGGCGCGGGCTCAGGCCCCTGGGCCGCAGGCTGGAGAGGGGGCGGGGGATTGCCGAAAAAGTCGTCGAAGAGGCCTCGGGTCCGGTCCCGGGAGATCACCTTGTCAAACTCGTTCATAATATCGTTGAGCTCCTTGGCCGCGTCCTTTCCGGACGCGCCGGCGAGGCTGGGCGCACTGGACAGATAGTCGTCGGGGCCGGGCGTCAGGGCAATCCCGGCGACGCCGGCCTGGTCGCAGGCCCCGGTGAGCTGGTTGTAGAGCATCGTAATCCGGCGGCTCTCGGCAAAGGAGAAGGAACCGTCGTAGGCGGCACAGAGCATCAGCAGATTTTTCTGTACCTCGGCAAAGGTGCGGCTGTAGGTTGTGCCGTTTCGGGCGTCCGCCTGGGCCAGGCGAAGGAAGAAATCCGGAACGCCCACGGTATAGTTCGGATTGGCCCGGTAGTAGCCCATGGCCTTCTCGAACTGCTCCGGGGAGAATTTGACCTGCCGGTCGGTGTAGAGCTGGCTGATGCCGATCACGTCGCCGCCCCCCTGGCCGCTGGCGGCCCAGAGGCAGAGGGCACAGGCGCGGAAGTAGGTATCAATCTCCTGGGAGGTGATGTTCAATTCCTGGGGAGCGCTCTGGCAGAAGTTCCCGATGGCGTCCGCGTAGTCGCGGTGAAAATTTTTACTCATAGAGGGGCCTCCGTTTTATGTGGCAGATTATGTTGATTATACCATGGGCGGCGCGTGATAGCAAGAGAACGCCGGCTAGTCCTCGACGGCCCGGAAAACAGCGATATTCTCATTTTCAAACCGCAGGGTCTTATCATAATCGGTATTGATGACCTGCCCCTGTCCGCTGCCGGGGAGGGCGTAGAGCACATCTCCCTCCAGGGTGAGGTAGTAGCTGACCTCCTTCCGCTCCCCGGCCTCGTCGATGCCCACACAGGTGATGGAGAAATAGGTCTCCCCCTCCCCGCCGGTGGCGAAGGCCCCCGTCAGATCCACCGTCTCCCCGGCGAAGTCCTCCTTGGCCAAACCGCCGGTGATAACTACATTTTGTAAAAATTCAAAGGGATATTTATCTCCGTAATACTCCCGCAGGCCGTCCCAGTCCATAGTCGTCCAGTTGCTCTGGTCCATGGACGCCAGCACCATCCCGCCGTGGTCCAAAATGAGGATAAACTGGGGCGGCAGGGTCTGGTACCAGTCCTCCTCCGCCAGCGCCTCCAGGGTGTCCTGCACGTCCTGGATAAACTCCTCCGCCCCGACGAGGGGGATCTCAAAGAGGAAGAAGGTGGGCGGCTCCAGGGGCATTTCGCCGTAGGGCACCACCAGATTCCGCTCCTCATTGTACTGGAGCTTGAAGTCCGGCCACCGCCGCCCCAGCTCCCGCATGGCTGTGAAAAAGTGGATGTCGGTATAGTTGGTAGTATAGCCCAGCTTCCCGTTCTCCACGTCCCGCTCCCCGGTGTAGGCCGCTACAAACCGGTATCCGTCCCCGTCCACCGCCGGGCCCAGGCGGAAGCGGTTTTTCTCCTTGTCCAGGGTGGAGTAGAGCTTGAAATCCTTGCCGAAGTCCTCCTCCATGTACGAGAGCACCCGGGCCAGAGGATCCGCCTTGGCGTTGGACGTACCCCAGAGCACGATCCCGGCGGCGAGGGCGCAGCTCACCAGCAGCAGCAGAAAAATAGGCCGCAGCCCCTTCTGCTGTCCCCTCTGCCGCGCGCGCCCCCTCTCCCGCCGGTCCGCCGTCTGATTGACTGCGTTGTAGGCGGGCCAGAGCTGGTGGTAGAGCCCCATGTACTCGGTCCGGGGCCGCTGGCGGTAGAAGCCGTAGACCAGGAACAGGCTCCGCTTGATCTCGTCTGGCAGCCAGGGGTGCTCAGTCAGGAAGTCCTCCAGACCGAAAATAAAATCCAGGTTGTGCTGGGCGTTGCGGAACACGCCGCTGTGGAGGAACTGAATCCAGTCTTGAATGGAGGCCCCGGCGTTATAGAGCACCTCCAAGGCGTGGAGGGCGGCAAAAGCCGCCTGCCACGCCTCCTCCGTCTCCAGTGCCCGGTCCCGCTGGGCCCGCTCCTGGGCCTGCCGCCGCTCCCGGGCGGCACGGAGGCGCTCCTCCGCCTGACGGCGCTGGGCCTGCTTGCGCTCCTCGTCCCCCTCGGCGAACAGGCGCTCGAAATCGAAGTCCTCCGCCCGGCTCTCCGGCTTCGGCCTCTGGGGCGGCGTGCTGCCGATGAGCGCGTCGAAGTCGAAATCCCCGCTCTCCTCGTCTGTCTCGGGCTCCTCCGGCTCCGTCCGGGACGGCGGGGCCTCCCGCAGCAGCTCGTCGAAGTCGATCTCGGGCTTCCGCTCCTCCCGCTGGAACAGCCGGTTATAGGCCTCGTTCTGGAGCTCCGACGGCCTCCAGCCCCCCTGCTCCCGGTTTTCAGCCAGCTTCCGGGCCTGCTGGTATGCCTCGTGGAGGCGCTGGAAGCCCTCCGGGTCCTCCTCCGGGTGGGTGGTTTTCAGCCGCTCGGCATAGGCGTGCTTGATTGTCTCCAGGTCCGCCGGGCCCTCCAGGCCCAGCTCGCTCCACGGCCAGTTCATGCTTCCTCCCACCAGCTCTCCATATCCTCCGGGCCCTCAAGGCCTGTCTCCCCCATGCACCGCTCCACCTGACTGAAAAAGTCCGAGGCCCGCCTGGCGGCTTTTGCGATGCGCAGGGGCTCCTGGCTTTTCAGCTGCTCCTGGAACCAGCCCAGCATCATCAGCACGCGCTCCCGCAGCTCCCCCACGCAGGAGGCGTACAGCCGCCCGCCCTTGGCGAGGATGGCCTTGGTCTCCTCCTGCTCCCTGGGGGCGATTTTCAGCCGGGAGAGCTCCTCCATCCGCTTTCGGGCCTCCTCCTCGCTGACGCCGCTGCCGCGGAGGAGCAGCTTATCTGTCCTCTGGTCCTCCTGGGACAGGACCTCCACCTCCAGGATGCCGTTGATATCGTAGGTGAACCGGACCCGGATCACCTGCCTCCCCCGGGGAGCGGGGGGAACGGAGATGTGGAGCATCCCGAGCTGGGTATTCTCGTCGCAATGGAGGTTTTCCCCCTGGTAGATCCCCACGTCGATGTTGGTCTGGTTGTCATAGCTGGTGCAGTAGAGCCCCATCTTGCTGGAGGGCAGAACGCTGTTGCGCTCGATAATGGGGGAGAGAATGGGGCGGGCCGGGTCGGCGGGATTGGCCACATTGGTGCCCAAGGTGAAGGGACACACATCGGTGAGCACCAGCTCCCGCAGCCCCTCGGCCCGGGCCTTCATCCCCCCGCAGATCCCCGCCCCCAGGGCGATGGCCGTATCGGGCCTGGCCCCGGCGGCAGGCTCCCGGCCCAGGGTCTTGGCGATGTACCCCCGCACCGAGGGCATCCGGCTGGACCCGCCCACCATCACCAGCTCGTCCAGGCTCTCCGCCCGCAGGCCGCTGTCGGCCAGCACCCGGCGGATGGGGGCGGTGAGGCGCTTGAAGAGGGGCGCTCCCTTCCGGATGAGCCACTCGTTGGTCAGGGTCAGGCTCGCCGGCTCCCCCTCCCCCAGAGCGCAGACCATCAGCACATTTTTCTGGTTGGTGAGGGCGATCTTGCACTGCTCCGCCTGCCGCAGCAGCAGCTCCCGCTGGGCGCGCTCCAGGCTGTCCCAGTCGATCCCGCAGTCCTCGCAGAAGCCCTGGGCGATGGCCTTGTCAAAGTCCCGGCCTCCCAGGCGGTTGTCCCCGCTGACGGCGGTGACGCTGACCACGTTGTCAAACCGCTCCACCAGGGACACGTCAAGGGTCCCGCCGCCGAAGTCGAACACCAGGCAGGTCTTCTCCTCGTCCCCCTCGCCGATGCGCCCGGCCACCGCCGCCGCCGAGGGCTCGTTGACCAGCCGCTCCACCGTCAGCCCCGCCAGGGCCCCGGCCCGCTTGGTGGCGGTGCGGGCCGCCTCGGCGAAGTAGGCCGGGACGCTGACCACCGCCTCCGCCACCGGCTCCCCCAGATACGCCTCCGCGTCCTCCTTGAGCTTGCGCAGCACCAGGGCCGACAGCTCCTCCGGCGTGAATTTCCGTCCGCCCAGGTCGAACTGCTTCTCCGTCCCCATGTCCCGCTTGAAGAGGGCGGCGGTCCGCTCCGGGTGGGTGATGAGCCGGTCCCGGGCCGCCTGGCCCACCAGGACGGTCCCGTCCTCGTCGATGCTCACCGCGCTGGGGGTCAGGTACTCCCCCGCGCCGTTGGGGATCAGTTCCGCCCTTCCGTTCCGCCACACCGCCGCCAGGCTGTTGGTGGTGCCCAGATCAATTCCGATGATCGCCATAGACTCCTCTCCTTCCATTTTTTCCGGGACAGTATACCACATTTCCCCAGACAGATCCACTATTTCCCCGCTATACCTGGATTTATTTACCGCCTCATGGACGTTTTGACCGCTTCCGCGAAGGAAATCCCATGTAAAGATGGTAATATTCACATAATGCGACGAATTTTTTTGTGGCTTTTGCCGGAAAGAAACTCCGGACGTTCGCCTTGACGCTGGACCGCCGGAGGGAGTATAATGTCAATAATTAAGCTGGCCGGACAACCAAATTCGGCAGCCTGTACAATGGAGGATCACCATGCCATATAGAGAAGCAGATCAGCTCAACACGTATCTCTTCCACGAGGGGACCGCCATCAGCGCTTACGAGTTCATGGGCGCTCACGCCGCCACCCGCGACGGAGTTGAGGGCTATATGTTCCGCGTCTGGGCACCGCGGGCACAGGCCGTCTCCGTAGTGGGTGATTTTAATTCCTGGGACGCGGCCTCCCACCCCATGGAGAAGATTACAAACGGCATCTGGGAGCGCTTTATCCCCGGCGGCAGGACCTACGACGCCTATAAGTTTGCCGTCACCGGCGCGGACGGCGTGCTCCGCCACAAGGCGGACCCCTACGCCTTCCACGCCGAGACCCGGCCCGGCAACGCCAGCAAGCTCTACACCATTGACGGTTATCAGTGGGGGGACGGGAAGTGGATCGAGCAGCGCCATGAGCGCCCGGTGTACAACGCCCCGCTGAATATTTATGAGGTCCACCTGGGCTCCTGGAAGCGCCGGGAGAACGGGGACTTCATCGACTACCGGGATCTGGCCCGGGAGCTGGCCCCCTATGTCAAGGAAATGGGCTTCAACTACATCGAGCTCATGCCCATCACCGAGTACCCCTACGACCCCAGCTGGGGCTACCAGTGCACCGGGTACTACGCCCCTACCTCCCGCTACGGCACGCCGGAGGACTTTATGTTTTTCGTGGACTATATGCACCAGAACGGCATCGGCATCATCCTCGACTGGGTACCCTCCCACTTCTGCAAGGACGCCCACGGCCTCTACGAGTTCGACGGCTCCCCCTGCTATGAGTACGCCGACCTCCGCAAGGGGGAGCACGCCGCCTGGGGCACCCGGGTGTTTGACTATGCCCGGCCCGAGGTGAAGAGCTTCCTCCTCTCCTCCGCTGCTTTCTGGATCAAGGAATACCACATCGACGGCATCCGGGTGGACGCGGTGGCGTCCATGCTGTATCTGGACTACAACCGCCGGGATGGGGAGTGGGTGGCTAACAAGGACGGCGGCAAGGAGCATTTGGAGGCCATCACCTTCCTCCAGGAGCTCAACAGGACCGCCTTCACCGTCAACCCGGACGTGCTGATGGTGGCCGAGGAGTCCACCGCCTGGCCCCTGGTGACCAAGCCCTCCGATGTGGGCGGTCTTGGCTTCAACCTCAAGTGGAACATGGGCTGGATGAACGACATGTGCCACTATCTGAAGATGGACCCCTGGTTCCGCCAGGGCAACCACAAGGATATCACCTTCTCCATGTTCTACGCCTTCTCGGAAAACTACGTTCTGCCCCTGAGCCACGACGAGGTGGTCCACATGAAGGGCAGCGTCCTGGGCAAGATGCCAGGGGATCCGTGGCAGAAGCTGGCCGGCGTGCGCGGCTTCTACGCCTACACCATGGCCCACCCCGGCAAGAAGCTGAGCTTCATGGGCGTGGAGCTGGGGACGGAGAAGGAGTGGAACTTCGAGGGCCAGCTGGACTGGGGCGTTTTGGCCAACGAGGGCAACCGCCAGCTCCAGCGGTATGTCAGGGATCTTAACCACTTCTATCTGGAGGAGAGCCCCCTCTGGGAGGTTGACTTCAGCTGGGAGGGGTTCCAGTGGCTGGTGCCCGACGACAACCAGAACAACGTGGTGGTGTTCCTGCGCCGGGACAAGGCCGGCCGGGAGCTCGTCTGCGCCATCAACTTCAATCCCAACACCTATGAGGACTACCGCTTCGGCTGTCCGCCCTGCAAGGAGTATGTGGAGGTCTTCAACTCCGACGCGGCTGTCTACGGTGGCACCGGCGCGGTGAATAAAAAGCCCTGCAAGGTCTCCTGGGAGCCCTCCCATGGACAGGAGACCTCCGTGTCCATCAAGATTCCTCCTTTCGGCGCGGTGTTCCTGCGGGGGCGGGGCAAGCCCCCGGCGAAGCCGGCGCCCAAGGACGACGCCGAAAAGGCGGAGACTGCTGCCAAGGCTCCGGAGGAGAAGCCCAAGCGGGGCCGTTCCGCCGGCAAAAAGGCCGCGGTGAAAACGGCGAAAAAAGAAACCGCTCCTGCGGAGAAAAAGCCCGCCTCCCGCGCCAGAAAAAAGGCGGCGCCCTCCGCTGAATAAAAAACGAGAGAGGATGAGAAAGCCATGAAGAAAGAGTGTATCGCCATGCTGCTGGCCGGCGGCCAGGGAAGCCGTCTTTACGTGCTGACCAGCGATGTGGCAAAGCCCGCGGTTCCCTTCGGCGGCAAGTACCGCATCATCGATTTCCCCCTGTCCAACTGCACCAACGCCGGCATCGACACCGTGGGCGTGCTGACCCAGTACAAGCCCCTGGAGCTCAACAGCTACATCGGCTCCGGCCAGCCCTGGGATCTGGACCGGCTGGACGGCGGCGTCCATATCCTGCCCCCCTATATGCAGGAGGGGGAGAAGGGCAGCTGGTACAAGGGCACGGCCAACGCCATCTACCAGAACATCGGCTTTGTGGACATGTATGACCCGGAGTACGTGGTGATCCTCTCCGGCGACCACATCTACAAGATGAACTACGGCAAAATGGTGGAGGCCCACAAGGCCGCCGGGGCCGCCTGCACCATCTCCGTGCTGGAGGTACCCTGGGATGAGGCCCCCCGCTTCGGCATCATGGCCGTGGACGGGGAGGACAACATTGTGGAGTTCCAGGAGAAGCCCAAGCAGCCCAAGAGCAACCTGGCCTCCATGGGCATCTATGTGTTTACCTGGAAGAAGCTGCGGGAGTACCTGGTCAACGACGAGAAGGACCCCCAGTCCAGCAACGACTTCGGCAAGAACATCATCCCCAATATGCTCGGCGCCGGGGAGAAGATGATCGCCTACCGGTTTGACGGCTATTGGAAGGACGTGGGCACCCTGGAGAGCCTCTGGGACGCCAACATGGATATGCTCAGCCGGGGGGATCTGGATCTGCTGGAGAGCAGCTGGCCCATCTACGCCCGCCTGCCCAGCGAGCCCCCAGCCTACATCGGCAAGACCTCCCTAGTGGAACACAGCGTGGTGACGCAGGGCTGTGAGGTGGAGGGCACGGTGATGAACTCCGTCCTCTCCCACGGCGTGCGCATCGAGGAGGGGGCCCAGGTCCAGTACTCCGTGCTCATGCCCGGCGTCACCGTGGGACGGGGCGCCGTGGTCCGCTACGCCATCGTAGGCGAGAACGCGTCCATTGCCGCCGGCGCCCAGGTGGGCGACACCCCCGAGAGCGCCGAGGACCCGGACAAGTGGGGCATCACGGTGCTGGGTCCCGGGGCGTCCATTGCCGCCGGCGAGACCGTCGCCCCCAACTCCATGCTCAACCGCGACCATAAGGAGGTGTCCAGATGAAAGGCTTGCATGGTATCATCTTCTCCTATGAGAAGCATAATGATCTGCGGGATCTGACCACAAACCGGATGCCCGCCTCCGTCCCCTTCGGCGGACGGTACCGCATCATCGACTTTATCCTCAGCAGCATGGTCAACGCCGGGATCACCGACGTGGGCGTGGTGCTTCAGGGCAACTACCAGAGCCTGCTGGACCACCTGGGATCCGGCAAGGACTGGGATCTGAGCCGCAAGCACGGCGGATTGCGCCTGCTGCCCCCCTTCTCCTCGGAGCAGGTCCGGGGCGCGGGGGAGCTGCGGGGCAAGCTGGAGGCCCTGGCCGGGGTGCGCTCCTATCTGGAGGGCATCCGCCAGACCCACGTGGTCCTGGCCGACAGCGACCTCATCATCAACATCCCCCTCCAGGAGGTCTATCAGGCCCACCTGGCCTCCGGCGCTGACATCACCGCCGTGTGCACCAGCGATGTCAGCGGCCCCGGGGATTCCACCTACTTCCGCCTTGACCAGGAGGGCCGGGTCACGGAGACCCTGTTCCCCCTCAACGACCCCGCCGGCTGCCGCCGGGCCCTGGAGATCTACGTCCTGTCCAAGGAACTGCTGCTCCGGCTGGTGGACGAGTGCATAAGCCATGACCAGACCAGCTTCCGGGGCGCCGTGCTCCAGGCGAAGGTGGCGGAGCTGCACATCCAGGGCTTTGTGTGGGACGGCTACGCCGCCCAGATCCGCACCCTGAAGGGGTACTACATGCACAACATGGCTCTGCTGAATCCCTCCGTCCGCCGGGAGGTCTTCGCGCCCGGACGGCCCATCCACACCAAGGAGCGCAACGACGCCTCCACCTACGCGGACCCCGCCGGCACCTGCTGCAACTGTCTGGTGGCCGACGGCTGCACCATTGAGGGCACGGTGGAGAACTCCATCCTGTTCCGGGGCGTCAGCGTGGCCAAGGGCGCGGAGGTAAAGGACTGCATCCTCATGCAGGACGTGTCCATTAGCCGGGACGCGGTGCTCCACCACGTCATCGCCGACAAGAACGTGTCCATCGGCGAGGGGCGCACCCTTATGGGCCACGGCGAATACCCTATGGCCATCGCCAAGGGCAGTAAAATCTAAAAGGAGGTTTTCCTCATGAAAATTCTGTTTGCCGCGTCCGAGGCGGTGCCCTTCTGCAAGACGGGCGGCCTGGCCGACGTGGCGGGGAGTCTTCCCCAGGCCCTGGCCGCGTCCGGGGACAAGGTGGAGGTCATCCTGCCCCTCTACCAGCGGGTTTCGGACGCTTGGAGAAACGAGCTGTCCTTTGTCTGCAACATTGAGGTTCCCCTGGGCTGGCGGCGGGTGTACTGCGGGCTGTTCCGCATGGAGAAGGACGGGGTGACCTGGTACTTTGTGGACAACGAGTACTACTTCAAGCGGGACGCCCTCTACGGCCACTACGACGACGGGGAGCGCTTCGGCTTTTTCTCCCGGGCCATCGTAGCCCTGCTGCCCTCCTTGGAGTTTCTGCCGGAGGTCATCCACTGCAACGACTGGCAGACCGCCCTGGTTCCCATCTATCTGAAGGACGAGTGCGTGCGCTGGCCGGAGGTGCGGGGGATCAAGACCGTGTTTACCATCCACAACATTGAGTACCAGGGCCGCTACGGCAAGGAGACGCTGGAGGACCTGTTCGGCCTGGCCCCCGGCTGGTTTGCCGACGGCACCGTCGCTATGGACGGGGATGTGAATCTGCTCAAGGGGGCGCTGATGGTCTGCGACGCCATCACGGCGGTGAGCCCCACCTACGCCCAGGAGCTGCGCCACGCCTTCTTTGCCCACGGGATGCAGTCGGTCATCGAGCGCAACGCGGGCAAGCTCCACGGCGTGCTCAACGGCATCGACATGGCCCGTTACGACCCCTCCACGGGGACGGGCATTCCCCACAAGTTCAGCGTGAAGAGCATGGCCGGCAAGGCCAAGAACAAGGCCCACCTCCAGGAGCAGATGCGCCTGACGGTAAACCCTGACGTGCCCGTCATCGGCATTGTCAGCCGGCTGGTCAGCCACAAGGGGCTGGACCTTATCTGTCAGGTCTTTGACCAGATCATGGATCTCAACTGCCAATTTGTGGTCCTGGGCAGCGGCGACTGGAACTACGAACAGTTCTTTGAGCAGAAGCGCAACCAGTACGACGGCCGGATGGGCCTCTACCGGGGCTACAACGAGGGGCTGGCCAACACCATCTATGCCGGGGCCGACCTGCTGCTGATGCCCTCCAAGAGCGAGCCCTGCGGCCTGGCCCAGATGATCGCCATGCGCTACGGCACGGTGCCCATCGTCCGGGAGACCGGCGGGCTCAAGGACACCGTCCATCCCTACGAGTCCTGGTGCGGCGCGGGCAACGGCTTCACCTTCGCCGACTACAACAGCGGCGACATGCTCTATGTGATCCGGCAGGCAGTGGACCTCTACTACAACAACCCCACCGCTTTCAAGCAGCTGCGCAGGACCGGCATGGCGGAGGACTTCAGCTGGGCCAACAGCGCCAATTCCTACAACGAGATCTACCGGTCCATCTGCGGCTGCTGAGCAGGGGACCGGTATTCGGGGCGGGGGCGCCCGCAGGACGCCCCCGCCTTCATTCCGCAACAAAAAGGAGAATGTGAATATGGAGAAATTCACCAAGGAGTCCATGAAGCAGGCCATTGCCGACAAGCTGCGCATCAACTTCGGATGCGACGTGGAGGAGGCCGACCGGGGCAGTGTGATGAAGGCCTGCGCCATGGTCCTGCGGGACCGGATGAGCATCAACGCGGTGGACACCCGGTCCAAGATCCGCAAAAAGCAGCTTCGGCAGGTCCACTATATGTCCCTGGAGTTTTTGATGGGCCGGAGCCTGATGAAGAACGCCTACAACCTGGGGGTGCTGGAGCCCATGCGGGCCGCTCTGGAGGACATGGGCTTCAAGCCCGGCGGCATCTTTGACATGGAGCCGGATGCGGGCCTGGGCAACGGCGGTCTGGGCCGTCTGGCGGCCTGCTACATGGACAGCCTGGCCACTCTGGAGATCCCCGCCTGCGGCTACTCCATCTGCTACGAGCTGGGCATCTTCCGGCAGCGGATCGTGGACGGCCAGCAGATGGAGCTCCCCGACAACTGGAAGGACCAGGGCGACGCCTGGCTCATTCCCAAGCCCGATGAGGTGGAGGAGGTCCACTTTGGCGGCACGCTCCGGGAATTCTGGGACGGCGACCGGCTCCACGTGGTCAACGAGGGGTATACCCGGGTGCTGGCGGTGCCCTGCGACATGTCTATCGCCGGGTACGACACCAAGCACACCAACACCCTGCGGCTCTGGGACGCCAAAAGCCCCACGCCCATCGACATGAGCGCCTTCAACCAGGGCGACTATCTGCGGGCCGGCGAGGAGCGGGCCATGGCCGAGGCCATTGCCAAGGTCCTCTACCCCGAGGACAACCACTACGAGGGCAAGAGCCTGCGCCTGCGCCAGCAGTACTTCTTTGTCTCCGCCACCGTCCAGTCCATCGTCCGCAAGCACATCCAGGCCTACGGCACGGTGGCCAACTTCCACGAGAAGAACGTCATCCAGATCAACGACACCCACCCGGCCCTGGTGATCCCCGAGCTGATGCGGATTCTCATGGACGACGCCGGCCTGGACTGGGAGACCTCCTGGCACATCACCGCCAACTCTGTGGCCTACACCAACCACACCGTGCTGGCTGAGGCCCTGGAGCGCTGGCCCCAGGACCTGATGAAGACCCTGCTGCCCCGGATCTGGCAGATCCTCTGCGAGATCGCCCGCCGGTGGCAGGTACGGGTGGAGGAGTTCTACCACGACGAGGCTAAGACCCGGAACATGGCCGTTATCTGGGACGGCGAGGTCCGCATGGCCAACCTGTGCATCGCCGGCGGCATGGCCGTCAACGGCGTGTCCGCCCTCCACAGTGATATTCTGCGCAACGACGTGTTCAAGGACGCCTGCGGCATGGAGCCGGGCAAGTTCAAGAACGTCACCAACGGCATCGACCACCGCCGCTGGCTGGCAGAGATCAACCCGGGTCTGGACAGTCTGATCCGGGATCTCACCGGCGGGGACGACTACCTGCGCCACCCCGGCACGGCCCTGCCCAAGCTGGATAAGTTTGCCAAGGACAAGGAGGTCCTCACCCGGCTGGGGCAGATCAAGCACGCCAACAAGCTGGCCTTCGCCAAGTTTGCCAAGCGGGAGCAGGGCGTCATCGTCAACACCGACGCCATCTTCGATGTCCAGGTGAAGCGGCTCCATGAGTACAAGCGCCAGCTGCTCAACGTCATGCACATTGTCCACCTGTACCTCCAGCTGCGGGATAACCCCAACATGGAGCTGCGGCCCCACACCTTCCTCTTTGGGGCCAAGGCCGCGCCGGGCTACGCGGTGGCCAAGCGGATCATCCGCCTGATCAACTCCCTGGCCGACCAGGTCAACAACGACCCCATCTGCAAGGATAAGCTCCAGGTGTTCTTCATGGAGAACTACCGGGTGTCCATGGCGGAGGTGCTCATGCCCGCCAGCGAGGTCAGCCAGCAGATCTCCACCGCCGGCAAGGAGGCCAGCGGCACCGGCAACATGAAGTTCATGATGAACGGCGCGCTGACC
>JAAWUC010000019.1 GCA_022804995.1 Oscillospiraceae bacterium
TTCAATCCACGCCCCCCACACGGGGGGCGACCAGCTCCTCTGGGAGAGCGTCAAGAATTTCAGGAATTTCAATCCACGCCCCCCACACGGGGGGCGACCTTTTGGCGGTGCTGACACCGCCGGACTGGGTGACATTTCAATCCACGCCCCCCACACGGGGGGCGACGGCAAGGTTGCCGCAGCCCAGACCGCATGGGAGGAATTTCAATCCACGCCCCCCACACGGGGGGCGACTGCAGCTGCAGATTATGTCAGCGCCGGATTACCATTTCAATCCACGCCCCCCACACGGGGGGCGACGAAAATCAACTGCAAATTGCAACAGGGCATGAAATTTCAATCCACGCCCCCCACACGGGGGGCGACCCGGCGTCACGCCCTGGACCTCCCGCAGAACCAATTTCAATCCACGCCCCCCACACGGGGGGCGACAGCAAAAATCGCCAAATAATATGACTGTTTTTGCAAAAAACAAACGGTTTTCACAAATACTGTCCTGAAGTTATTCCGAACAATGAATTTGCTGTGTATTTTCCTAAAAATAACTTAAAAAATTTGGTGCGAAGCTATCGCGCTTTTCTGTTTACTTGCCCCTCGCACCTACAGCATCAGGACATCTTCAGGACTGTAAGATGCCTTCGCACCAAAATGCTCGATCTTGTTTTCGTAGCGGTTTCCCAAGTAATAAAAGCGAAGGCTGTCTTTCTCGGAATCCATGATTTTACACAGCTTTGCCTGCAATATGCGGCACTGTGCCGTGTCCAGCAGGCACTCAAAGACAGAGTTTTGCACACGCTGGCCATAGTTGACACACTGCTTTGCGATCTGCCGCAGGCGCTTACGACCGGCAGCATCTTCCGTATTCACATCGTAGGTGATTAAAACCAGCATCTGATCACTTCCATAAAAATGGTGGATAAGCGTCTAGGTCTCCCCGGAGATAACGGGCCAATAGCAGCGCCTGAACATAGGGGATCATCCCCCATGACAGCTTTTCGCCCAGATAGGGGTGGGTCAGCCTCTCTTTCTTCTTTTCCTGCCAGCCTTTCAGAAACGCTCTCCGGCCTTCGTCGGTCAGGGACACCGCGCCGCTCTCCATATACAGAAAGTCCGACTCCTTGACCTTGCGATTGTTAATAAGGGTCAGCACGAAGCGGTCCGCCATACAGGGGCGCAGTTCCTCCATCAGATCCAGAGCTAAAGAGGTCCGGCCCGGACGGTCCCGGTGCAGGAATCCCACATAGGAATCCAGCCCCACGCTCTCCAGTGCGGAGGCACAGTCGTGGGCCAAAAGGCTGTAGGCGAAGGACAGCATGGCGTTGACTGCGTCCAGCGGCGGGCGGCGGCTGCGGCCGTGGAAGAAGAACGCTTCTTTATCTCCAAGGATCATCTCGTCGAAGGCTCCGAAGTAGGCGGAGGCACCAACTCCTTCCAGGCCCCGCAGTTCTTCCAGGTTGGTGGACTCTTTAACCTGAGCCAACAGGCCGTGGACCTGTCGGGAAGCGGCAGTCAGTTTTTCGCTGTCCACCCGCAGGCCGTGGTCCCGGCGGGTGCGCTCGATACTCCAGCGGGCATTGAATAGCTTTCCGAAAATCATGGTGCGGCTAATCTGGCAGCACTGGACTGGATCGTCCGCAGTCCGGTATTGCGTCCGGCGGAGCAGAACGTTTCCGTTCCCCTCCCCACATACCCTCGCCCGGAATTTTCCTCTGGGATTGCAAAACGCAAATCCGATCTGCCGTTCCGCACAGGCGCCCATTAAGGCGGGCGAGGCCCCGGAGTAGGAAAATGTGATAATATTCTGCAAAGTATGCAGAGGATAGCGGGCTGCTATCTGCTTATCCCGGTTGGCCACAACATTTTCTCCATCCAGAGACAAGTAAATGTCCTCCGACATGATGTATAAGGTGTTGAGCAGATGTTTCATTCCAGCCCCTCCATAGCGGCGGACAGATAATCCGCAACCTTTTTATGGCTCATCAGCTTCGGCAGGCATAAGTCCTTTAATGAACAGGCGTTGCAGGCTTTAGAGGGCTTCACTTTGGGTGTATAGCGCCTTTGGTACAGCTGGTGCATTTCTGTCAGGCTGTCCCGGACCTGTTGACGCAGTTCTGGAGTAAACAGAACCACGGTCCGGCGGCGTGGCTCCCCGTAGTAGAGCGCCCCCTCCGGGATGGTACAGCAGAGCATCTCCTCCAGACACATGGCTTGGGCGCAGAGTTGTAGTTCATCCGCATTGTCCTCCTTGGGCTTGCCCCGCTTGTATTCCACTGGATAGGGCTGCCACAACCCCTCCCGGTCTCGCAATGAAATCCCATCCGGGTCCCGGTGAAATTCCACCGCGTCGCACTGGCCGGAAATGCCCAGCTGCGCTGAACGGATCGCCAGTCCTCTGACGGTCAGGCGATCGCCCCGACTCTCCCGGAACTCCTGGTCGTGAACGCGCTCGTGCATGAGATGGCCGTCCACCGTTCGGAAATTCTCCGCCCATTGGTTTTCTATGTGGATCAGCGCCCATTGGCGGCGGCAGAAGGCGAAGTGTTGCAGCCCTGAGAGCTGGAGCCAGTCCTCCTCTGGCCGGTTCATACCATGCGCCGGCAGGTGACGCCGGTCGGCAGGGCGGACTCGTCCACCGTGACCCGGTAGTCCCCATAGGAACGGGCAGGGGCGGCATCATCCCTATCCGTCCGCTCCACCTTCACCGATTCAAAGAGTTTCCAAGCGGGAGCGCAGCCCAACTCGCAGTCGTGCTTGAAAATAATCAGCTCCCGCACCGCCATCTTGCCCCGGGCGGCGGAGTGGTCGTGCTCAAACATATTGAGAATTGCCTGCCACAGCAGCTCCAGATCTTCCTCGGAAAAGCCGGTGGTCTTGCGAGCCAGATTGGCGGAGACATAGCCCTCACAGCGGTAGAGGCCGTAGGGGATGATGTACTTGCGGCCCATCTCGGTTCCTTTCTTCTCCGCATCGGCTTCGGTTGTAATGGCCACACGGGTGATGGTCACCTCCTGAGGCATCACCGGCTCCACGCTGCGGGCAAAGCCCAGCTGCACTGGCCCTCGGACCTGGCCGCAGTTGAGAGCCGCTTTGACAAAGGTGGTCATCACAGCACCGAAGGTACGGATATCATAGAAATTGGCGCACATCCAATCCCGAATTTTCTCATCCAAGTGGGAATCGGCCTTTTTCTTCTCCTTGACCGTCTTGTCTGTTACACCCAGCGTTTCATAGGCCTCGGCGTCGCTGCGGTTAAGGGGCACTCCGTCCTTGATATAAATGCGGTAGCCGTCGGCGTCCTCCTTGACGGTTTCCACATAGTTACGGATCTTCCGCTTCAGGCACACGTCGGTCACCAGCCCCAGGCTAGTCTCCGGGTCAACCCGGGGCATGTTGCCCGCGTCAGGGTCGCCGTTGGGGTTTCCGTTCTCCACATCGAACAGGATGACAAATTCATAGCGGTTTTTGATCGGCTCAGACATGTTCACGTTCCTCCTTTTTTGTATAGCGGGCCTGAGTCTGGTGGTAGTATCCCAGCTGGAATGCGCCCTGCTGGGGCAGGCTCAGGCGGTCTGGAAAGGTTTCTTCCAGTTTGGCGGTCAAATCAGTCATTTGTTTGCTGTATGAGATATCCAAGCCTTTGTCCAGCTTTCGCAGGTGCTTCTGCGCCAGGTTAATCAGCGTTGGAAACACCCGGCTGGGCATGGCGGAAGCGGAGTTAAAGTACTTGTCCTTAATGGTAGTGTTGATGCTTGGATTGGTTGAGGACTGGATGGCCTCCAGCACAGAGAACAGCCGGCCCAGGGTGTAAGGGATATTAGTGCTGTCCGGATTTAGGGACACGGTCAAAACCTCCTTTGGTATATCAGGATGGGGATTTTTCAAGTAATACGCTTTCAAAATGGCCGCCCGGCCCCTGGTGATTTCCCGCTCCGCCCGGACACGCAGGAAAACGCCGTTAAGCAGTGTGGCGGGATAAGGTGTATCATTCAGAATGGCGTGGAGAGTTTCTCCGGCCATTCCGGGTACAGGGGACTTGTCGCGGGAATTCTGGTTCACAGTCTCGTCCAACAGCTTCCAGAGGGGGAGGACCTCAAACTTGTCAAAGGCGGGGCGGACAATTTCCAGCCGTTCCTGGTGGGCCTGAATGTTTCGGACGACCTCAACGAACGAATTTTCGAGGAAGAACCGCACCGAAAGCCGGGCGGCATTTGGCGACAGCCCCAGGATATAAAATGTAGTATTAGGGTCCAGTTGTGTCTCATCAAACAGAACCGACCTGCCTTGGCACAGGTCAAGGGCCATTTTTTGCAGGTCAGAAACTGAGTAGGTACTGGGTGCGCCGAACAGGCTTGCCACAGAAAAGCTCTGATAGGCCCGCTGGCCACCTGATGCCCAGAACAAAACTGTGGTGTCTCCAATCCGCCCCACATACTCCCGCTCCGCCAGCAGGTGGTTCAGCGCGCTGGTGTAGGCAAAGGCCGCGTATTTGCTGGTGGGGGCGTTGAAACTCTGCTCCTTTCCATAGGAGCAGAAGGCGCCACCATTAAAGGACACCAGTGCCGCGCCGCTGGACTGAGCTCCGGCTACGCCTTTAATAGAGGGGTGAACCGCCTCCGTTGTCCCCTTTTTTCCGGTAACAAGACACACCAGTTCCGGACCATCCCCGGCTGCGTCATAATAACGTTGCCATGCTGACCGGACCAGGGCATCGTCCTGGAGAAACGCTCCCTGATAGCGAAATACCAGATTGGCTCCCGCAAGGATATCCTCCAGCTTGTCCGCCAATGCGGGATGTTCCCTAGCTTTTGCCGGGTCCCAGCAGTCAAAGAATGCCAGCACTGCCCTGGCCGCCGGGCTGTCCACACCATCTAAAATCTGATGATGGAGCGTTTTACAGGCGGCGAAACACTCCAGGCTCCGCTGCGGCTTACCTTTTTCGTCTACACCCAGAATGTAGCTGGAATTGTCCCACAAAAAATTGGAGGCCACTCCGCTGGACCTTTTGACCGGAGCGGGAAGAGACATGGTTCTGGGAGCCAACACCTTCTTCCTTCCTCGCTCCACTTCATTTTTCAGGGAAGCTACCTGTTCTAACTCTCCGGCATCGTTGATGTACAGTGCGTAGGAAATATTGGCGTCGCTCCAGCCGGGCCGGGCCAGCTTCCCCTGGGCGGCCAGGTCCTCGTAGTGTTCCACAAGTGCCTGCAAGATCATCCAATCACCTCCCCGGTGTTTCTGTCCGGAACCTCCAGCACACCGTCCCGGAGCGCCGCCCGAAAGAAGAGCGGGGTAATATTCTCCGGGTCGGAGTAGTCCAGGTCCCAGAGCATATACCCCAGGTCCCGTACTCCCTTCAACTCCTCCGGACAGAGCGGTGTAGCTTCACACACTTTAAACTGCGCAGGAAATTCCCGGCAACCAAAATAGGGCTGGCTGTAAAACTGTCCCCGCCTGATTCGCCGCTTGATGATATCCTGGAACTTTCCGGCGTTGTCGCTGTCCGATGCCTGGTCCGTTATGTCAAAGTGGGCATCGATAACATAGCGCACATCCCGCAGCAGCATGGCGGCCCGCTGTTGGATATCCTGAGAGGTGGTAAGATACAGCTCTCCCTTCCCCCGCTCCATCACCGTTCGGGCTGACCGGGCGCTGATGGTAGATTTTACCTCGTTGCGCCGCAGGTTGGTAAAGCGGATAGGGGCGCAGACATGGATGCGGTCAATGACCCAGCGCATTCCGGGGTGCCAGTAAATGCTCTCCAACAGTCCCCGGGCGGCGGAAGGTGTCATGATATCGTAGCTGACCCGTTCCGTCTTCATTTCCGGGCGGGTGAAACAGGCGTAGTCTCCCCAGACCTCCAATGAAATGGGCATGGCGTTCACTCCTTTCTATTTTTGTCACGAAATAACACATTCTGTCCTACTGGCAGGACCATTATCAAAGCGCAAACTAAATTGCGAGAAATCTCCATTCGTCCGCCGTCAGCGACAGTCCTGTGGCACTATCATACAGCGCCAGGTTGGTCAGGACTGCGCTTCCATCCTCCAGCACCTCCAGGTCACCTGCCATGTTCAGAGCCTTGAAGTGCGGCGGATAGACAGATACGCCGTACTGGCCCAGCGCCCGGAACAGCGCCCTGCTGTGCTCGCCGGAACGGAGCCGCCGGACCAGTTCCTCACCTTCTCCCAGGGGGATATATACGATTTTGGTTTCGCTGTCAATCAGGTGAAACCGCTCCGCAATCCTCCGGAATGGCATAAATTCCCGCTCCATAACTGTGAGGATGTTCTTTTGGTCCAGAGCTTCCGGGCCTTTCAGGTCCAGCAGTTCCTGGAAATAGCACCGGATGGCCTCCTGGCTGTCCGGTTGGTCATAGCTGCGCAGCGCCTGACGCCCTGCGGCCACGGGCAGTTCGAGCAGAGACGGCTGAGGGGTTTCGCTCTGAAATATGGTGACGATGCTCTCCCCAACAGGACGTTTCCCCTCCCGGTTGCACCGGCCCGCCGCCTGAAGGATGGAATCCAGTCCCGCCTCCTCCCGGAACACAGAGGGAAAGTCCACATCCACTCCAGCCTCGATCAAGGAGGTGGATACCACCTGGCAAGGCAGGCCGTCCTTTAGCCGGGCCCGGATCTCCTTCAGCATGGCCTTCCGGTGGGCAGGGTACATCAGGGTGGACAGATGAAAGGCTCCCTCTTTGTCCAGCAGGTCATAGACCGTCTGTGCGCTTTTACGGCTGTTGACAACGCACAGAGCCTGTTTTTGTCCGCCGATCCGCTCTGCCACAGTCTCCCAGGACAGCTTTCCTTCCCTCCGGAAGGTGACACGCTGGAATATCTCCTGATGGAACATCTCTCGAGGACACAACTCGACCGCAGGCCGGTCCGGCAGAAATTCCCGGAATATTCCGTCCAGCGCAGGTTGAGTCGCGGTACACAGCACAGCGGAAGCGCCGTAACCCTTGACCAGCTGGGCAATGGCACAGACGCAGGGACGGAGATAAGGGACAGGCAGCATCTGCGCTTCGTCAAAAATAATGACGCTTTGGGCCAGATTGTGCAGCTTGCGGCACTGGGAGGAGCGGTTGGCGAAGAGCGATTCAAAAAACTGTACCGCTGTAGTCACCACCACTGGCATGTCCCAGTTTTCGGTCGCCCTGGCCAGTCTGGCATTCTCCGGCCCGGCTTCGTCCTCAATATCGTACAGAACACCGGAATGATGCTCCAGAACATTCTCATCCCCCAGGATATCCCGAAAAACCTGGGCATTCTGCTCAATGATGGAGGTATAGGGAATCACATAAATCAACCGGCGCAGTCCATATGTACGGGCGTGACGCAGCGCAAAGGCCAGCGACGCCACTGTTTTGCCTCCGCCTGTAGGGATGGTCAGGGTAAACAGTCCCGGACTTTGGACCTCCCCCTGTTCCATGCAGCGCTCTAAAATCCCACACCGTTCCCGATTCAACTCGCTCTGAGGCGGAAACCAACTGGAGACATAGGTCCGGAGCTTGTCCTCCAGCATCTCCATCGGCTCTCCCCCACTCCGCTCCTTCTCTCCGCCCGCCATAAAGGTTTCTGTATCCAGAAAGTCCCCATCCACCAGACAGGAATAGAGCATCCTGGTAAAAAACATCTCCTCCAGAGGACCGGAGAACCTCCGTTTGGGGACAGCGGGCAGCTTGAATTCCTTCTCCCAGTCCCCGTAGGGCTCCAGTTTTCCCAGGGCGGCCCTTCTCATGCGTCCCCAGAAGGTCCCCTCCTCCCAGTGATCCCCCTTTCCACCCCCATCAGGCAGGCCGCCGTGGTGCCCCGCTACGGCGAAAGCGGAGCAGATCTGTTCCAGCTTGCAGCATTCCGCCGCGCCGGCAGTGGCGTGATCCACATGCTCTGTGCTCCCCTGAAGCCGGCGCTGGAAGGCAACAGAATATTTCCCCAGGTCGTGGGCCAGTCCAGCAAGCCGTCCCTGGTCCTCCGCTCTAAAGGCGGCAGCAAATCCGGCACACAGCTCCGCCGTTCCATCCAGGTGCTCTAACACGGTCTGCCTGCGTCCATCCTGGGAAATATGGGAAAGATATACCATTTCATCCCACTCCCTTTCCGCTATTTCTGTATCATTTTACCATTCTTAGAAGCAAATGTAAAGCATTCATTTGCGGCTGTCAGCAGTTCCGCTCCCCCATTCTACCCTGTCGGTACTGGTGAGGGCCTGCGTCTGGCAAAGGAGCGCATGAACCAGAAAAACGTCTACTTCACCAATCCGGCTTTTGACAAATAGCGCCCAAAAGGGCAGGATGGCTTCGCCACCCTGCCCTTTTCATTTTCTATACCGCCTAAGAGATAAACAACTGTTCCCAGGTATAGCCGCCGTATTGATTGTTATTTTTCTTCGACGCAATCCCAATTTTTGTAAAGCGCTCGTTGAGAATATTTGCGCGGTGTCCCTCGCTCTTGAGCCAGCCCGCCATAGCCTGGTCGGCGGTTGTGTAGCCGGTCGCAACATTCTCCCCGGTATAACCGGAAGATATCCCCGCATCTGTGATTGCCGTCTTGTATTTGGTGCCGTCAGGCCGGGTGTGGCTAAAACTGATTTCACACTCCGCCGCTCGCACCTGGGCCGCCTTACATAAAACCGGATCCAGCTCTAGAGCGGCCAGCCCTGCCGCCGCTCTGGCCGCGTTAACCTGCTCCAGAATTGCATTTACAGACGCAATCTGTGTCTCATCCAGGCCCTCCGTCCAGTCCGCCGCCTCCCCTGGCGCACCGGCCAGGGGTACATCTTCATCCTCAATCGTAATTCCCGGCAGTTCCTCATTCTCCAGCAGCGCCGGACGTCCCCTCAGCAGCAAAGCTCCGCTGACACAGAGAACCAAGGCCGCGCTTAAAATCAGTGCAGCGTATTTCCGTTTCATAAATGCAGTCTCCTTCCTTTTTGCCGCGCTCCCCCCACGGGAGAGGTACACATCTGCCGAAAATCAAACTCCCTTTGAAATTCCCGCACATCCAGCCCTCGATCTATGTAGTTCACCAGCAGCTGGGCGCAGGCCCGGCTGTCGCTACCTGCCTGATGGTATTCCAGTGGAATGGACAGGTACTTGCAGAGGGTACTCAGCCTATGGTTAGGCAGCTTCGGATAGCACCGCCTCCCCATCCGCACTGTGCAAGCATAGGGAGCTGTATCACGCCAGTCAACACAGTACGCGCGCAGGCACTTCGCAAGCACGCCCATATCAAAGGGGGCGTTGTGGGCCACCAGCAGCCCGCTGTCAAAGATAGGCTCCAGTACCGGCCAAAGCTCTGAAAAGGTAGGCGCCTCCTCCGCCATGGCTGGAGTGATGCCGGTGAGCTGGACATTGAAGGGGTGAAAGTAGGTTTCCGGGTTGACCAAAGTGGACAGCTCCTTCACCAGCTTTCCGTCCTCCACCACCGCTATGCCGATCGCGCTCATGCGGTTGTTGCTGGAATTGGGCGTCTCCACATCAAAGACGACATACCGGGCCCCATCCGCCATCTCAGCCCTCCCCTTTCCGCCGCAGTGTCCGCAGATAGGACTTGCGCTCATCCGTCACCCGGTAACTTTCCACAGCCTTTTGTATCGTCTTGTTGTGAACCCAGGTATCCAGGCGGCGGTTTTCCAGGAAGGAGATTGCCGCGTCGTACTGCTTCGCCAGAGCGGTGGCAAAGTACCAGGCAATCATCATATTGACATAATACTCGCCGCTCCGCAGTGCCGCCACCCAGTCCATATAAACCGGATTGAACGATTCATCCAGGTAAAACTGCATCAGAACCCCGATACCAAACCGCACGGTATAGGGGTGCTCCGCCCCCATCCAGCCCCTTGCCCGTTCCGGCAGATCTGCGGGATGCGCCCGAAAAGCCTGTGGGCCGATCAGATCGCAGACAGCCCAGTTGTCCACATAGGGCAGAAACCGGTCCAGCTCCTCTACGGTTCTGCCGTAGTCCTTCCAGCTGGAGAGCAGTATTCCGTGGATAATGTTCTCCTCATAGTACCGGTGGGGCAGAGTCTTCAAGAACGCCTCCGACTCCTTAGTTTTGGCGAAAGCCTTCGCCAGCTTCCGCAGTGCCGGTGTACGCACGCCGATGACTGTTTCCGGGTTCACAGTCGGCATCAGCTTACACTGGAACTCCCTGTAGGGCAAATCCTGTAGGGCGAAGAGCTGTAAAGTGAGGTCCTTCTCTGTCATCTCCATCAGCTCTCCTCCTCTGGGGCCTGCTCCAGCATTGCGGCAAAAGCGTCCTCCGTCAAAATTGGGATGTTAAGCTCATTCGCTTTACGGAGCTTGCTGCCAGCGTTTTCCCCGGCCACCACATAGGAGGTTTTCTTGCTGACGGAGCCGCTGGCCTTGCCGCCGTGCGCCTCAATAAGCGCGGCAGCTTCCTCCCGGGTGAACCTCTCCAGCGTTCCGGTGAGTACGAAGGTCATACCCTGGAACTGGTCCCCGGCCTGTTTTTCCACCGCCTCCATGGACACCCCGGCCTCCCGCAGGCGGCCCAGCAGGTGCTGGGACTGGGGGTCGTCCAGCCAGGCACGGATATAGCCGGCGGTGATGCCGCCTACATCGTCGATGGCGGTCAGCTCCTCCTCCGAGGCGGCGGCGAGCTTGTCCAGTGTGCCGAAGCGGGCGGCCAGCACCTTCCCCGCCTTCTGCCCGACCTGCCGGATGCCCAGGGCGTAGAGCAGCCGCTCCAGTCCCCTCCCCCGGCTCTGATCGATAGCCTTCAGCGCGTTTTCCGCCGACTTGTCCCCCATCCGCTCCAGACCGGCCAATTGCTCCTTGGTCAAAAAGTACAAATCCGCCGGGTTCTTCACCAGGCCCTTCTCAATGAGCTGGTTCATCACCGCCGGTCCCACGCCCTCGATATCCATGGCATCCCGGCTGGCGAAGTGGGTCAGGTTCCGGTGGAGCTGGGCGGGGCACTCCGCGCCGGTACAGCGCAGCATGGCCCCCTCCGGGTCCCGAACCACCGCCGCGCCGCACACCGGGCACTTCTCCGGCAGATGGTAGGGCGCTGTCCCCTCCGGGCGCAGGTCAAAGCGGACCTCCACCACCTCCGGGATGATCTCCCCCGCCTTCTGCACCAGCACCGTGTCGCCGATGCGGATATCCTTCTCGTCGATGAAGTCCTGGTTGTGGAGGGTGGCGTTGGTGACGGTGGTTCCCGCCAGCCGCACCGGCTCCACCAGGACCTTGGGCGTCAGCACCCCGGTCCGGCCCACCTGGACGGTGATGTCCAGCACCTTTGTCAGCTTCTGCTCCGGCGGATACTTATAGGCGATAGCCCACCGGGGGCATTTGGCGGTGCTGCCCACGAGAGCCCGCTCGGCCAGATCATTGACCTTCACCACCGCACCATCCATGTCAAAGGGCAGATCCTCCCGGCTCTCCCCCAGCCGGACAATTTCCTCATTGATCGCCTCAGCGTTCTCCAGCAGCTTCCGGGGAATGACCTGGAAGCCTTGGTTCTCCAGGTAGTCCAGCGTCTCGGCGTGGGTGGGGAAGGTTCGCCCCTCGGCCAGCTGCAAGTTGAAAACACGGATGTCCAGACACCGCTCGGCGCAGATTTTGGGGTCCAGCTGCCGGAGGGATCCGGCGGCGGCGTTCCGGGGATTGGCGAAGGGCGTTTCCTCCCGCTCCTCCCGGGCCCGGTTGAGCCGGTGGAACACCCCCTTGGGCATGAACACCTCCCCCCGGACGATGAGCCGGGGGAGCTTGTCCGGGAGAACCATGGGGATAGAGCGAATGGTCCGGAGGTTTTCTGTCACGTCCTCCCCCACTCTGCCGTCTCCCCGAGTAGCCCCCTGGAAGAAGACACCGTCCCGGTACTCCAGAGCCACGCTCAGTCCGTCTACCTTAGGCTCCACGCTGTACCAGACCTGCTCCATGGCCTCCTCCATCCGGGCGGCAAATTCCTCTACCTCCTCCGGAGAGAACACGTCCTGCAAGCTCTCCAGCGGCACCGGATGCACCACCTGCCGGAAGCTCTCCAGCGGTGTGCCCCCTACCCTCTGGGTGGGAGAATCGGGGGTAATCTCCTCCGGATGCTCCGCCTCCAGCTCCTCCAAACGGCGGAGCATCCGGTCGTATTCGTAGTCGGAAATAGCTGGATTATCCAGCACATAGTAGCGGTATCCGGCCTCATTGAGGGCATCCCGCAGCTCCTTGAGCTCGCTTTTGTAGTCCATAGCGCCTCCTGTTGCCGATACCTTTCCTGTAAACAAGAAAAGTATCAAAAGAAAACATTATTTATCCGTTATTGATAGCGTAATCGTAGGCCTCCCCCTCCGGATCTCTGCCAGAGTGGAAATAAGTGTAGCTGTCTGGGACCGCACCGACAATAACCGTCTCCGCCACAGAGAAGGTATTGCTGACCTTGGTTCCGGTGCGGAAGCCGGGGAGCAGTATGCTCACCGACACATCTACATTTAGCAGGATCCGGTGGGTGGTCTGGTTGATGCCCGCGTCGGAGAAGTCGTTGGAGAAGGTGGCGGTACAACTTCCCGTGGACTGCATCCGCACGGTGAAGCTGGGTCCCCGTCCAGCAAGCAGGGCCGATCCGGTGAGGGTTCCCAGTGGGATCGACAGATCGCTGGTGGATATCTCCTCCATCCGCCGGAGGACGTCCTCGCTGATGCTGGCCTGGAGTGCGTTGAAACCGGCCATATTGCTTTGGAGGGCGGTGATATGGCCCTCGTTGTCCTTTTCAATGGTAATCAGCCGGTCGTACTGGACCTCGCCGCTCTGGACAGCCTCGTCCACAGCAGCCACCACCAGTCGGCTGACCATATTGGACACCCGCGTCACCGCCAGATTTCCCAGCAGGCTCCGCAGGTGGATCATGCCGACAGCGGACAGGGTTGTGAGCATCACAGCCGCGAAAAAGCAGATCAGAGCCGCCCTCTGCCGCCCGGATAGGGGCGTCCGGTACCTCCGGCGCATAGCACATCACCTCACAGCAGGCTATGCCCCAAGGCTTTTCCAGTATGCCGGAAATTTCCCGGGAAATCCCTCAGTCCGGCAGACGGCCCACCAAGTCCTTAAAGACCCGTCCCCGCTCCTCAAAGTTTTTGAAGCGGTCGAAGGAGGTGCTGGCCGGAGAGAGAATGACCACATCCCCCACACCGGTCCGCTCCGCCGCCAGCGCTACGGCGGCGGGGTAATCCTTCACCTCCAGGATCTCCAGTCCGCGGTAGTTTTCCGCCTCCGCCGCCGCCTTCCGGATAGCCCCGGCGGTAGCCCCGCAGAGGATCAGCAGCTTTACATGGTCATTGACCACCGGCCCCAGGGGGGCATAGCTGATACCCTTGTCCTTGCCACCGGCGATGAGAACCACCTTCTCCTGGAAGGATCGGAGTCCCGCGATGGTGCGGCTGGGGCTGGAGGCGATGGAGTCGTTGTACCAGCGCACTCCCCGCCGTTCCCGCACCAGCTCAATGCGGTGTTCCACACCGCCGAAGGTTTTGGCGAAGGCTCGAACTGTCTCGTCTGGGACCATCCCCTGAACCGCGCAGATAGCCGCCATATAATTTTCTACGTTGTGAACGCCGGGAAGAAGGATATCCGCCAGAGGCAGAACCGCCCGCTCCCCCGCCGTGTCCCGGTACCAGACAGCGCCGTCCCGGAGGAAGCATCCCCGTGGAATCCCATGGGTGGCATTGCGTGTAAAGTAAATTACCCTACCAGGGGCTTTCCGGGAGAGCTCCCGGGTGATCTCGTTGTCCCAGTTGAAAACCGCGGTGTCTGACGGCCCCTGATGAGCAAAGATAGCGGATTTGGCGGAGACGTATTCCTCCATATCCGTGTGAATATCCAGGTGGTTGGGAGCCAGATTGGTGAGCACAGCCATCCGTGGACTTTTCCGCATGGTCATCAGCTGGAAGGAGCTCAGCTCCACCACGGCCAGATCCGTGGGCTGGATATGGTCCGTTTCACACAGAAGTGGGTGGCCGATATTGCCCCCTATATGGACTGTATGCCCCGCCGCTTCCAGCAGCCTGGCAATGATGGTGGTGGTAGTGGTCTTGCCGTCGCTGCCGGTGACGGCAAGGATTGGGCAGGGGCAGACCTCAAAGAACACCTCCATTTCTGAGGTGATCTGACAGCCCCGCTTCCGCAGCTCCTCCAGAAACCGCGGGTGCAGTCCCGGCGTGCGGAACACCACGTCCGCCCGCAAGCTGTCCAAATATCCCTCCCCCAGGTGCAGCCGGCATCCCGCCTCCTCCAGCTCCTCCGCCAGAGCGCCCAGAGCGGCCCTGTCCTTCCGGTCGCAGGCCGTCACATCCACACCCGCCCGCAGCAGCATCCGGATAAGCGGCGTATTGCTCACGCCGATGCCAATTACCGCCGCGCGCCGGCCCTTCAATGCGTGCAGGTACTCCCCCAGTGTCATAATCCATTTCCTCCCGGTCTGAGTCGTTTGCGTTTGGCTTGCATTATATCATATTCCAAATTAGAACACAACGGGAATTTCGGCATAAAGTGGTGAGAAGGGAGTGAGCGGCATGGCGGCTGTAAGCGTATGTATGATTGTGAAGAACGAGGAGGCGGTGCTGGCCCGTTGTCTGGCGTCGGTGCGGGATCTGGTGGAGGAGCTTGTGGTGGTGGACACAGGGAGCACCGACGCCACCTTGGAGATTGCGGCAAAATGGGCGGACCGTGTAGCGGAGTTTCCCTGGCGGGACGATTTTGCCGCCGCGCGAAACTTTGCCTTTAATCTGGGGACAATGGATTACCTCATGTGGCTGGACGCTGACGATGTGCTGGAGCCGGAGGACCGGGAGCGGTTTCGGGTACTGAAGGCGTCCCTGGAGCCAGAGGAAGCCGACGTGATCTTCATGCCCTACCGCATGGGGCTGGACGAGGCGGACCGTCCAGCCCTGGTGTACGACCGGGAACGGCTGGTACGGCGCTCCCTGGGTCTCCGCTGGCAGGGGGCTGTCCACGAGTGCATTGCGCCAGAGGGAAAAGTCATCCGGTGGGACGCCGCCGTCACGCACCGGAAGCTTGGCCACGGCGATCCGGACCGGAATCTGCGGATTTATGAGAAGCTTCTATCGGAGGGGAAAGCCCTCTCTCCCAGAGAACAGTTCTACTGCGCCCGGGAGCTCCTCGCCCACGGCAGAGATCAGGAGGCGGCGGACCGCCTGGAGTCGTTTCTGGCGGAGGGCCGTGGCTGGCTGGAAAATAATTTGCAGGCGTGTCTGGATCTGTCCGCCTGCCTGGAGCGCCTGGGCCGCAGGGAGGACAGTCTCACCGCCCTGCTGAGGGCTCTGCGTTACGCTCCGCCCAGACCGGAGCTGTGCTGTGCTCTGGGGCTGTGGTTCTTCCGGCGGGAGGATTGGAACACCGCCTCCTACTGGTACCGGCAGGCCCTCTCCTGCCCCGCCGGGGAGCAGGGCTTCTCCGATCCGGACTGCCGGGGCTATATCCCTCTGCTCCAGCTGTGCGTGTGCGCCTACCGCCTGGGGGACGCAGATCTGTCCGCATCCTATAACCGCCGGGCTCAGGAGCTGAAGCCGGAGAGCGCGGCCTGCCAGCGGAACCAGGCCTTTTTCAGCGGTCTGGAGAAAAACTCTATGGAAATGGATGGATAACTTGCGGATCCTCCTTATATCACGGCACATTTTGTCGATAGATAGAAGGAAAAAGGAGGTGTCGGCCCATTGGTTTTTCGTCATCAGCCGAAGAAACGCAGTCAAACAGTCAGTCCGACAGCCGCATGTGAAATCATTCTGCTCACCCTTGCGGCCACACTGATCTTCTTCTGGCCGGGCGGCCTGCTTTTCCCGCAGGCCCTTGCCGCTGAGGAAAACGGCGAGGAAGAAGCTGTCAAGGCGGCTGTCGAGGCTTTTCTCCGGAGCTATACGGAGGAGGCTATGCTCTATACCGCCTGCGACCAGACGATATGCACTGTCGCCGCTCCCGGTGTTGGTCAGGACGGCGGGCAGGTCTTTTCCATCTCAGATGAGGACGTGACACTGGAGGAGCTGCGAAAAAATATTGCGTTTGTAGAGAAAAAGGCCGGTTTTTATGCTGAAATACGCCAGATACAGGGGATCTGCCGGGAAAATCTCCAGCTGTCCTATACCTTCCGCTCCCTTCGGTTTAAGGAGAATACCTGCGCGGTTTCCGTCACAGAAACTGCCGTGTTCTATTATACGGACAGCCAGCAGCCTTCCGTATACGAGACTATTTACAGTATCGACTTAGTGAAGCTTGGACAGCAGTGGCTGGTGGCCGACATCACAGACGGCAGCAGATTTGACGGGCTGTACAAGAATGATCCCAGCTTCGACGCCGGGACCGCTCTGGCGGAGCTGGCCTTGGAGCTCCAGACAGAAAACTGTAGACTCTCCACTCCCTGGGATCCAGCCGGAGCGTCCGGGGAACAATACGGATGGATTCCCTACAACGGTGCGAACGCGGCCGCGTACGCCTATACCTACTCCCGGCAGAACGCGGAGACAGTCAGGGAGAACTACTATAACCCCCAGTTCAAGAGCTACGCCGGCCAGGGCGGCGACTGCATGAATTTTGTGTCCCAGTGCATGTGGGCGGGCTTCGGCGGGAGCCAAACCCAGGACGCTATTTCCGCCAGCGCCTCTCCGATGGATACGGAGGGGGACAGTATATGGTACAGCCGCGGTGTGAATTCCGATGAGGAGCCCGTGCTGTCGTGGGTCAGCTGTCAGTCCTTCCGGAAATACCTCACTGGAGAACTGGACGGCAGCGGCACAGCGGGCTCCAATGCCGCCGCTGATATGGGAATGTATGCTGCCATCATCGACGCCGGACCCGGCAGTCCGATCACCGGCGTTCCGGTGGATTCTCTGATCGGCGCGGCGGCCCATGTGGAAGGGGCAGGCGGTCCCTACGCCCACGCGATCATCCTCACCGCCGCCGCTGGGACAAGCCGGAGTGACATTTGGTTCTGCTCCCACACCAAAAACCTCACCCATATCAAGCTGGGCGACTATTACTTCGGCCCAATAAAGGTTTATGTTCCCCGCTATATGCGCACGAGCACACCGCAGGCTTTTATTCAGGCGGATATACTCCCGCCCGTTGCGGCCTCCTCCATTGCCTCTGTTGGATTTCGCACAGCGGCGGTATCTCCCGATCTTCGTCTGGTGATCACGTCGCCTGATGGAACTGCCGGGGAACCGTTTACCGCTCAGGACGCCAACGCACTCTTCGCGGAGTATTTCTTCTCTGCGCCCGGACTCTATCGGGTGGACTGTGTAGCTTCCGAAGAGACTGGCACAGCACATAGCTTTACGTTCTTTATCCGCTGTTATGAGCCGCCCACGGTTCCCGTTTCCGACGCGCCCCAGGAGGCGGAAATTGACGGCTGGTCCGCCGCGCCGGATTGGCTGTTTTCCTGAAGGAAAAATCAGGAGCATCCCAATATGCATAAACAAAAGGTCCACCGGAATCTATCAATTCCAGTGGACCTTTTAGCGAGCTGTTTATTGCTTAGCAAACTGCTTGATGGCATCCAAGCGCACCCTGTGGAGTACCCCGGTAGATATCTGCATAGAGCTGCAAGCATCTTCTCAAAAACCGCGCCGCCTATCAGCGCAATCTGCTCAATCCGGTCTACCAGAGCGGGATAGCTTATCAGAAATGCCGCCACATTCGTCAGAGGACCAGCCACCGTATTGTAGATAAAATCCCAGGCATATCCTTCCAGCTTATCCCAAAGGATAATCCCGCCCCCACTGGTGTGAAGCAGTGCGAAATTGGAGTACCGGGACCACTCAATGTCCTCCGGCCCGGCTGAAAAACCTGCCTCTGGAATCTGCGCTGCAGACAAAATAGCGGGAATGCCGTCGGCGCGATAGAGTTTTTCCACCCGGACGATGTTTTCTTTCCGGCCTGTTTAAAAGGGGCCTGCTCTGATACGAGCAACAAACAGGACCTCCATAGATGCCCCATGGCCGCTGCGCCGGCCACAGTGTAGACGTAAAATGCTTGACCTCAGCCCGTTTTTTGTCCATGAACCGAAATATGGGGTTGTCCGGGTCAGAGAGCTGTAAGTTCGTGCTGGCGACCATGAACAGGGTTTTTCGCAAATGGGAGGGCCGGCTGACAGTTTGCCAAAACGAGCGTGGATAGCTCAAGCAATGCGCCGTCAGTCCGGTTCCCTCCCATTGTAGCTTGGGTGTGGGCCGCTGCATAGGGCGGTCATCTTCCCCCGTTTTGGGGGTATCACCATTGTAGCAAGCAATGCGTTGCCAACAGGAAAAAATGCCCCGCCCTTTTGGGCGGGGCATCTCTGCACTTTATCCTCTTGGAATCAGCAGCATCCGGTCCGTTGGGATCTGCTCCTCATCCGGTATTTCGTTGACCTCCAGGATGGATTTGCAGGTGGTTCGGTACTGCTTCGCCACCGACCACAGCGTCTCCTCCTGCCCAATCTTCCGCAGAATCAAGGAAGGCCGAGGACTGGCGTCCCGCTCCCCTTCCTCATCTGTCTCTCCGCCGCTGACGCAGATGTGCCGGTTCCTCCGGCAGGTGTCCACAGTGCACTCCACCGGGAAGCGCAGCTCCACGCCATCGGGCATGATGCTGGCCATCACATCCCCACGGCAGATGGCCTCCGCCGCCGCCTGGCAGCCGCCGGGCAGATCCGCCGGACAGGTTGTATGAAACTCCCCCCGAACGCTGTGAAGGGTGTCGTTCTCGTCCATATACAGGCACCGGGCCCAGACGGGGATCTCCAACGTCAGATCCCCCGTCTCCCCGCTGAACTGGACCCCGCCGCAGCGGACCTCCGTGTCCACCACCGCCTTCACCGGCGTACCGGTCTCCAGTAGCTCCCGGACATTCTGACGGCGGGTGTGGCGCTGGCTATCCTCCGCCAGCTGGAACTCGGTGAGCTCGCAGCGTACCGGGGCGGCGGTGCTGTAGAGGTCCGCCAAGAAGGAGACCTCCTCGTTCCGGAACACCGTCACCCGGGCCCGCAGGAGCAGATCCACCGTCAGCACATGGCTGTCGTCGGGGCTGTTCTCACTGCCGGGGCGGCACTCCGCGCCCAGCAGGCGGTAGACTGCCTCGCTCTCGCAGTCCTCGTCGAAGCCGCTGCCCTCCAGAATCTGGGAGAAGGGCATCTCTTGCTGGAGGACGGCCAGCCGTCCCCCCTCCTCCCGATAGAGCGCCGTGGCGGAGATGAGGCCTTTGACCACCAGCTTGCTGCCGATGAGCTTGCTGTCCGTGCCCCGCACGTCCAGGTGCAGATCGACGATCTCCTCCGCGCCCCCGCGGCCCGGGGAGATGGGCAGCTCCTCCACAAAGGAGAACTCCTTCTCCCGCACGCCGGCGGCCACCCGGCTGATCCGTTTCTCCCGCAGCAGCTGGATGCCCTCCCCCTCGGCGTCCTCCCGGAGGGAGAGGACTACGTGGCGGCAGCCGCTGGGATAGAGGGTCAGATTGGCCCGGGTGAGCACCTTTCTGGGATTGAGTACCCGGGTGTCAATGCTCCGCAGCTCCCCCCGGATGTCCAGGAACTCGCAGACGTCCTCCGCTCCCTCCCCGCAGCACTGGAAGGGCATCTGAAAGCGGAGGGAGCGGGGGCCCTCCCCCTTCTCGGGTATGTAGAGCACGGACACGTCCACCGTGCCGCTGGCGCAGAAGCGGCCATCTCCGCTCAGCTCCCGGCCGGTGAGGTACACCGTGCCCACAGTATCGACGACGCGGGCGATGTCCGGGCAGCTGTCCGGGACAATGTTCTCCCGCGTGGTCTCGCAGGAGAAGGGCTGCCATGTCACCGGCTCATAGAAGTCGTGACCGGATGTTTTCAGGTTCAGTTCCATAGTGGCGTCCTCCCTCGTATGGCTGCGGGGGCTGGATGCCCCGCGACTGTTGTGACCATTCTATGCGGGAGGACAGCGGTTTTATTCTTTGATGCCGAAGATTTTCCGCAGGATGCCGGTGAGCAGCTTGGGGGATTTGACGACGACGATCTTCATGGGGACCTCCTTCCTATCTGCGCAGGCAGGCGCAGCCGCAGCCAATGAGCAGAAATGCCACAAGGAACAGGAGGCAGCCAGTGGGAAAGAGGACGGCGATCAGAATCCCCAGTCCCACAGCCAGGGCGCACACCCCCAGCCAACGGCAGTTTCTCATTTTCTCCCCTCCTCGCCTCTTGGGTTACTACCAGTATATACAGCGGCGGGGAAATGGTGCGGCTTTGCGGAGCTGGGGCTCAGAGCTTTTCCCCAAGCCGGTGGGTGTACTCCTCCCGGAACGCGCCGTATTCTCCGGCGTCCAGGGCATCTCGGATGCGCTCCATGAGGGTGTTGTAAAACCAGAGGTTGTGCATCACAGCCAGGCGCATGGCCAGCATCTCCTCCGCCTTGAAGAGGTGGCGCAGGTAGGCCCGGGAGAAGCTCCGGCACACGGGGCACCCGCACTCCGGGTCGATGGGCCCCTCGTCCAGCTTGTACTTCTCGTTTTTGATGTTCAGGCTTCCAATCCAGGTGAAGAGCTTCCCGTGGCGGGCGTTCCGGGCGGGCATGACGCAGTCGAAGAAGTCGATCCCCCGCCAGACGCCCTCAATGATATTGGACGGCGTGCCCACGCCCATCAAATAGCGGGGCTTGTCCGCCGGGGCGTGGGGGAGCACCACGTCCAGGATGCGGTACATAACCTCCGTCTCCTCCCCCACCGCAAGACCCCCGATGCCGTAGCCGTCGCAGTCCAGCTTGGCGCTCTCCTGCATACTCCAGATCCGCAGATCCTCGCAGGTACCTCCCTGGTTGATGCCGAAGAGCATCTGGCCCGGGTTCAGGCAGTCGGGCTGGGCGCGGAGCCGGTCGTGCTCGGCCTTACAGCGCTTGAGCCACCGGACGGTCCGCTCACAGGACTGCTTCACATATTCGTAGGGCGCGGGGTTCTCCACACACTCGTCGAAGGCCATGGCAATATCGCTGCCCAGGTTGGCCTGGATTCGCATGGACTCCTCGGGGCCCATGAAGATCCGCCGCCCATCGATGTGGGAAGCGAAGGTGACGCCCTCCTCGGTGATCTTCCGCAGTCCGGAGAGGGAAAAGACTTGAAATCCACCGGAATCCGTGAGAATGGGCCCGTCCCAATCCATCATTTTGTGGATCCCGCCCAGCGCCCGAACCACATCGTCCCCTGGGCGAAGGTGGAGGTGGTAGGTGTTGCTCAGCTCGATCTGGCACTTGAGCTCCTTCAGATCGTGGGCGCTGACGGCCCCCTTGATAGCCCCCTGGGTGCCTACGTTCATAAAGACGGGGGTCTGTACCTCCCCGCCGTGGGCACAGGAGAACCGCCCCCGACGGGCACGGTTCTCCTGTTTGATTACTTGGAACATCCGCTGTTTTCCTCCGTGTCTTTTCTTCTGTTCAAAACCATTTCCACCACCGCTTTTCCAGGCCGCCCCTCCTTTTTCTCAGATCAGGCCGTATGCCTCCAGTACCTTCTCCAGCCGCCGCCGGTTCTCCGTGCCCATTTCGCACAGGGGCAGGCGGAAGATTTCCTGACAGTACCCCATTCTGGACAGGGCGGTTTTGACGGGGATAGGGTTCACCTCCCAAAAGAGAGCCTCGCACAGCTTCCGCAGCTTCCGCTGCATCGCGCCGCCCCGGACGAAGTCCCCCTTCAGACACGCCGCCGCCAGCTCGTGCATCTCCCTGGGGACCACATTGGCGGCTACGGAGATAACCCCCTTGCCTCCCAGGAGCATAATGGAGGCGGTTTCGTCATCGTTGCCGGACCAAATATAGAAGTCCTCGGGGCAGAGCTCCCTGGTCTTCTGAACCAGCGCCAAATCACCGCTGGCCTCCTTGACCCCCAGGATGCCGGGGTGCTCCGCCAGCCTGGCGTAAGTTTCCGCCGTACACTTTACCCCGGTGCGGGAGGGAACGTTGTAGACAATCAGCGGCTTTTCCACCTGATCGGCGATAGTGGTATAGTGGCGGACAAGGCCCTCCTGGGTAGCTTTATTGTAGAAGGGCGTCACCACCAGCAATCCGTCCACCCCCGCCTGGGCGGCGTCCCTGGAGAGAGTGACGGCGTTCCCGGTGCTGTTGGAGCCGGTACCGGCGATGACAGGAACCCTCCCGTCCGTGTGGCGGACAGCGGCCTCAATGGTCCGCATCCGCTCTATGTAGCTCATGGTAGCGGCTTCGCCGGTGGTGCCGCAGACAATAATAGCGTCGGTGCCGTTTTCCAGCTGGAAGTCCAGCAGTTTTTTGAAGGCAGGGTAGTCCACCCCGTCGCTGGTAAATGGCGTGACAACGGCTGTGCCGGATCCGGTGAAGATGGGCTGTTTCATAGGCGCCTCCTATACATATACATACAAATGGTGTGTATAGGAACAGTCTATGCGGTCCAGCGCCCAAAGGTGCTCCGGCGGTGCGCGGCGCCGGCTCTACTCGTAATATACTGTGTACTCAAACGCGCCGATAGCCCCGCAGGTGTCGCACACATCTGGGCGATCCGCGAACACCGCGCCGCAGAACTGACAACGGTAGCCCTCCTTTTTCTGCTTTGGAGTGCTCTTTTCGGCGGAGGCGGCAGGTCCGGCCGGAGACTTGCCCCCGCTCCGTTCCGCCAGCAGCGTCATAAACCGGCTCTCATGGCTGCGCTCAATGGCCGCAACCTTCTCAAACATGATCGCCAGGTCCTCAAAGCCCTCTTCCCGGGCCTGCCGGGCAAAATCCGGGTACATATCGTGCCATTCGCTGTACTCGCCCTGGGCGGCCTGGGTCAGACACACCTGCACATCCTCCGGCCTGCCGCAGAGCTGCTCAAACCAGAATTTGGCGTGCATCATCTCGTTTTTCGCCATCTGCTCAAAGGCTTCCGCAGCCTCGGCGTCACCGCACAGCCTGGCGGCCTGCGCGAAGTAGGTGTACTTGTTTCGCGCTATGGACTCCCCCGCCAGAGCCTTCTGGAGATTTTCCGCCGTCTTGGTATTTTTCAAATCCATATGGATATCTCCTCCCTCAGCGGTCCATGTACCCCTCGGCGCACAGCAGCTCCGCCAGCAGCACCGCTCCGCCGGCGGCGCCCCGGAGGGTGTTGTGGCTCAGGCAGACGAACTTGTAGTCATACTGGGTGTCAGGCCGCAGACGGCCCACGGACACCGCCATGCCGTTCTCCAGCATCCGGTCCAGCCTGGTCTGGGGCCGGTCCGGCTCCTCAAAATAGTGCAGGAACTGCTTGGGGGCGGAGGGCAGCGCCAGCTCCTGGGCCCGGCCGGAGAAATTGGCCCAATCGGCCTTGATCTGCTCCTCCGTGGGCTTACAGCCGTCCTGGAACTTCATGAACACCGCCGCCATATGGCCGTCCTGACAGGCCACTCGGAAGCACTGAGCGGTGATGGACGGCCCCTGGGCCAGGGCGAGCTTCCCGTCCTCCACAGTCCCCCACAGCTTCATGGGCTCCCGCTCGCTCTTCTCCTCCTCACCGCCGATGTAGGGGATGCAGTTGTCCACCATCTCCGGCCAGCGCTCAAAGGTCTTGCCCGCCCCGGAGATAGCCTGATAGGTGCAGACCAGGGCCTTCTCCAGGCCGTATTTCCGCAGGGGATGCAGGGCGGGGACATAGGACTGGAGGGAGCAGTTGGACTTGACGGCGATAAAGCCCCGCTTTGTCCCCAGCCGTCTGCGCTGGGCGTCAATGAGCCGGATGTGGTCCGCGTTGATCTCCGGCACCACCATGGGCACATCCCCGGTCCAGCGGTGGGCGCTGTTGTTGGAGACGACCGGGCACTCCAGTCTGGCGTACTTCTCCTCCAGGGCCTGGATCTCCTCCTTCTTCATGTCCACGGCGCAGAAGACGAAATCCACCATTCCGGCGATCTTCTCCGCGTCCGCCTGGGCGTCCAGAACCGTCAGGGCCCTGGCCTCCTCTGGGATGGGGGATGTCATGGCCCACCGGCCCGCCACCGCCTCCTCATAGGTCTTGCCCGCGCTTCTGCCGCTGGCGGCGATGGCGGTGAGGCGGAACCAGGGGTGGCCCTCCATGAGGGTGACAAAGCGCTGGCCCACCATTCCGGTGCCGCCGATGACGCCTACGCGATACTCTTTCATAGCTGAAACCTCCACAAAACAGATAGGGGGCGGAGGGGAATTTGGTCGATTCCCGGGTTGAAAAATACCGCCGCCCCGTGTATACTGTACTACGATACGCCCTCACACCTGAAAGCATACCGTTCTTTCATATCATATTTTCCCCGGTGTGTCAACAGTTTTTCCCGTTTGGAGGTTTCATGAAATATTATTTCCGTCTCTTCCTCCTCGCTCTGGCGGCCGCAGCCCTTCTGACCGCACCGGCCTGGGCGGCGGAGGACACCCTCAAGGTGGGCCTCTACTACGGCTCCAGCGCCCTCCCCTCCGCCAACCTTCAGAACTACCAGGGCTCCGGCTACCGCCTGGGCTGGTTTGACGAGGAGAGCCGGGATTTTGTGGAGGTGGGCTGGCTGGAGGAGGAGAAGATCACCATGTCCGCCGACGGCGTGTCCAGACCGGCGTACCACGTGGAGCTGGACAGGGTCTTTGACAGCTTCCTGGACGCACTGCTGGCGGCGGAGCAGATCAAGGACGCCTTCCCCGCCTACATCGACGGGGAGTACCGGGTCCGGGCGGGCTCCTTCGCCAGCCGGGAGGAGGCGGAGATTGCCGCCGCCACCTATGCTACCTACACCTGGGAGGACCGCCGGGGCGAGGCCCGCCCCTTCCGGGGAGAGGCCGTGCCCCCCAGCGCCACCGGAGTGAATATCACTGTCACCGGCGCATCGGACCTGCTCTTTCAGTTCGACTGCTCCGGGGCACGAGCCCTGGGCGTCCAGCCCGAGGGCTCCGACACCCTCACCTGGTTCAAGGGCTACAAGTGGTACGGCGGATTTGAGTACCGGCGGAGCACCGGCGGAAGCCTGAACGTGATCAATGTTGTGAGCGTCGATGACTATGTCCGGGGGGTGCTGCCCTACGAGATGAACAGCGCCTGGCCCCTGGAGGCGCTGAAGGCCCAGGCGGTGGTGGCCCGGACCTACGCCCTCTGCCAGAGCAAGCACTACGCCAGCTACAGATTCGACGTCTGCAACACCGTGGACTGCCAGGTCTACCAGGGGGCCAATCTGGCCACGGCCAACTCCGACCGGGCGGCGGCGGAGACGGCGGGGATTGGTGTCTCCTACCAGGGCCGCTGGGCCGAGACGGTCTACTGCTCCAGCAACGGCGGGGCCAGCGAGAACGCGGAGAACGTCTGGAGCGAGGCCCGGGGCTATCTCGTCGGGAAGGAGGACCCCTATGAGGGAACCATCTCTATTCCCGGGTATACTTACTCTGTCCACTATACCTTTGGGCAGCTCACGTCCCTTTTGCAGAGCAAGGGGTACAGCACCGGACAGGTATCCAGCGCCTATGTCTCCCAGACCACTCCAACAGGGAACGCGGCGGCGGTGACTTTCCAGGACAAAAACGGGAAAACCCTCACTATCACCAAGGAGGCCTGCCGCCTGGTGCTGGGGACCAAAAGTATGCGCTTCACCATCACAGGCGGCGGCGGAAACGGCGGGTACTGCGTCAACAACGCAGAAACGAGGCTTCCTTCGCTGGAGGGGGTCTATGTTCTCTCGGAGGATGGAAGCGCCAGTGCTTACAGCGGCAGGGAGGCCTGTGCGGCCACCTCCTCCGGCGTCTCTCCCCTCTCCCCCGCCTCCGGCCCGGCCTCCGGGGACGGCATCACCATCACCGGCACCGGGAACGGCCACGGCGTGGGCATGAGCCAGTACGGGGCCAAGGCCATGGCGGAGCTGGGGTTCGGGTACGAGGAGATTCTGCGCTTCTACTATACGGATATTGACTTGGAGAGGATTGGATAAACACTTTGAAAACACATGACTTTTACTACGAGCTCCCACCGGAGCTCATCGCCCAAACGCCCCTAGAGCGGCGGGACGCCTCCCGTCTGCTGGTGCTGGACAGAGACACTGGGGCCTGGGAGCACCGGCACTTTCACGATCTGCCCTCCCTCCTGCGGCCCGGGGACTGCCTGATTATGAACGACTCTCGGGTACTGCCCGCCCGCCTGCTGGGGAGCCGGGTTCTGGCGGACGGAAATCCGGGCGGGGCCTGTGAGGTGCTGCTGCTCACCGACCGGGGGGACAACGTCTGGGAGTGTCTGGTCCGGCCAGGGAAGAAGCTCCGAGCCGGGGCGAAAATTTCCTTCGGCGGGACCGGGGAGCTGACGGCGGAAATCATTGAGGCTCTGCCCGATGGGAACCGGCTGGTCCGCTTTGCCTACGAGGGGATTTTTCTGGAGGTTTTGGAGCGGCTGGGCCGGATGCCCCTTCCCCCCTATATCAAAGCGGAGCTCCAAGACCGGGAGCGGTATCAGACAGTATATGCCAAAGTGTCCGGCTCCGCCGCCGCCCCCACGGCGGGGCTCCACTTCACCCGGGAGCTGATAGAGGAGATCCAGGCTATGGGGGTGTCCATCGGATATGTGACGCTGCATGTGGGCCTGGGGACCTTCCGGCCGGTGAAGGAGGAGAAAATCACGGACCACGATATGCACAGCGAATACTGCACCATCCCCCGGGAGACGGCGGAGCTGGTCAACCGGACAAAGGCCAGCGGAGGACGGGTCATCTGCGTGGGCACCACCTCCTGCCGGACTATCGAGAGCTGGGCGGCAGAGGACGGGCATCTGGAGGCCAAGTCCGGGTGGACAAATATCTTTATCTACCCCGGATACCGGTTCAAGGTGCTCGACGGGCTCATCACCAACTTCCATCTGCCGGAGAGCACGCTGATCATGCTGGTCTCCGCCCTGGCTGGACGGGAACAGGTCTTAGCCGCCTACGAGGAGGCCGTCCGGGAGCGGTACCGGTTCTTTTCCTTCGGGGACGCCTGCTTCATTTCTTAGAGGAGGTCCGCATATGCTGTTATCCATGCTCAGGGGCCATGTCGGCGAGACAGCCGCACCGCTTATTTTTCTGGTCCTGTTCCTGGTCATTGTGGGCGGGTCCCTGTGGATCACCCCGAGGCTTGCCCGGTGGATGGACGAGCGGGCAGCCAAGCACAAAGGCTACTTTGACGATATGCTGACGGAGGACCCCAACCGGCCAAAGGATTCCAATCATCAGGAGAAACCATCAGAAAAGAGGAGAAAATCATGATTCATTTCCGCAACGACTACAGCATGGGCGCCCATCCGGCTGTGCTGGAGGCCCTGTGCCGGACCAACGGTGAGCTGACGGTGGGCTACGGCTGCGACGAGCACTGCGAAGCCGCCGCCGAGACCATCCGGGAGCTGTGCGCCTGTCCCGGCGCGGCAGTCCACTTTTTTACCGGCGGCACCCAGGTGAACAAGACCGCCATCGGGGCGTTCCTGCGCTCCTATGAAGCGGTTATTGCCCCGGACGCCGGACACATCTGTGTCCACGAGAGCGGCGCTGTGGAGCAGGACGGCCACAAGATCATCCACTGCCCCACCCCCGACGGCAAGCTGACCCCCGCCATCCTCCGCGACGTCTGCAATCACCACAACGGGGAGCACATGGTTGCTCCCAAGCTGGTCTACATCTCCAACACCACCGAGGTGGGCACCGTCTATTCCCGGGAGGAGCTGCGCACCCTCCGGGAGGTCTGCAATGAGCAGAATCTTTTCCTCTTCTGCGACGGCGCGCGGCTGGGCTGCGCCATGGACGCCGGGGACACCTCCTTTGAGGACTACGGCGCGTACTGCGACGCCTTCACCATCGGCGGGACCAAGAATGGCCTGCTCTTTGGAGAGGCTCTGGTCATCGTCCGGCCCGGCCTTCAGCGGGGCTTCCGCCACAACATGAAGCAGCAGGGGGCCATTCTGGCCAAGGGCCGGCTGCTGGGGGTCCAGTTCAACGCCATTCTGGAGGGCGGGCTCTACCAGGAGCTGGCCGCTCAGGCCAACCGCATGGGCCGGCGTCTGACAGCGGGGCTGAAGGCGCTGGGGGTTTCCCTGGCAGTGGAGAGCCCCAGCAATCAGGTTTTCGCGGTTCTGCCGGACAATGCGGTGTCCGCCTTGCCGGTGGATTTCACCTTCGAACGCCAGGGATCCGCCGATGAGGGCCGGACCTGTATCCGCTTAGTCACCAGCTGGCAATCCTCCGAGGAGGACGTGGACGCGCTCCTCGCCCGGCTGGAGGAGCTGCTGAAATAAACAACCAAGGCCGCTCCGGGGATCTCCCGGAGCGGCCCTCAGCCTGTCGATAAAGTGATTTTCGCAAAGAAAACCACATCAAAAATGTTTCAAATGCAGTTACTCTGCTAAATGAAGGATTTTGGCCTTCAATG
>JAAWUC010000020.1 GCA_022804995.1 Oscillospiraceae bacterium
TACGCCGCCGGGGACTGCACGGGCCTCTCCGGCGTGTGGCCCGACGCTATGGCCCAGGGGAAGGCTGCGGCGGAGAATATGGCCGGGCTCGATACCGTGTACGAGAAGCCCTACCCCTTCAAGAACACCAGCAATTTCTTCGGCGTGACCATGCTCAGCGCGGGGCGGCTGGACCTGACGGAGGGGGCGGAGATTCTGGTCCACAAGACGCCCACGGAGTACAAGAAGGCCATCGTCAAGGACGGGAAATTGACAGCCTACCTCTCCCTGGGGGACATCTCCAACCAGGGGCTGTACCTGTATCTTATCCGCACCGGCGTGGATTTGAGCGGAAAGCTGGACAAAATTTTCCGGCTGAGCTTTGCGGACTTCTACGGCATCAACGAGAAAAACGGCGAGTTCGCCTACAGTCTGTAAGAAAAAGCATCCGGAGTGACAGCTCCGGATGCTTTTTTCATCAGCGGTAAAGAATAAGGCTGAACCAGGTGACGACGTTCCCTCCGGCCTGAAAGCTGATACCGTACCGCTCGGCGGTCTCAGTGATGAGAATTCCGTGGCTCTCCACGCAGGGGAACATCTTCTCCGGACAGCAGCAGGGGCCGTCCGGGTAGGCACATTCCGCGCAGATGGCGCAGGACTCCGTGGACAGGGGGTAGGTCTCCGCGCCCTGGTCCCGGAGGAAGCTGTTGACCTGCCGGGTGACTGCCTCGTGGTCCGTCCGGGTAGCCAAGGTCCCCTCCAGGTCGGCGATATCCTCCACCTCGGTCATGGTGGTAATCAGCAGGGCGTGGGGGTAGGACAGACACCGCTCCCGGCACGCCTCCACCGTCCCCACCGCCGGGGGACAGGCCCAGCTCCTGCCGTACTGGGAGCAGTCGGATTGGCAGACCACCCGCACCCGCTCGGTGAATACCAGCTCCTCCGTCTCAAAGAATATGTACTCCACGATGGGCAGCTCCGCCATCTGCCGCTCCAGCTTTTCACGGTCCATTTCCATCCGTCCTCTCTGCGTTTTGGAGGCATTATACCATGTTGGCAGGACTATCGCAACAGGTTCCCGCAAATCCGCTTGACGCAGGAGGCTGGGGCTGGTAATATAATGAGGATGTAAAATGGGATGCAAAGGAGATTTTGCCATGTATCTATATAATTCCGCCACCCGCCGCAAGGAGGAGTTCGTCCCCAACCACCCGGACATCGTGAAGATGTACACCTGCGGCCCCACGGTCTACCACTTCGCCCACATTGGCAACCTGCGCAGCTACCTCATGGAGGATGTGCTGGAGAAATTCCTGCGCTACGAGGGCTACAACGTCAAGCGGGTCATGAACATCACCGACGTGGGCCATCTCTCCTCCGACGCCGACACCGGTGAGGACAAGATGCTCAAGGGCGCCAAGCGGGAGAACAAGTCCGTCATGGACATCGCCCGGTTTTACACCGACGCCTTCTTCGGCGACTGTGAGAAGCTGAACATCAAGCGCCCTGACGTGGTGGAGCCCGCCACCGCCTGCATCGATGAGTATATCAAAATCATCACTAAGCTCATCGACACCGGCTTCGCCTATCAGGCCGGGGGCAACATCTATTTTGACACCTCCAAACTGGAGCGGTACTATATCTTCAACGACCACGACGCCGAGGACCTGGCCGTAGGCGTCCGGGAGGGCGTGGAGGAGGACGCCAACAAGCGCAACAAAAACGACTTTGTCCTCTGGTTCACCCAGTCCAAGTTTGAGGACCAGGCCCTCAAGTGGGACTCCCCCTGGGGGGTGGGCTACCCCGGCTGGCACATCGAGTGCTCCGGCATCTCCATGAAGCACCTGGGGGAGGACCTGGACATCCACTGCGGCGGCATTGACAACGCCTTCCCCCACCACACCAACGAGATCGCCCAGAGCGAGAGCTACCTGGGACACAAGTGGTGCAATTTCTGGATGCACGTCCTGCACCTGAACACCCCCGACGGAAAAATGAGCAAGTCCAAGGGGGAGTTCCTCACCGTCTCCCTGCTGGAGGAGAAGGGGTATGACCCTCTGGCCTACCGGTTTTTCTGCCTCCAGAGCCATTACCGGAAATCCCTGGCGTTTACCTGGGAGAACCTGGACAACGCCCAGGGAGCCTATAACAAGCTCCTTGCCCGTATCGCCGCGCTAACCCCCGGCGAGGGCGGGATCGACCAGGCGGTATTTGACGCCCAGAAGGAGAAGTTCCGCAAGGCCCTGGGGAACGATCTGAACACCTCCCTGGCTGTCACGGCCCTCTATGACGTGCTGAAGGCCCCGGCCAATGACGAAACCAAGCTGGCCCTGCTGGGGGATTTCGATACCGTGCTGGGCCTGCGGCTGCTGGAGAAGGCGGCGGCGAAGCGGGAGGCCGACGCCAAGGCCAGGGCCTCCGCCAGCACCTCCGGGGAGTTCGTCATCACCGGTGAGGGAGATCCCGCCGTTGACGCCCTGGTCCTCCAGCGGGCCCAGGCGAAGAAGGCCAAAAACTTCGCCGAGGCCGACCGCATCCGTGAGGCGCTGAAGGCACAGGGCATTGAGATAGTGGATACAAAAGAGGGAGCCAGCTGGAAGCGCCAAGGTTTCTGATTGTGACAGGCGGAGAGGCGGTCCCTTAAGGGGCCGCCTCTCCATTCTCCTCCTGAATCCAGTCCGCCACGTCCACCACGGAAAATTCCTCTGCGGTGCTCCGGATGACCACCTTCTCCAGTCCGGCGTTGATGATCAGCCGCCGGCACATGGAGCAGGAGGTGGCGTCGTGGAGAAGCTCCCCGGTGGGCGCATCCCGGCCCACCAGATACAGCGTTCCCCCTGCCATGTCCCGCCGGGCGGCGGAGATGATGGCGTTGGCCTCGGCGTGGACACTGCGGCACAGCTCGTACCGCTCCCCCCGGGGTACACGCATGGCCTCCCGGGTGCAGTAGCCCAGATCTGAGCAGTTCCGCCGCCCCCGGGGGGCTCCGTTGTAGCCGGTGGCGATGATCTCGTCGTTTTTCACGATGATGGCCCCGTACTGCCGCCGCAGGCAGGTGGACCGCTTAATAACCGTCTCGGCGATATCCAGATAGTAGTTCTCCTTGCTGGTGCGCTCCATAAAAAGCCCTCCTTTTTTCTCTCTTCCCAGTATGACGGATCAGCGCGGATTTTGCAAGGGCCTCCGGAAAAACTTTTCGCCCCCGGGGCTCGACATCCCCCCTCCCCCTGTGGTATACTGGACCCCATCAAGAGACAGGAGGAAGCGCCGCCCCCGGCGGTGCGCTATGACGATATGGAGTATAACAAGTGGATCGCTGATTTCGAGATTGGGGACGAGGTGGAGGGCTTTTACATTCTCAAGACTGCCCAGTCCAAGACCTCCAACAGCGGCAAGCCCTTCCTCAGCGCCGTCCTATCCGATCGCAGCGGCTCCATTGAGGCCAAGGTTTGGGACTACGCCGGTCCGGTGGGACAGGCCGACGAGGGGAGCATCCTCAAGATCCGGGGCGCGGTGTCTGAGTACCGGGGGAGCCGGCAGATGATCCTCTCCCGCCTCCGGCCCGCCCAGGAGGGGGACCAGTTCGAACTGGCGGATCTGGTGCCCGTGGCCCCCATCGACCTGGAGGGGGCCTGGACGGAGCTCCGGGAGGCAGTGGACCGCCTGGGGGACCAGGACTACGCCGGTATCTGCCGCCGGATGATGGAGCGGTACGGGGACCGGTTCCGGAACCTCCCCGCCGGGAAGAGTATGCACCACAGCTTTGTGGGGGGCCTGCTCATGCACACGGTCAATATGGTCCGGGCGGCGGAGTTTCTGTCGGAGCTCTACAAGGAGGCGGTGGACCGGGATCTGCTCATCGCCGGCACCCTGCTCCACGACTTTGCCAAGTGCGGCGAGTTCGTCACCTCCCCCCTGGGGCTGGTGACGGAGTACTCCGTCTCCGGTCAGCTGCTGGGCCATCTGGTGATGGGGTCCCAGGCGGTGGGCGAGATTGGGGGGGCGCTGGGCGTGCCGGAGGAGAAGACAGTGCTGCTTCAGCACATGCTCCTCTCCCACCACGGGGACCCGGAGTTCGGCGCGGCGGTGCGGCCCATGTGCGCGGAGGCGGAGCTGCTGAGCATCATCGATCTGATGGACAGCCGGATGGAGATCTATCAGGAGGCGATGGAGGAGACGGAGCCCGGGCAGTTCACCAAGCGGATCTTTGCCCTGGATAAGAAAGTTTTCCGGCACCGCTGAGCTTTGTAAAAAGAAAAAGGAGCCGCCCCGGCCGGGGCGGCTCCTCTGCGTGTTTACTCAAATTTGCCCTTCATCAGGACCTCTCCCTGCCAGAGGGCGGTCCGTCCCCGGGCAAAGAGGCCGTCAATGGCCAGATTCTCTCCCAGGACCAGCAGGTCCGCGTCGGCCCCCTGGGCCACGCAGCCCTTGACGCCAACCTTCCCCAGGATATCCGCCGGCGTGGCGGTCACCAGCCGCAGGACCTCCGTCAGGTCCCGCCCCCGCCTGGCCAGGCATTTTACCGTCTCGTGGAGGGACTTGGGGGAGGCGTAGGTCAGCCCCACGCACTCGCCCAGCTCGTTGAACCGGGGCTGACTGCCGTAGCCGTCGCTGGAGATGGTCATATGCTCCGTGGTGACCCCCTTCTTGCCCAGAGCATACTCGATCATGTCCGCCATGGCCTCCACCTCCGCCGGGTCGCAGCCGGCGGTGACATCCATATACCCGCCTCGGCGCACCAGCTCCACGCCCTGGTTAATAAGCTCCCTGCTCCGGCCCATGTGGGTGGGCAGCAGATTCCGGGCCGGCAGGTCCGAATGGTCCAGAGCGTAGAACACCGGCTCCAGCCCGCCCTTCCCGGCGCCCATGTGCATGGTCACCAGGCCGGGGGTGTTGCTCAGCAGCCCCGCCCTCCGGGCGGCGGTGGCCAGGCGGATGAGCTCCTTCCCGGTGGGGTTGGAGCTGCGGTGGTCGCTGACGGCCACCTTTACGCCGATGATGGGGTCCACCATCATGATATCCTTCTCCACGCTCCCCGTGAGGGTGGTGGGGGGATAGACGTAGGCGCTGGTGAGGGTGTAGGCGGTGATGCCCTCGTCGTTGAGGGCCTTGGCCTTGGCCACCAGGTTTTCCACGCTGCGGGTGATGCCGTCTGTACCCAGCAGGCCCACCACGGTGGTGATGCCGTTGGTGGTGAACACGCTCAGCTGGGACTCCGGGACCCGGGAGGCGGGGCCCTGTTCGCCGCCGCCGCCGGTGATGTGGACGTGGAGGTCGATATACCCGGGGACCAGCTTTTTCCCCGCCAGGTCGAAGGTCTCCACATCCGGCAGGCCCTCGTATCCCTCAATCTTGTCATCAATGCGGCAGATCCTCTCCCCGGCAATCAGAACATCCTTCTTTCCCAGATGCTCCGGGGCGTAGACATCCGCGTTTTTCAGCAGCTTGATCATATCGCTTTCCTCCGTTTTTCCAGTGGCAGCATGCTTATTTCGCGGCCGCGGCCTTCTCCGCATCGCTCAGCTTGGCGATACCGAAGCCGGTATAGCCCCAGATAATGGCGAAGATAAAGCCGGTGTAGCACAGCACCGCCCAGGGCAGGTAGTCCAGTGTCTCCACGCCGGTGGTAGCTGCCATGTAGGCGCCGGCGGCGGACCAGGGCACCAGGGGCACAAATACGGTGCCCGCGTCCTCCAGGGTCCGGGACAGGTTCTTCGCGGCCAGGCCCCGCTCCCGGTAGGCATCCTTGAACATCTCGCCGGGGATGAGGATGGACAGGTAGGAGTTGCCGGTGCACAGGGCCATGGTGATGCAGGAGACCACGGTGGCCAGAATCAGGGAGCCGGTGCTCTTGGCGACGGACAGGATCTTGTGGAGGACCACCTCCAGACAGCCGGCCCGGCTCATGATGCCGGCGAAGCAGAAAGCGCACAGCACCAGCAGCGTCGTGGTCATAATGCTCATCATGCCGCCGCGGTTGAGGAGCTTGGTGACGCTCTCGGCGGCGTTTGCGGCGTCAAAGCCGGCGCGGTTGATCATAGTGACATTAAAGCCGTTGACAGTGGCGCTCAGTACGTCCTTCAGGCTTACGCCCTGGATGAAGATGCCCTCAATACCGGCGAGGACCGTGCTGCCCAGCATGACAGGGATGGTGGGCCACTGGAGCAGGGAGCCCGCCAGAACGAGGATCACCGGCAGGATGATGAGAATGTTCCAGCTGTACATGGAGCTCAGCTGCTCCATCAGGGTGGTGACGGTCTCGGAATTGGTGCTGGCGGTGACGTCGGCGTTCAGGCCGACAATGGCGTAGACAATCAGAGACACAATTGTTGCGGGAATCGTGGTATAGAACATGTGGCCGATGTGCTCATAGAGCTGGCTTCCTGCGGCCATGGGGGCCAGGTTGGTGGTGTCGGACAGGGGGGAGATCTTGTCGCCGAAGTAGCTGCCGGCGATAACCGCGCCGGCGGTGGCCGGCAGGGAAACGCCCAGAGCCCCGGCAATGCCCATCAGCGCAACGCCCATGGTAGCCACCGAGCCCCAGGAGGTGCCGGTAACCACGGAGACCACTGCAGTGATCAGGAACGCCGTCACCAGCAGGAACTGGGGGCTGACGATCTGGACGCCGTAGTAGATCATGCAGGGGATGGTGCCGGAGCTCATCCAGGTACCCACCATGGCGCCCACGGTGATCAGAATGAGGATGGACGGCATGCCCTTGGCAATCTTCTGGCAGATTTCATCCATCAGCTCATCCCAGGTGCAGCCCACCCGGAAGGCGATGATCGCCGCCACGCACGCCACCATAATCAGCAGCGGCTCTGTATTGTAGCCCAGCACACCCTTGCCGATGGTCAGAATCAGCAGCATGGCGATAATGGGGATGATCGCCTCCGCAAAGGTTGGGGCCCGCTTGGTTCTGGTCTTCTTCTCTGCGGATTTGCTTTCTTTTTTCATGTGTTCTTCCTCCTCTTCTTTGTTCACAATTGGACGGCACGGGGCTCTTTTCTGGACGCAGGCCCTGCAAGATCCCTTGAAATACATTCTAACAATTTCTTCACAAAAGTCAATCCAAAATTAGCGGGCGGTTTTTGTGCAAAATAGATAAAACTCTCCCGTGAGGGAGGGTTTTACGGGGCGCTACGCCCCGAGGAGTGCTCCGATCAGCGTCCCGGCATAGTTGCCGATGACGTAGCCCAGCACGCCCACCAGCAGGCCCGGGCCCACCAGCCGGGACCACCCCTGGGAGATAGCCATGCCGGCGGCGGTGGCGGGACCGCCGATATTGGCGTTGGAGGCGATGATGATGTCCTCCAGGTCCGCGTGGACAAGCCAGCCGCCCGCAAAGCAGAACGCCATGTTCATGAGCACCATGAGCGCCGCGAAAACAAACAGCAGAGGCGTCCTGGTGACGATCTCCGCCACCGAGGCGGGCACGCCCACAGCAAAAAGAAACAGGCAGATGAGATAGGTCCCCAGCTCCTGCCCGCCGTGGATGGACGACACCCGCTCCCCGGCAAAGGTTGCCGCCAGCATGGAGAAGGTGGTGATCCACACGTACTGACTGCTCAGGAAGGTGTGGAGAATATGGCCCGCCAGACCGGTATCCGGCGCCAGTCCGCCCAAAAGCGCCCCCAGCCGCTGGGAGAGGAGCACAATTGCCGCAGCGTAGGCCAGGTTTACGGCGATATCCCGCAGGGAGATGTCCTTGCGGCCCCAGAAGCTGGCGGCCTGGTTCCGGGCCTGGGGCGCGCGCTCCGCCTCGTCGATGTGGGGGTGGGGGAAGCGGGCGCGGAAAAACCGCAGTCCGGCGAAGAGAATCAGCGCGAAGAAGTAGAGGGCCATCAGCAGGTTGTCCGCCACGGTGGCCGCGCCCACCATGCTCTGGGAGACGTCAAACTGGCCGGCCATGGCCGTAAAATTCACACTGCCGCCGATGTAGGTGCCGGTCATCATCGCCGCCACGCCCGCCAGCTCCGGGATGTGGTCCCGCAGCAGGAAAAAGCCCAGCAGCGCCCCCAGGACGGTCCCCGCCGCGCCGGTGAGAAAGACGAGGAGCATCTGTCCGGCCTCCCGCCGGACCCGCTGGAGGCTGCACTGCTGGAGGAGCATGGGGATGCTCAGGGGCACGGCGAAGCCCCAGATCACATCGTCGTAGAGCCCGCTGCGGACCGGCAGCACGCCCAGGTTGGACAGCAGCAGTCCCAGCAGCAGCGCCAGGATCCCGCCGGAGATCTTCGATGCCCACCGGTACCGCCCCTCCAGGCAGAGACATGCCGCCACGGACACGCACAGCACCGCCAGCAGCGCCCACGTGTCATCCGCCGCGATCAGGGAGGGACGGCCCAAATATTGCAGGAAAAAGCCCTGGAGCATCGCCTATGCCTCCGCCTGGGTAAAGAAGCGGCCCTCCACCCGGGCCGACAGGCCGCTGAGGAGGTCGTTGGTGATGGTTCCGGCGTTCTTCGCCAGTTCCTCCGCCGGAATCCGGCAGTCCCCCTGCTGTCCGATGAAGATGGCCTCGTCCCCCAGCTGGACGCCCTCCACGCCGGTGACGTCCAGCATCAGCTGGTCCATGCACACCCGGCCCACGCCCTGAACATACCGCCCCCGGACGATGGCCCGGATTTTCCCGCCGCTGAGGGCGCGGGGGATGCCGTCGGCGTAGCCTATGGCCACGGAGGCGATGGTCACGGGCTTTTCCGCCCGGTAGGTCCGGCCATAGCTCACCGTCTCCCCAGGGCCGATGTGCCGCAGGGAGGTGATCCGGGACTTCAGGGTCATTACGGGCCGCAGTTCCAGATCCGTCCGCAGCCACCCGGCCCCGTCGCTCAGGACGCCGTACATCAGAATGCCCAGCCGGGCGAAGTCATAGGCGTACTCGGGATAGTTGACGGCCCCGTAGCTGTTGAGGAGGTGGACCTCCCCCGTCTCCGCGCCCCGGGCCCGCAGCTCGGCCAGGACAGCTTGGAACACCTGGGCCTGCTGGCGGGTGAAGCTGTCCTCCGCCTCCACGTCCGCCACGCACAGGTGGGAGAAGATGCCGGTGACGCGGATCCAGGGACTGCGGCAGAAGGCCTCCATCTGGTCCAGTTCCTCCGGCAGAAAACCGATGCGGTGCATCCCGGAGTCCACGGCGATATGTACCTTGACCGGCGTGCCGCTCTCCCGGCCAAACGCTTCCAGCCGGGCGGCGTGCCCGGCACAGGCGGCGGTCTGGGTGATGTCATATTGGACCAGCTGGGGGAAGCCGTCCGGGTGGGTGTAGCCCAAAATCAGAATCTCCCCCTCCAGACCGCCCTTCCGCAGCTCCACCGCCTCCGCCAGCGCGGCCACAGCGAAGCGCCGGACGCCCAGCCGGTACAGCTCGTGGGCGACCACATGGGCTCCGTGGCCGTAGGCGTCCGCCTTCACCACGCCCATAATCCCGCAGCCGGCGGGCAGATGGCTCTGGTACTGTCGAATATTGTGGGCCAAAGCGTCCCGATCCAACTCAATCCATGTACGGTTCATGATCTCACACCGGTGTCTGTTCAGGGCTGTATGCTCCGCGACACTCTATCCTCTCATAGATTTCCCCGCTTTCAAAGGTATTGTTTATTATATACTGGTCCCACTGGTTTGACAAGTCTTTTTTGACCCGCCGCATCTCACGCCCAGCCGGTTCCCAGCCTTAAAAGAACCTGCAAAACCACCACCGTCAGCAGCAGAGAGACGGGGTACACCGCCGCGTAGACCGCCCCCAGTCCATCCACGCCGGTCATATTCACCAGCATCGCCAGGGACGGCGTGCTGGTGACGCTGGCGGATACCACCGTCAGGCTGTTGAACAGGGGCATACGCATCACGCCGTAGGCCAGGCAGAAAGCGGCCAGCAGCGGAACGATCACCATCACCGCTCCGCCTATCAGCAGCTTGGCTCCCCAAACGGACAGGATATCCGCGAAGCCCCGTCCCCCCTCCGTGCCCGCTCCCGAGAAAAACAGCAGGAGGCCCAGCTCCTTGACGGGCGCCAGCGACGAGCTCTTCACCCGGAGATCCAGGGGACCGGCGCGGCCCAGCCGGCTGATCAGCAGTCCCGCCAGCAGCGGCCCGCCGGTCAGCCCTAGGCGCACGCCGCCCCCCGGCAGAGGCAGGGGAACGGTCCCCAGCAGTACGCCCAGCACCACCGTCAGGGAGAAGACGCCCATCCCCCACTCATCGAGCCGGATCCTGCCGGCGGGGCGGCTGGGCCCCGCCTCCGGCAGGAGGACGCGCCGCCGCTCCTCCGCCATGTCCGCATGGAGGAATTTGGGGACGAGCTGTACAAACAGCACCTTGCAGATGAGGCCCAGCGGGTAGATCACGCCGTATCCGGCGGACATCGCCTCCACCGCGGCAGCGGAGCCGGACACCGCCGCCTTCGCCGCCCCGTACCCCGTGGAGTTGGTAAAGGCGCCGGACAAAATCCCTACCGCCAGCGCCGCGTCCATCCCGAAGATCCGCATAACCGCAACGCAGGAGAGCGCACCGGCGGCGAGCGCCGCCGCGCAGACGAGGACGCAGGGACCTCCGCTCCGCCGCAGAACGGTGAAAAATCCCTCCCCCGCAGAGAGGCCCACTGCCGTGATAAACAGGACCAGCCCCAGGCTTTGCAGTACCTGGGGCAGCTCCGCCCCGAAGTGTCCAAAGACAAGCCCCGCGAAGAAAATCCCGGAGACGCCGAGATCCACCCCGCGAATCCGAATCCGCCCTAGTCCCCGGCCCAAAAAGCCGATGAGAAAGACGGTGATGATGCTTTCGGCCACACCGCTCATGGTCTACACCCCGTTTAAGCAGGCGAGCATGTCCCCCATGATCAGATCCCGCTGGCAGTAGTTCACTGCGCGGATGAGGTGCCGCCCGGGGGCGGTCTCCCAGCGGCAGTCGTCCTGGAGCACCGGCGAGGGGATCCGGGTTGACTGGGTCCAGCCGGGGTTTTTGAGAAAGGCAATGGTAGCAGTGTCCCAGATGGGGCGGGACCAGGCCGTGTGGCGGGAGGGGAATTGGGACAGATAGTCCTCCTCCATGTCATCCCTGCCCCGGAGAAGGAGGGTCCGGTGGTAGGCTGCCCTGGCCACCGCCTTCTCCAGCCCCGGGAACTGCTCCAGCACGATTTCCGCCAGATAGCTGCCCAGCCGGCTTCTGCCCAGCAGCTTTTCCCGGACATCGCTGTCCGTCAGGACCAGCTGGGAGGCCACAGTCAGGCAGGGTACCCAGACCAGCGGAACGCCGCAGCTGAAGAGGTGCTGGGCCGCGAAGATGTCCTGGGCCAAATTAAACTCAATTCCGTAGGGGAAATAGAGGGGCTGTCCGCCCAGCCAGATCACCACCAGCCGCTCCCGCAGGCGCGGCTCCAGCAGCAGGGCGGAGGCGATGTTGGTGGCCGCGCCGATAGCCGCCACGTACAGCAGGCCCTCTCCCTCCATGCCCCGCGCAATCAGATCCGACACGGCTTCGCTGGCCACAGGCTGGCCGGGGCCCGGCATGTATCCCTCCGCGCCCCGGAACACGCCGCCCGACGGGCGCTCCCCCAGCAGCTCGCACAGCTTCCGGATCTCCTGATAGCTCGCCTCCATCCCCTCCGCCGGGGGCTCGATATCCGGGAAGTCCAGCTGTCCCAGGTTGTGCCGGTAGACTCCGTGGGAGAAGGGGACGGCGTAGATGGCCTCCACGCTGAACCGCTCCGGAGAGCGGAGGGCCCAGGCGATGGCGAACTGGTCGTCCACCTCGTTTTTCGCGTCCGAGTCGATCGCCAGACGGAGCTTCCCCGCCGGGGGGCACAGGCGGCGCGCCCGCTCCTCCGCACTCAAAAAATCGGTTTTCATAGCCGCCCCCCTCTCAGTCCGCCCGCCCGAGGCGGCTGCACATCATGGCGAGGAGCTTCTCACCGTCCGCCCGGTAGGCGATATAGGTGGGCAGCTTCGCCTCGCTGTATCGCCAGCGCATGGACGTCATCAGCATCCCGTCTGCCACGCCCCCGCCGATATCCACGTCGCAGGTCTCATGGCGCACATCCAGCAGAACGGAGGGGTCAATGGCCGCGCAGACGGCCAGCACGTCGTGAAGGGCGCTCTTCGGCTCCCTCCGCGCCCCGGTGAGATTTGCCGCGCAGATGCGGTGGCAGAGCATGTCCGCCGCAAAATCCGCCGCCCTTGTGCCCAGCGCCCGCAGCCTGTCCGCCTCCTCGTAGCCGAACCACGCGCTGTGGGTGGCGTCCAGGCAGACAATCGTGAGCTTCACGCCGCTGTTGACCAGAATCTTGGCCGCCTCCGGGTCGTTGTAGAAGTTGGTTTCTGAGCGGAAAGCCCGGTTGTGTACGTGGACGCCGCCCCCCATGCAGATGATCTCGTCAATGTGCTCCTTTACGGAGGGATCCATCCGGAGGACTGCGGCGATGTTCGTCATCGCGCCCACCGGAATGAGGGTGATCGGCTCCTCCGACGCTTTCAGAGTCCGCAGCAGCCAGCTCACGGCGTGCTCCTCCTGGGGGCGGCGCGTGGGCGGCGGCAGGGGGAGGGTCTTCTCGTGGACGGCCACCACCTTTCCGTCCACCACAGTCTCCTTCGGCTCCTCGTCCGCGTTGCGCCGCCGGCCGGGGAGCAGGTCGTGGACCAGGGGGTAGGGGCACCCGGCGTAAACCGGGACATCCGCCCCCAGCAGCTCCACCACCCGCAGCGTGTTGTCTGTGGTATAGGCCAGGGGCAGGTTCCCGTGGACGGTGGTAATCCCCAGAACCTCCAGCTCCCGGCTCCGAAGCGCTGTCATAATGGCCACCGCATCGTCACTGCCGGTGTCCACGTCCAGGATCACCTTGCGCCGTTTTTCCATATGGACATCCTTCATGCTCGTGTTTCCTCCACTTCTCTGATGGCCTGATCCAGCGTCTGGAACAGGCGCTCCAGCTCCGGAAGCTCTAGGCAGGGCAGCGCGATCCGGATGTCGTTTCCGCCCAGGGCAATCACCCCCATGCCGTACTGGCGGAGCAGGCGCCGGCGCAGGGACTCGCTGTCTGTCTCCACGTGGAGGCAGATGAAGTACCCCGCCCGGAAGGGGTAGGCCCGCCAAAGGCCGGCCCCGCTGCCCTGCCGGCACAGCTCCATAGCCCGCCAGCCCCGCCCGGCCAGCCGCCGCCGCTTCTCCTCCAGCTCCCGCCGCGCCTCCGGCGCGTCCAGGCACCGGAGCAGAAACGCCTGGGCAAAGTGGGAGCTGCTGGAGATCTGCATCCGGATCGCGCCCGCCGTCCGGTTCTCCAGATCGGACAGGATCTCTTCCGGCTGACCGCCATAGGTGATAAAGCCCAGCCGCAGCCCTCCGGCAAAGTACTCCTTGGTCGCGCCGTCCAGTCGGATGGCCAGCAGATTGGGGTGTACGCCGGCCAGCCTGCCGAACAGGCTCTCCTCCATGGCTCCGCCGCCGTACCAGAATCCGTAGTAGGCGTCGTCACAGAGTACCGTGATCCGCTTTCCCGCCCGGGCGGCCTCCTCCAGCGCTCCGGCGATGGCGTCAGCCTCCTCCGCCGAGGGCATATAGCCGGTGGGGTTGTTGGGGAAGTTCAGAACCACGAATACCTTCTCCCCGGGGCAGGAGAGAACGCTCTCTCGCAGTCCCTCCACATGGAAGCGGCGGTCCGAGAAGGTGGGATAGGACACCAGACGGCCCTGGCTGGCGGTTTCAAAGATCAGATCGTAGTTCTCCCAGTGCTTGTCGTGGAGCACCACCGGATCTCCGGGGTCCAGGAACAGGCTCGCCAGCAGGGACAGCCCATGGGTCAGACCGGCGCATACCACCGGCAGCCCCATTGCCTTTCCCGCCAGAGACGGGTTTTCCGCCAGCGCCTTTTCCCGCCAGCACCGGCGCAGCTCCGGCAGGCCTGCCGGCGGCGCGTAGGGGTAGACCTCCCCGGGAGGGAAGCCCGCCAGCGCCCTGTGGACGGACGCCAGATACATCCCCTCCCCGTTCTCCCGGGCCTCGCCCAGCGTGGCGTTGAAGGCATAGGCCTCGCGCCGGGCCTGGGCGGTCTGCCCTAGGACGCCGTCCGCCAGGAGAACCATCCGCTTTCCATAGGCGGAGAGCATGTCCCAGACCGGGGAGGTCCGCAGGCTGTTTTCGTGCATAAGCGTTTTCTCTCCTCTCCAATCAATTGCCCGTCCGGGCTCAGTCCTTCATGCCGGAGCTGCCGATGCCGCGGATATAGTACTTTTGGAATGGAATCAGGATTAGACAGGGGATCAGCATGGAAATGGTGATCCCGGAGAACAGCTCCGCCCACATGGTCCCGTTTTCCAGCTGAAAGTCTGTCAGGGCCACCTGGAGCACCTTGAGGTTGTCCGATCTCGCCACCAGCAGCGGCCACATGAAGGCGTTCCACTGGGCGGTGAACATCACCAGCGCGCCGCTGATGACGCTGGGAATGCAGATGGGCATGACGATCTGCCAGAAGGTCCGGAATTCTCCGGCCCCGTCTATCTTCGCGGCCTCGATCAGCGAGTCATTCACATCCCGGAAGCTCTGCCGGAACATGAAGATGGTCATCCCGTTGGCCACGGCGGGCAGGACCACCGCCTGATAGGTGTCGATCCAGCCCAGCTTGGTGATGATGGTGTACAGGGGAATCGCAATGGCGTCAAAGGGAATCATAATGGCGAAGAGAACCATCAGAAACGCCAGCCTACGGCCCGCGAATTCCATCTTTGCCATGGCATAGCCGGCCATGGAGCAGATGACAATGCCAATTACGATGGTCAAAAAGGAGATCAGCAGGGTGTTGAGCACCGGCTCGGCAAACTGGTGCTTGGTGAACAGGGTTTGGTAGTTCTCCAGGGAGTAGCCCCCGAAAAACATCTTTCCAAAGGAGAAGGGGTTGATGTTGGCAAAGACCTCGTTGTTGGATCGGAAGGAGGAGGTCAGAAACCAGAGAATCGGCATGAGGATCACAAAGGCGGTGATCGCCAGGGCGAGGTACTTGGCGAGGGTTCCCGCTCCACGGAGAACCCGCCGCCGGGTGGAATGGACCGGTGTTTTCATATGGCTCCCCCCTCAGTCCGTAATACGGAAGAATTTGTTCTGCACCCACAGGAACAGAATACTGACAAAAATCAGAATGACGACAATGGCGTAGGACCGCCCCATGTTGTTGTAGCTGTATGCGGACTTGTAGGCCTCCAGCATCAGCACGTTTGTGGCGTTGGAGGGGCCGCCGTTGGTCTGCACGTACATCGGCGCGAACAGCAGAAGGTTGGTGATGGAGTTGGAGACGATGACAAAGCCGAAGGTGTTCTTCATCAGCGGGATCGTGATGTGGAAGATCTGATGCAGGCCGGTGGAGCCGTCGATCACGGCGGCCTCGTAGATGTTGTCCGGGATGGACTGCATCCCCGCCAGCATGAACATCATCCAGTAGGGGATGGTTTTCCAGGCCGCGATAAGCATGATGCACGCCAGGGCCTGGCCGGGGTCGGTCAGGAAGCCCTGGAGCCCGATGCCGAAGTATCCCAGAAAGGTGTTGAGCAGGCCCTGATAGGGGTTCATCATCAGGGCCCAGACCGTAGTGGCCATAACCATGGAGATGCACACCGGGAGGTAGAAAATGGTCCGGAAGATGCGGATTCCCTTAAGCTTCTGGTTGAACACCACCGCCAGGATGAAGGCAAATACCACCTCCACCGGCGTGGTAATCAGGTTGAAGACAACGGTGTTTTTCAGGGAGATGTAAAAGATTTCGTCAGAGAACAGGTCGATATAGTTTTTCAGGCCCACAAAAAAGGTGGTATTTTTTGCGCCCGTCTTGAAAAGACTGCCATACATACTGACCAGCACCGGGCCGACCTTGAAGGCCAGTAGGACAATCATCGCGGGCAGAACAAAGGCGTAGGGGGTCAGCTTCCGGGAAAGCCTCCCCCGAAGAACGCTTCGCTTCTCTGGGGATGCAGATGCCATGGGAACGCTCCTTTTCTTCTCATCCTGCGCGCTAGGGCGCGGAAGGCGTCTCCGTCTCCCGCGCCCCGGCCGCGGTCAAATATCTGTCAAAGAGAGGGGGAGGGGATCAGCGGTACTGCCGGAAATCTGCCTGGAGCTGAGCGGCGGCGGCGTCCAGGGCCGCTTTTACGTCCGCGCCGCTGCGCAGGTCGGTGAACATGCTGCTGATGACGCTGTCAAAGGAGCTCCAGCCGTAGGAGGTGGGCCGCATGTACCCGTTGCCCGCCAGATTCTCCATGGCGGCGATCTTGGTGGCGGAGCCGGGCCACGCCTGGAACGCCTCGTACTTGTCCTCGGTGATGTTGGCCAGGAGGTCCTTCCGGGCGGGGACCTGGTTGTTGTTGATCATCCACAGCTCCGCGCCGTCGCCCACGGTGCAGTAGGTCAGAAAGTCCAGGGCCAGCGCCTGGTTGTCGGTGTTCTTGTTGATGCCCAGATACCAGCTTCCGGTGGGCACCGCCACCTCGCCGCCCTGGAAATAGGGGTGGTAGATGCCGGCGATATCAAAGTCCGCCCCGGCGGCGCGGATGGTGTTGGCCAGGTAGAAGAGGACCTTCCCGCTGTAGAACAGGGCCTTCACCTCGTCGTCGGTGGAGCCCACGGGGGAGACGCCGTAGTCAGTGTAGAGATCCTGGTAGAAGGACATGGCCTTCACCCAGCCCTCGGTGTTCAGCACGCCCTCCACGGTCACGCCGTCGCTGGCGATGGCCTTCTCGCCCAGGGAGTTGCCCAGGGCCAGCACCTGATAGGCGTTGCTCTGCTGGCCCAGGATGAAGCCCCAGTAGCCCTCGGTGTGGTTTGGGTCCATCTTCTGCTGGAACTGGGTGGCAATATCAATGAGCTCCTCCCAGGTCAGGCGCTTCTCCAGGGTCAGATACCCCTCGTCCAGCGTCAGTCCCGCCTCCCGGAGCAGATCCAGATTCACCATGAGCACCTGGGAGGAGGAGGTCAGCGGCAGTGCCTCCAAATCGCCCTCCACATAGCCGGCGTTGAGATCGGCGCTGGTGAAGAGGTCCAGGTCGTCCTGGGTGAAATACTCATTCAGGGGCTGGAGGTAGTCCTTCCAGTAGTAGGAGGCGATGAGGGGCTGATCGACGAAGAACACATCGTAGGTGTCGTCCCCCGCGCCCATCTTGATGTCGATGACCTTCATCAGCTCCGTGCGGGAGTAGGACTCCAACACGATCTCCGCGTTGGGGTTGTAGTCCATGTAGGCGTCCGCCAGGGACTGAGGCACATCCCCGTAGGCCGAGTTGGACAGCCAGACGATGCTGCCGGAGGGCTTCTCCTCCGTGCCGGTCTGCTCCGGGCTGGCGGGAGCGGGCTCCGGCGTCTGCTCTGTGTTGGGCTCCTGGGCGGGCTTATCCGCCGGACTGCCGCCGCAGGCGGCCAGCAGCCCCAGGAGCATAACGGCGCACAGGATCGCAGCGATTTTCCTTTTCATCTTCTCGTTTCCTTTCGTTTTATTCGGGAGCCCGGGCGCGCCGCGGACGCGCCGCCGCAGCTCCTGTCTCTATTATATTGGTTGATTTCAACGTTGGAAAGGGTAAGATTTTCAGATTTATTAGAATATTTTAACAACTTCTCATTATGGTTTGCCATTTTTCCCGCTGTATCGTATAATAAACAAACCAAATCCTGGACTTTCCGCGCGGCGGAATTCCCCTCAGAAAGGAGGCGGCGCACCGTGACAAGGAGCTCCGTCCGCCAGACCTCACCCCTCTCCGTCATGCGCTCCTCCCCCATGCTGCGCCGCCTCGCCGTCTTTATGGTGCTGGCGGGGCTGCTCCCCTCCCTGTTGGTGTTTGCTGCCACCTACACCGTCGGTGTCAGCGTCATTCAGAGCAACGCCCGGAAGGACGCCTACGGCGTCCTGCTCAACGCCCAGTACAATATCTCCCAGACCATCGACACCGTGGAGAACATCGCCCTGGCCCTGGCCATCAACGACCAGTTCGTCTCCCAGGTCCGCGCCGGGGATTTGGAGGTGGGCTCCCTCACCAGGGCCGAGCTCCGGCAGCTGCTGGAGAACACTATCACGATGAACCGCTCCTATCTGAGCATGATCTATGTAGAGACGGAGGAGGACACGGTCTACACATCCCTCTACAACCGCCCCCTCTCCCCCGCCACCATGCGCCTCTACGACAGCGAGCATAAGGAGAGCATCCTGAAGAAGGGGGGCGCGCTGTACTGGTTCGGGCGCACGGAGGAGCCGGAGGGCGGCGGTCAGTATGAGCTGGAGGAGATCCGCTGCGCGTCGGCCATCTTCGACTTCGCCGCACCAAACTTTGTGGGTATCCTCAGCCTCTTCGTTCGCACGTCCGTTTTCAAGGCCAATATCTCCCACCTCAACGGCGTCACTGCCGACCAGACCCTCCTTCTCCTGGATCAGAACCGGCGGTCTCTGGCCGCCAGCTCCCCGGAGGGCGAGGCCCTCTCCGCAGGCATAGCCGGCGTCCAGGGCGATCTGCTGGACATGCCCCAGATCACCCTGGACGGCACGGTCTACCTCTCCTCCGCCCTCCAGGACGGGGACACCGGCTGGTATATTGTGAGCCTGCGCCCCAAGGACAGCGTGCTCCAGTCCATGCAGAGCAGAACCGGGATGATGCTCACCCCCCTGCTTCTGGTGCCCCTTCTCTGCCTGCTGAGCACCTACCTCTTCTCCGGGCAGCTCTCCGCCGCCGTCTCCCCGCTGATAGGGGCCCTCCACCAGATCCGGGACGGGGATCTGAGTGTCCGCTCCCCCCAGATCAATGACAAGCTGCTGGATCTGGTGGTAGACTCCCTGAACGAGACGCTGGACAAGTACAACGAGCTCGTGCGCCAGAACAGCCATCAGGAGGTCCTGCTGACCATCAGCCGTCTCAAGATTTTACGGGGCCAGCTGTCCCCCCACTTCCTCTACAACACCCTCGACAGCGTCAACTGGATGCTCATTGAGAACGGGCAGCTGGAGATGAGCCGGATCATCACCGATCTGGGGGATCTTCTCCGCTACAGCATCAACGAGTCCTCGGAGACTGTACCCCTGCGGGAGGAGCTGGACATCATCGAGCGGTACCTCTCCATCTGCAAGAACCGGTTTGAGGACCGCCTCTCCTACGACATCTCCGTCCAGGCGGAGCTTCGGGAGTACCTGCTCCCCCGCTTCCTTTTGCAGCCGGTGGTGGAGAACGCGGTGGTCCACGGTATTGAGAAATGCCAGGAGCACGGCTCCATCCGCATCCGCTGCTACTGTGCGGAGGGGACGGCGGTCATTGATATCGCCAACGACGGGCCGAGCATCTCTCAGGAGGTCCAGACCCGGCTGGACCTGGCCCTCCGGGGCGGCGGGGAGCCCGGCCGCGAGGCCCCCGAGCACATCGGACTGCTCAATGTGCAGGAGCGGATCCGCCTGTTTGCCGGGGAGGGCTACGGCCTGCAGCTCCTCGACGCTATTCCCCAGGGGGTCATCGTCCGCATCCGCCTCCCAGGACCGGGGGCGTAACCACGGTGTACCGCTCCAGAGCGCCGCACCAGACAGCTATCGGAAGGATGGTGTTTCCATGCTCGTATATATCATTGACGATGAGCCCAAAATCCGGCGGGGCCTGGCCCATGTAGTCGCCTCCCACCGCCCCCAGTGGCCCGCTCCGGCCACCGCCGGGGACGCGGAAACCGCCCTGCGGGACCCCGCGTTCTGGCGGGCGGAGCTGCTGTTTCTGGATATACGGCTGCCGGGCATAGACGGACTGGAGCTGCTCTCCCGCGTCCGGCAGGAGCGTCGGACGGACGTGATGGTGATCGTGATCTCCGGCCACGCAGAGTTTTCCTTCGCCCAGCAGGCCATCCAGATGCAGGTGAGCGACTATCTCCTCAAGCCGATTGAGCTGAAGAGGGTGTATGAGGTCCTGGACGCGGCGGAGGCCCAGTGGAACAAACGGCGGGAGGTTCTGGAGGCGATCACCTGCCAGAGACAGGGGGCTGCGGCCTTCGCCGCCCCAGGCGGCCCGGACCGCGCCGATTTGCCGGAGCTGTACCGGGTGGCGGACCAGCTTCCCAGCAGCTCCCTGGAGCCTGGCCAGCGCCGGCAGAGGGAGCTCCCCAGCGATCAGACCGTCTATATCGAGTCGTTTATCGCCGGCGTAACCGGCTATTCCCTGTCGGTGCAGAAGGTTATCGCTTATATCATTCAGAACTTCGCCCTCCCCCTGGATCTCTCCACCGTCTCCGCCCATGTCCACCTCCACAAGAACTACCTCTCCGATCTCTTCAAGCGGGAGACCGGTGTCAACCTCAGCTGTTTCATCACCGATTACCGCCTCTTCATTGCCAAGGAGAAGCTGCGGGGCGGCAGCGCGAAAATCACCGGCATTGCGAAGAGCGTAGGCTTCAACGACGACCACTACTTCAGCCAGGTCTTCTCCAAACGGGTTGGGACCACGCCGAAAAAGTACCGGCTTCTCTTTTCGTAGCCCGGACCGCAGGAAAGCGCCCCCAAAACCAATGGTTTTGGGGGCGCTTTCGCCTGCCCTGCCTCTATTTCAGAGAAACGGGGACTGTCCGGGACATCCCGCTCAGCCGTTCTCCTCCGGGGCCTCCAGGGGAGGCTGTTTCGCGCCGCACTTGGTGCAGAACTGGGCGGTCTCCGCGATCTTCGCCCCGCAGCTGGCGCAGAACCGGGTGCCCGGCTCCACCGGCCTGGGGGGCAGCTCCGGCAGGGCGGCGGAGCACTTGGAGCAGAAGCTGGCGTCGCTGGGGTTTTCCGCGCCGCAGGCGGGGCAGACCTTCAGCTGCCGGATCCGCTGGAGCTCCAGACGAATGCTCTCCAGCTCCTCGTTGGCCTTGTCGATGAGGCCGCAGATCGCCGCCAGGTCCTCCTCCGGTCCGGCGGCGTGGAGGGCGTAGTACCGCTCCCCCAGCTTGGCATAGTGCTCCTGAATTGCCTTGTTCAGCTCGCCGGTACGCATATTCAGCTTGGTTACCTCGGCCAGATCATTGGCCTTCTGGACGGTCATCTGTCCGGTCTTAGTCAGCTTCGCTCCCAGCTCATCAAAAAATGCCATAACAGTTTTCCTCCCTAACGTTAGCTTTATTTCCACGGCTTCCGCCGCATGACAGCAAAAGTCATCTCCGCCGGGGCAGGCCCAGGGCGAACAGTGCCGCCCCCTCCCCGGCCAGCGCCGCCAGAGCCTTCGCCGAGCCCTCCGACGCCGCCCGGGCCAGTCCCGGGGGCGTCAGCAGAGCCAGCCGGGCCATGGCCGGGGACACCCCGCTCAAATCCAGAAAGCACCCGCCCAGCAGACACAGAATCAGCGCCGCGAAGGGGGCCAGGGCGTCCACCCGGCCCTCCAGGGCTGTCCATCGAACCAGCCCCTGGGCCAGCGCGGCACAGCACAGGGCGTATGCCAGTCCTGCCGCTACTGTCCACAGCCACCCCTTCTCCACCATTGGCGGCCGAACCGCGAGCCACACCAGAAATCCCAGCTGCGCCAGGGCCAGACAGTCGCTGCCGTGGACCAGCAGCCGGCCTCCGGGCAGGGACAATATCCGCGCCGCCGCCCGGGTGCCCTCCGCGCCGCTCCAGGGCGCGGCGGTCAGCAGCGCCAGCAGCACCGCCAGAGCCGCGAAGCCGGTCCGGCCGGGCAGGAAGGGATCCGGCATTGCTCCGCCGGACCGGGCCTCGACCCGCCAGAGCAGGGGGGCGTTCGCCTCCGCCCAGTCGATCTCTGCCCGGAGGCGGTCCCGCTCACCGCTGTCCAGCTCCCGGCCCAGCCGCTCCCCGGCGGACACCACGCCCCGCAGGCGGCTCCTCTGGGCGGAGACCTGCCCCGCGATGATCTCCCGGGCCCCCTGGGCGGAGGAGGATGAGGAGGACGGGTCGTAGCGCAGGGAAACCTCGTCCAGGGCGGTCAGGCGTCCGCCGTAGCCCTCGGGAATTGTCAGCAGGCCCTCCGCCTCCCCCAGCAGGAGCAGGCGCTCCCCCTCCGCTTCACCGCAGAGTGTCAGGGCCACGCCGGGCTGGTCCTCCAGACGGTGGATCAGATCCTGGGAGAGCTCGCTCCCGTCCAGATCCAGCACCGCCAGCGACAGGGCGGCGGTTCCGCCCCGCTCCACCGAAAACGCCGCTATGCCGCACAGTCCGGCGGTCAGCAGCAGTCCCGCCAGCCCCAGCGCGCCCCCGGCCATTCCGTTTCGCTTCATCCCGGCCATTCCGGCCAGGCGGGACAGGAGGGGGCGGAGCGCCTCCCCGGGCTCCGGCGGCAGGGGGGCGGGCTGGACAGACCTTCGGGCGGGGCTCCGGTCCACACGGCGGCGGCTCCGCCCCGCCAGGGCCAGCGCAATTCCGCCGAGGCCCATAGCAGGCGCCGGCCACAACAGGCTCAGGGGCAGTCCGCCGCCCCGTCCCAGGGACTCCAAGGCCAGCAGGGCGTAATGGGGCAGGGTCAGCGCCCCCAGCTTCGACAGCGCCTCCGGCAGCAGCCGGCTGGGCCACAGGGTTCCTCCCAGCACCAGGGACAGTAGGATCAGACAGTTTCCCCACCGCTGGAGGGCGGCTCCGTCCGTCCACACCGCCAGGGCCAGCAGAAGGCCAAAGGCCCCGAACAGCAGCGCTGCGCCCACCCCCAGCAGAGGAAGCATCCCGGTTCCGGGAAACGCCGCCCAGATCATAACCAGCCCCGGCAGGAGCAGCAGGAGGGCGGCAATAAACTTGGCCCCCGCAAACCCGGCCAGGCTTCCGCCCAGGGCCTGGAACCGGGGCAAAACGCCCAGCGCCCGCTCCTCCGGCAGGGTCCGCAGGGCGGAGAGGGCGAAAAACAGCGCCAGCAGGGACAGCATACTGGCCGTCAGCCGCCGTTCCAGAGCCTCCCGGGTATCGGCTAGCTCCACGGCGGTGTCAAAGACCCGCTGCCGCCCCAGGGCGTCCCGGAAGAGGTGGTCCGCCGTTTCCGCGAACATCTCCCGTTCCAGCTCCGGGGTGATGTCCCCGTAGCAGAACCGGTACACCCCCCGCTGTGCCGCCTGGTCCGCGCGAACGATGTTCAGCACGGAGGTGAGGATGGATTCCAGCAGGCTGGACTCCAGGGGCATTGCCTCGTTGAGCGCCACGTCCACCGGACAGTCGGACATGGTGTACATGTCGTAAAAGAAGTCCTTGGGGATGGTGATGACGGCGGCGCAGCCGTCCGCCAGAGCCTCCCCGTCCGCCGTCCCGGCGTCCAGGGACAGCACCTGGGAAAAGAGCTCCACCTGCCGCACCTGGGATACCAAAGACCGGGACATGATGGTCCCGTCCAGATCCCGCACGGCAATGGGGAAGGGCTCCACGCCCCCGGCGATCTCCCCGTACCCGAGCCGCAGGGCCAGCAGCAGCGCCAGGGGCAGGATCAGCGCCGCCAGCCCGGCGCCCCGGCACAGCAGGCGCACATCCTTCCACAGCGCCGCGGCGAAGCCCCTCACGGTGCGCCCTCCGCCGGCCGCCCGGCCTCCAGGGTCAGCAGCCGGGTGCAGGAGCGCTCCAGCTCTCCGGCCCGGTGGCTGGTGAGCACCACGCCGCACCCTTGGCCCCGCATATGGCCAATAAGGTCCAGAATAAGCTCCGCCGACCGGTCGTCGGCCCCCGCCGTGGGTTCATCCAGCAGCAGCAGACGGGGAGTGGCCATCAGGGCGCTGGCCAGGTGGAGCCGCCGCTTCATGCCCCCGGAGTAGGCGGACACCAGCGCGCTGCCCTTCTCCGTCAGCTCCAGCTTCTCCAGAAGCCACCGGCTTCTGGCGGCGGCCGCCTTTCCCGGCAGGCCCAGGGCCATGGCCCAGAATTTCAGGTTCTCCAGCCCCGTCAGGCCGCTGTACAGGCTCAGCTCCTGGGGCACGTAGCCGACGCGGCCCCGGACGCCCTCGCCCCAGCGGATCTCCCCCCTGTCGGGCCGTAGCACCCCGGCCAGCAGGCCCAGCAGGGTGCTCTTCCCCGCCCCATTGGGGCCCCGGACCCCCAGGACCTCCCCGGCCCGGACGGTCAGGGACAGGGGGCCCAGGGCGGGGGAGGCACGGCGGGCGTACCGCTTCTCCGCCCCCGTCAGGACACAGAGCGGTTCCGGATTAGAAGCCGTAGGTGAAGTAGAGCTCATACATAATGTCATTGAGATCGTCCTCCAGCTGATCGCCGATGTCCATAAAGAGCTCCTCCAGCTCCTCCATGTCGTAATCGGTGATGTCCACCTTCTTGCCGGAGGGCTTCTTCACGGTGCTCTTCTGGGTGGCGTTGACGGTGATGTCCAGGCGGCTGAACATGCCATCGCTGAGCTCATACTCGTCGCCCCGGATGGTGATGATGTGGTCCGTGCTGCCGGACTTGCCCTCCTTCACCTCCAGCTCTATGGAGACGGAGGTGTCCGGGACGTTGAGCTCGTAGGTACCGTAGAAGAGGCCCAGGGGGGACTGCTTCCCGGTATCCACGTCCAGCTCATAGGTAAAGGTCTCGTAGCCGTCGGAGATGGAAATCTCCCCCTCCACCTGCTTCCCCTCGCTGGAGAACTTCCCGGTGAAGGTGGTGCTGTAGCCGTCGGTAAAGGAGAATTCTCCCCGGCTGCTCTTGGCGTCACCCCGGAGGGAGGCGGTGAGATAGGTGCTGTAGCCGTCGCCGAACTCCAGCTTGCCGTCAAATTCCTTGCCGGAGCGCTCATAGCTGGCCTTGCCGTACCGCAGATCGCCGTGGTTGATCTCGATCTTGCCGTCCACATCGCCGCCCTTCCTGGTATACTCGTGCTCCACGGTGATGACATTGCCGTAGCCGCTCTCCGTGTAAAAGACCTCCTCGATGCCCTTGCTCTCGGTGCCGGAGCACTCGTAGCCCAGGATCACCATGCCGCCGGCCTTGATCTCAATGCGGCGGACCTGCCTGCCCTCGGTGGCCAGGGTCCAGGTGAACTTGGCGGACTTGATCTCGTCGGCGATATCCTCCGCGTTGTCCCGGATCTCGTCGGCGAGGTCCCGGAGCATCTCGTCGATGTTGTCGGCGTCCATAGCGTCATAGCCATAGCCGTACCCATAGCTCCGGCTGAGGGCCAGGGAGCCCCCGGTCAGGGACAGCCCGCTGTCCGCTATGAGCTTGCGGAGGGTCGCGTCCTCCTCGATTTTATCCGCCAGCTTCAGCAGCATATTCTCAATATCCTCAGCCTTGGGCTTAAAGGTGTAGACATTGCCCTTGAAGGAGCCCTTGAGCTGGTCGAACCTGACCTCCCGGCCCCGCTCCAGGGTCAGGTTGTCCTTGGTCACGGCCTTCGAGAGGAGGCCACCGTAGTCCTTGGCCAGGGTGAACCACTCCCCCACAGAGAGCTCCGGCAGGGCCGCAGTTCCCAGATCCACCTTCTCCCCGGTCTGCTCCTCAATGAACTTGGCCAGATCCAGGGTGTAATAGTTGTTGTCCACCTGGGGCAGGGCGAAGCCCAACACGCCCTTCTCATAGGTGGCAGCGCCGGAGAGGACCGTGCTGCCCATGAGGTTCAGGGAGCCGTCGGCGAGAACCGTGTCCTTCTTGGCGTCCAGCCGCAGCTGGATGGAGGAGTCCTCCAGATATTCGTCAATCTGGCTGTTGTCCACCGAGGCGGAGACGGTTATGTCGGAGGAGAAGCTCTTGGGCGCGGACGCTGTGCCGCTTTCCAGCGCGGCCTGGATGGGGTCCAGAGCCCGGACGGCTAAAAACTCCGCCTGGATCCGCACAAAGTCCACCGCCGGGGAGGAGAAGAGCTTGGGCAGCAGGAACACCGCCAGGGCGATGACTGCGGCGGCGCACACGGCGGCGAGGATCCCTACCTTGGCGTTTTTGCTCATGGGCGCCTTCGGCCCCTTGCCGCCGCCCTTAGGCATGGCGGCGCCGCAGTTGGGGCAGAACTCCGCGCCGGCCTCCACCTGCCCGCCGCAGCTGGGGCAGTAGGCCACCGCCGCCGGGACCGCCGGAGCCGGCGGGACGGACAGTTCGGCGCTCTGCGCCGGCTCGTCGGGCAGGGCTGCGCCGCAGTTTCCGCAGAAGCCGGCGTCATCCGGCAGAGATTGGCCGCAATTGGGGCAAAACTTCATAAAACACACCCTCCAAAAACCTGAAATTTAACCCGCACACGCAAGCGGGTCATAATAAATATATTCTATACGCTTTGGCGATAATTGTCAAATAGGAAATAGTCCTGTCGAATTCCGCCGCCGCACCGCCTCGGCAAAAATCCCCGCCGTACCCATTGTGTTCCAGGTGGAAATGGGCTATAATAGATAAGAAATTGCGAAATGAACGGAGGCGGAGGGCCTATGAAATGGATCGAGGCGCATATCGACACCTCCCCCGCCGGCCTGGAGCCGGCGGCGGATATGCTGAGCACCCTGGGCATCGAGGGGCTGGTCATCGAGGACGAGGGGGATTTCCGCCGGTTCCTGGAGGAGAACCGGCAGTACTGGGACTATGTGGACGAGGCCCTGGACCGCTCCATGGCCGGCAAGTGCCGGATCACCTTCTACCTGGAGGAGGGGGACGCCGCCTTCACCGCCATCGCGGCGGTGCGCATCGCCATGGCGGAGCTGAAGAAGGCCCACCCGGACTACGCCCCCCTGCTGCTGACCCTGGACGGCATCGAGGACGCGGACTGGGAGAACAACTGGCGGGCCTACTACAAGCCCATGGAGATCGGGGAGCGGCTCCTTGTCATCCCCGACTGGGAGACGGCGGAGGCCGGGGACCGGGTGGCCCTGCGGCTGGAGCCGGGGCTCACCTTCGGCACCGGGAGCCACGCCACCACCCGACTGTGCCTGACGGCCCTGGAGCGGATCGTCCGGCCCGGGATGCGGATGCTGGATCTGGGCTGCGGCAGCGGGATTCTCTCCATCGCCGCCCTGCTGCTGGGGGCGGAGACGGCCTTCGCCTGCGACATCGACGAGAAGGCGGTGGGCATCGCCTACCAGAACGCGGCCCTCAACGGCGTCGGGCGGGACCGGTACACTGTCCGGGCCGGGGACATTCTTTCAGATATCGGCCTCCAGCGGGAGATGGGCTCGGGCTACGACGTGATCGCCGCCAATATCGTGGCCGATGTAATCATCGCCCTGGCTCCGGCGGCGCGGCCCCTGCTGGCCCCGGGGGGATATTTCCTCTGCTCCGGCATCATTGAGGGCCGGGAGGCGGAGGTCCGGGAAGCGCTGGAGGCGGCGGGCTTCACCGTGGAGGAGGCCGGACAGTCCGAGGGCTGGCACAGCTTCCTGTGCCGCTGAGAGGAGGGCGTCTATGCGCTATGAGCGGGATTTTACCATCGGTTTGAAGGAGACCCAGGCGTTTTATGTCCTTCTGACCCTGGAGCGGTGGTGGAAGGGGCTGGCCGGCTTCGGCGCGGCGGGGGCTCTGGCCGCTTACCTGTACATCGGGCTGTTGTTTTCTGACCTGATTCTCCCGGGGCAGATTGCCCTGATTGCGGCGGCGGCTGTGATTACGGCCCTGGCGGTGGCTCTGGGGATGGTCCTCTCCACCCGGCACAGGGTCCGGGTTCAGCTCCGCCGGAGCGGGAAGGAGCGGTATGTCCAGCAGACCGCCATTGACGCCTTCGGCGTCCATGTCACCGTGGGGAAGGACCGGGCCAAGCTGGGCTTTGACAAGCTGGTCAGGATCTGGGAGACACGGGGGGCCTTCTATATTTTTCTCTCGGCGAATCAGGCATGGATTCTCCCCAAGGCTCAGATGGAGGACCAAAGGGCCGAGTCGGAACAGCTGCGGACCATCTTTCGGACAGTCATCGAGGGGAAACGGCTGAAATTGAAGAAATAATGATAATGGAAGAGCCGCCCATCCGGGCGGCTCCCAGCCTGTCGAAAAAGTCTGCCTCTTGGCAGACATTTTCCTGTAAAGATGATAAAATAGGGAGTAAGAGGTGAGGGAAATGTTGGAGCGAGGGAAAA
>JAAWUC010000021.1 GCA_022804995.1 Oscillospiraceae bacterium
GTCTGCGACCTCTATTGGCAACACGCTGGTCAACGAGGGCCTTTTAGAAGAAAAAGGCCGCAGGAAACCTGCGGTGCATACCATCCAGAGTTATATTGAGGCATTGCTGGAAGCGTATATCTTCTACGAAATCAAGCGGTTCGACATCAAGGGCCGGGAATATCTGCGAACGCTGGGGAAGTATTATATCGTGGATATGGGGCTTCGAAACTACCTGCTGGGCTACCGGGATGGGGACAGCGGCCATATTTTGGAGAACAATATCTATTTTGAACTGCTGAGGCAGGGGTACGATGTTGCTATCGGGAAAATCGACAATCAGGAAGTGGATTTCATCGCTACCAAGGCGGACGAGAAGAAGTATATCCAGGTCACAGAGAATATGAATGCGCCGGAGACACGGGATCGGGAGTTGGCACCGCTACGAAAAATCAGGGATAATTACGAAAAAATGGTGATTGCGTTGGATTGTGACTTGACGCAGACTCAGGATGGGATTAGAATTATAAAAGCGTTGGATTTTCTTTTAGCCTGAAAAATTTATGAATGTTATTTTTGGGGAGATACTAATGATAAATAGTATTGAAATCGAGAATTTATTCGGTCGTTTCGACTATTTAATTTCTACTAAAACCGGTGGAATTACTATAATCACTGGGCCAAATGGATTTGGAAAATCAACCATTTTAAGAATCATTAATGCCCTTAGCAAAGGAAACTTAGAATATTTTCTAAGGTTAGATTTTTCTTCACTTATTATTGATTTTGATAATCGAGAAAAAATAAGCATACAAAAAACAGGAAAAAAAATTGTAATTGATAACGTTCAATTACCTTTTTTCAGTGAAGAACATCAAGACTATATCCGATTTGCTCAAAGACGACCATGGATTCAGAGAGTTCCAGATGGATTTATAGATCGGAGAACTGATGAATTTTTTACAGAGGACGAATACTTCTACCACATGTATTTTTTAGACGATGATCGATATCTTGAGCGTTATGGAAATAAAAAAGAACATCAAGTTATGCTAGAATTAAAAAAGAAGTTTGATCAAATTCGAGAATGGTGTGGGGAGGTTCGATTTATTTCCGACCAGAGATTGATTCGCACTAACTTGAAGCGTTCCGACGAGCCACAAGTAATCGATGTGATTCGTGAGTTACCACAACGCCTAAAAATACAAATTAGTAAGGTTGCAGAAGAGTATTCTCGCGTTGCCAATACTCTAGATAGTTCCTATCCCAAGCGCCTATTCGCCGCGGAAGAAGGAATTAAGGATCAAAAAGAATATAGAGCTCGCCTAGATGAAGCAAATGAAAAGTTTGAGAAACTAAATGAGTATAATCTTGTAGATATGTCTATTATAGATGAAAAAAACTATAAGCAAGCATATTCCACTGCATTAAAAATTTATTTTGATGACTTCGCTGAAAAATACAAGGTGTTCCAAAATTTGATATCAAAACTTGATCTGTTTACAAAAATTATCAATAATAGACTCACTTTTAAACACATTCGTATTACAAGAGATAATGGATTTGAAATAGTTGACAATGATAACCCAAAGAAAATTTTACAACTGTCCCAACTGTCTTCTGGCGAAAAACAAGAAATTGTTTTATTTTATGATTTAATTTTTGATAGCAAAGAAAAGTTACTATTGCTAATTGATGAACCAGAAATTTCTCTCCATATTACCTGGCAAAAGAAATTCCTTGATGATCTTTTGGAAGTTTCTAAGCAAACCGAAATGCAAGTAATTGTAGCTACGCACTCTCCGCAAGTTGTAAGCAAACATTTAGATATACAGATAGATTTGGGTGAGTTATATGGGGAAAAACTCAATACAAAGTAACCTAAGCAAGGAAGACATCATTGCGGAAATTAGATTGACTTTGGCTGCTGACGTCGAACACAAAAAGAGTGTCGTTATAGTTGAGGGAGAAGATGATATTTTATTTTTTAGGGGAAAACTTCAACCAGATGTTGACATTAGAGAATCCTTTTCTGGAAAATGTGGCGTAATAGAAATTGTAAATCACTTTTCAGAGTATAGGGTAATTGGTATATGCGATGTTGATTTTAATTCTCGATGTCCTTCTCCTCAAATATTTTATTATGACTATTCTTGCTTGGAAATGATGCTTATCTCCAATGACTCTGCCTTTTCTGCCTTTTTCTATACCTATTATCAGGGTAGTCCAGAAGATCCGCAGAAGGTCAGGTTTCAGTTGCTATCTAATTTGAAATGGCTATCTTTTTACAGAAAGTTGAGCGCAGAAAATAATTGGGCTGTAAATTTCAAGGGACTTTCTATATCATTGGCATACAATAATAATACTCAGGCCCTTGATACATCTAATCTTTTATCACAGATCAATAAAATAAATCCAGGCATTATCTCAAATGATCGGAGTCGTATAGAGTTACTTAGTACAGAATGCCGACAAGAACTTGATCGAGAGGCTTATCTTTCAATTACACAAGGACATGACTTCTTGAACTATTTTCAGGTGTTGTGTGAGTCCGTCCGACATCTTAAAGGTAAATCACCAGGAGTTGCAGAATTATCTCGTGCATTAATTTGTTCATATCGTAAAGAGGATTTCGCTAAATCTTCGCTATTTCGTAGCCTTAGCGAATACCAAGCTACATACCAATTGGATATTTTATCCTAACAAAATTGATTGATGAACGGCCGCCTATCTCCTTAAAATTCCCTACCACTTACAATAACCACGGCGCTACCCAAAACACCCGATGCCCGGACAAGCCCTTGCGCTGCAAGGCTTTCCGGGCATCGTTTACATTAAGCGCGGCGGGATACATAGGAGCGTGAAATCCCATACTCTGCGGCCAGCTCCCGCTGGGTCTTCGGCGTTCGGCCACCCAAACCGTAGCGTTTGCGAATAATATCCGCCTCCCGCGGTGTCAGGCACTTATCCACCAGCTTGCGGACCCGGATGTGGCTCTCCCGCATATCCAGGTCGTCCAGCATCGTGTCCTCTACCCCCACTACATCCATCAGGAACAGATTATTGCCATCCTTGTCTGTCTCCAGCGTCTCCGAAAGGGATACTTCCCCCTGCAGCTTTTTCTGGCTACGAAAGAACATAAGCACTTCATTTTCGATACATCTCGCCGCATATGTCGCAAGCCGGACCTTTTTTTCTGGCTTGTAACTGGAAATTCCTTTGATAAGTCCAATGGTCCCAATGGAAATCAGATCATCCTGGTCAACACTCTGGGTGTAGTATTTCTTTAACAGAACAAGCAAAAGGAAGGGAACTCTGGAAAACCTACGGACAGTAAGCGCATATCTACCGATTCACTTGCTTCCGAATGTATGCCTGTTGGTTATAATACAATTTTTCATTGCACTGAGAACTTCCAGCAAAAACTGCTGTTCAGAGTCAAGGAACCGCTGATTAAATTGCCCGTAAGAGGGGGAATGTGATAGAATAAAACAGGAAAGTTTTAGCGATATGGAGCACAGGTGCCGGAAAAAGAAAACGAAGCGGGAAGAATTTCTGGAGATCATGGATGAGAACATCCCGTGGGACGAATGGGTATCTCTGATCGTGCCTCACTACCCCGCCGGGAAACGAGGCCGTCCGCCCATTGAAATTGAAGCTATGCTGTGGATGTATCTGCTGCAATGCTGGTTCAATCTGTCCGACGAGGGTGTGGAGGACGCCATTTACGACAGCTATGCCATGCGTAAATTCATGGGGCTCAACTTTTTTGAGCAGGATGTGCCGGATGCCACGACCCGCCTGCACTTCCGGCATCTGCTGGAGGATGCGGGGCGGTACCATTGTGGACGCCACGCTGATGAGCGCGGGCGGCTCGCTCCGGCAAGCATAGGGGCTTTGCGCCCTTTGCATAGCTTGGTATGTAAAAAGCCGGGGTATTCTCCTCTAATATGCCTCTTTACCTGGCTTTTGCCCGTTTTAATCAGTATTTCCCTAAAATTATAGATGGGGAACATCTGCTTGTAACCTTTAAAAGCGGCATTGACATGGAACAAAGATATATAGAGAATGAGCCAAAACAATTTGGGTAAGCGAAAAGTATTGTCCCAATTGTTTTGGCTCATTCTTGATTATTCGTACCGAATATCGTATAATGTGATTGAGGTGAGCGCATGGACCATCGTATAGCAAAGGTTAATATCTGCTCCGCCGGAGGAACTGCAAGCAAGGGTTCCAAAATCTGTAAGATCACCTTGCCCACCACATGAATAGAGATGCTAGGCATCACAAAAGAACACCGAGAGATGGCTCTGACTTTCGACGGAACGAAGATCACCCTTTCTCAACATTTAAGCGGTCCTGATTTTGCGGAGCGGCAGTTAGCGCAAAGCCATGAGGTTCGTATTCTGCGTTTCTATGATAGGGATGATCTTTGCTCTACGATTTATGCGAATTTTACCGCACAGGCGGTGGTCGTAGAGAACCAGGCGGTTCCTACCATAAAAACCGCATTTGGAAATAACCTGCTGCCCAACTGGGATGATTTCCAACGTTTCCTTGAAGATCGCGTATCCCCCGGCAGCGAGCCGGACTGCGGGAGTATTTAGAAAACTTGGGATTGGATGAGTACGATCCCTTAGCCATCATTGAGAAAACCGGCGGACGTATGGCGGAGGATCAGCAGTGGCTGACTATTGAGGTGCTGAAATGACGATCCGGCTTGCGACAGATGAAAAAATTGCGGAAACCTCCTCGAAAGGGAATCAAGAAAAGTGGTATGACCTGGCAAGAAGTTTTGCGGCCAATTTTGGAATATTATCCCCAAATGGCATCATCGCGGATCGCGTTGAGGCTTGTATTCTTACAAGGCAGAAAAAGTTATGAAATATGGAGGAACTGACATGAGTAAACTGCACAAAACGCTTTTCGTATTTTTGATCCTGTCGCTGGTTCTGCTTGGCGGCTGCGCCGGAGACAGCAGCGAACTGCCAGCCGAGGCTGCCCCCGAAACGGACACTGCAGATGTCTCTCCAGACCAGGAGGAAACCGCCCCCATTTTCATCGCTTTTGAGGGAACAGACCTGGATGGAAACACAGTTTCCCAGGAGATTTTTACCCAGTCCAAGCTCACCATGGTCAATGTATGGGCGACCTACTGCAACCCCTGCCTCAGCGAGATGCCGGGGCTGGGCGAGTTGGCGGCGGAGTATGACCCGGCGGAGTTCCAAATCATCGGCATTGTCAGCGATGTGTGGGAGGGGGAGGACCAGACGCTTGTGGAAAGCCTGATTCAGAAAACCGGAGCGGATTATCTCCACCTGCTGGCCAACGACTCCATCGGTCAGGCGATTCTGTCCAGCGTGAGCGGTGTACCTACCACCTTCTTTTTTGACGGAGAGGGGGCATACCTAGGTGGCGTTGTCGGTTCCGCAGAAAAAGAGAAGTGGGAGGAGATCGTTCATGGGCTTCTGGAAGAAATGTAAGGGCTGGAGCTTGGGCGTTCTGATCGGGGCGGCGTTTCTCGGACTCGGGGCTGCTCAGGGACAGCTTGAGGTGATCTGGAGAAAGGCAGTCATGATCTGCCTGGAGTGCATCGGGATCGGGTGAACTATGAAAAGACTTCGACTGACGGTACAGCTGCTGTTCACCATCGTGACAAACGGATACCTGTATGGCTTCCTGAACGGGAAAATCTATCGCGGCAGCTTAAAATACGCCTGTGTTCCCGGACTGAACTGCTACTCCTGCCCTGGAGCCGTGGCCTCTTGCCCAATAGGGGCGTTGCAGGCGCTGCTGAATCAAAGAGGGTTTCATGTCCCTTTCGCTGCCTTGGGCGTCTTCTTCGTGTTCGGGAGCTTGCTAGGACGCTTCGTCTGCGGCTGGCTGTGTCCCTTTGGGCTGGTACAGGATCTTTTGCACAAAATCCCCATCTTCAAAAAGAAAAAGCGTCTGCCCTATCACCACATCCTGAAGTATGGAAAATACGCAGTGCTGATTCTTTTGGTATGTGCCGGTTCCATGTTTTTGTTCGAGGGATTGGCGAAAGTCCCCGCGTTCTGTAAATATCTGTGTCCCTCCGGCACCTTGCTCGGTGCAATCCCTCTGCTTAGCACGAACGAGGCTCTCCGGGACCAAGCCGGCGGTCTGTTTCTGTGGAAGTTGGGGATTCTGATTGCCGTTGTACTGTTGTCTATGAAAATATACCGGCCCTTTTGCCAATATCTGTGCCCGTTGGGGGCAATCTACGGCTGGTTCAACCGGTTCAGCCTTGTGCAAATTCAATGGGAAAAGGAACGGTGTGTCTCCTGTATGGCCTGTGAAAAAGCCTGTCCAGTGGACCTCTCTCCGCAAGAAATCTCCCGCTCCCCGGAGTGTATCCGGTGCGGAAAATGCGTGGATGCCTGTCCGCAGAAGTGCCTTCATTTTTGCGGCATCAGGACGAAAAGCACAAAGAGCTAATCAAATGTCAGGCGGAATTGCTCCGCCTGACATTTTTTTATTTCTACCACATATTTATGAACCGAGGTGATGCAAATTGGAAAGCGCACAGCGAGAATTGGTCAGCGTCCTGTTGGAGCATATCCGTTCCCTTGGCCTTATATCACATTCCACCTATTCCGTAGCGGTGGATTTGGTACATTCTGTGATAGACTTCCCGGAGTTCTTCCGGTATCCTGTGTGCTTGACAAAGGAGGCGAGCGGACATGAATGTGCTCAGGATACGCAATGAGATACGGAATGGAAAAACCATCTTTGACCTTCCCCTGCGGGTAACTTTCTACGCCCGAGTTTCCACTGATAAGGATGAACAGATCAACAGTCTGGAAAACCAAATTCAATATTATACCGAGCTGATTCAGTCGAAACCCAATTGGACCTACATAGAAGGGTACATCGACGAGGGCATCAGCGGGACAAGTACGAAAAAGCGGGATAGCTTCAACCGGATGATAAGGGACGCCAAAGCGGGGCGGTTTGACTTCATCATTACGAAGGAGATATCCCGCTTTTCCCGTTCCACACTGGACAGCATCAAGTACACCCAAGAGCTGCTGGAGCACGATGTGGGGGTGCTGTTCCAGAACGACAACATCAACACCCTGGACAGCGACAGCGAGTTCCGTTTGGTGGTCATGGCCGGGGTGGCCCAGGACGAGGTGCGCAAGCTGTCGGAGCGGCTGAAGTTCGGTTTCCGGCAGGCCATCAAAAACGGCCACGTGCTGGGCAACGACAAGCTGTGGGGATACGACAAGAAGGACTGCGTGCTCACCATCAACGAGACAGAAGCCCAGGTGGTGCGGCGGATTTTCGAGCTCTACGCCAATCAGCAGATGGGCATCCGCCGGATCTCTCAAACGCTTCTGGACGAGGGCTTTACCAGCCGGAAGGGCAATGCCTTCAACGTCCTGACCATCCGGCACATCCTCTGCAATCCTAAGTATAAAGGCTGGTACTGTGCCAACAAAAGCCAGACAGTGGACTATCGCAGTAAGCGGAAGGTTTTCCTGGACGAAAGCGAGTGGGTCATGTACCCGGACCCATCCATCCCGGCAATCGTGTCGGAGGAGCTGTGGGATCGGGCCAACACCCTGTACAAACGGCGAAGTAAGCAGATGATGTCCCACCAGAGCGGGGCTGAGTTCCACAACCGCTACCCATACAGCGGCAAGATTATCTGTGAGGAGCACGGCGCCAGCTTCCACCGGCAGGTGCTGAAAAGCGCCAAGGGAGAAAAGGAGGTCTGGCAGTGCCGGGAGTACCGCAACCGGGGCCGGGCAGGATGTACCGCGCCCCAACTGCGCACGAAAGAGCTGGACCAGATCATGGCCGATATTTTCAATCAGCTTGCTCGGGACAAACAGGCTATCATCGATGCGGTGGTCACCATCCTTCAGTCCGTCCCCGATGAGCACGACTACGCCCAGGACCTTCGCCGCGTTGAGGAGGACCTGTCCGCAATCCAGGCAAAAAAAGACCGCCTGCTGGAGATGAGCATTGAGGGCGTCATCTCCACAGCGGAGTTCAAGCAGCGTAACGATGGGTTCAACGAGCAGGCCAAGGTCTTGGAAGAACGGCTGGCGGTGCTCCAGCCGGAGGCAGAAAAAGGACAGCATACCACGGCGCAATTACAGGAAATACGCTCCGCACTGGAGCAGGAGCTTTCCTTCAAAAACGGCATCAATTCCGCTCTGGTCACTACGATTCTTGGCAAGATCGTGGTCAAAAAGGGCAGCGCCAAGGAGGAACTCCATTTAGAAATCCACCTGAAATTCGGCGGCCCCTATGGGGTCGTTTTTGACCGTCAAACTTCCTCCTTCCGCTTCAACTCTTGTTTATAATATGCGCCACCAGCCGCATATTCCGTTCCACCAGCACATTCCGGGCATCCAAATCCCCCTGGGCGCTGCGGGCCAGGTACGTCTGCTCTTCCTCCGCGCTCAGCGGCTTTGGAAAGGAGCTGGCGCTCCCCGACAGGTGCAGAGATAAAAACAGGCTGCTCTTGAGCAGCAGCATCGCTGTGGTCAACATGGACACACACCTCCTTCTCCTTCCAAATTATGTTTTTGGGGACTGTCCCTATGCGGCGGCGGAAAGATTTCCGTGAAAATCCATCCGCTCCGCTTGCAATCCGGCCCGGGTGTTGCTACAATAACACCATAGCCCTGCATGAAAATTTTCACCATACGGAAGGAGAACCCCTATGGCAAAATACATTATGGCCCTGGACGCCGGCACCACCAGCAACCGCTGCATCCTCTTCGACCAGAGCGGCGAGATCTACAGCTCCGCCCAAAAGGAATTCACCCAGATCTTCCCCCGCCCCGGCTGGGTGGAGCACAACGCCCACGAGGTCTGGGCCACCCAGCTGGGCGTGGCGGTGGAGGCCATGGGCAAGGTGGGCGCCTCCGCCGCCGATATCGCCGCCATCGGCATCACCAACCAGCGGGAGACCGTGGTGCTCTGGGATAAGGCCACCGGCGAGCCGGTCCACAACGCCATTGTCTGGCAGTGCCGCCGCACCAGCGGCTACTGCGACCAGCTCCGGGAGCAGGGTCTGGCGGACATGATCCGCGCCAAAACCGGCCTGGTGCTGGACGCCTACTTCTCCGGCCCCAAGGTGAAGTGGATTCTCGACAACGTGCCCGGCGTGCGGGAGCGGGCGGAGCGGGGGGAGCTCCTCTTCGGCACCATTGAAACCTGGCTGATCTGGAAGCTGACCGGGGGCCGGGTCCATGTGACCGACTACTCCAACGCCTCCCGGACCATGCTCTTTAACATCAACACCCTGGAGTGGGACGAGGACCTGCTCCGGCTGCTGGGGATTCCCCGGTGCATCCTGCCGGAGGTCCGGCCCAGCAGCGGCATCTTCGGCTATGTGGACCCCAGCTTTTTCGGCTGGCCCATCCCCATCGCCGGCGCGGCGGGGGATCAGCAGGCGGCTCTGTTCGGCCAGACCTGTCTGGTGCCCGGACAGGCCAAGAGCACCTACGGCACGGGCTGCTTCCTGCTGATGAACACCGGAGACCAGCCCGTCTTCTCGGAAAACGGCCTGGTGACCACCATTGCCTGGGGGCTTGACGGCAAAATTACCTACGCGCTGGAGGGCTCCATCTTTGTGGCCGGGGCGGTAGTCCAGTGGCTGCGGGACGAGCTGCGGCTCATCGAGACCTCGCCGGACAGCGAGTACCACGCTAAAAAGGTGCCGGACACCAATGGCTGCTACGTGGTTCCGGCCTTCACCGGCCTGGGCGCGCCCTACTGGGATCAGTACGCCCGGGGGGCCATCGTGGGCCTGACCCGGGGGGTCAACAAGAACCATATCATCCGGGCCGGGCTGGAATCCATGGCCTACCAGGTCTATGACGTGCTGGAGGCCATGCTGGCGGACTCCGGCATCACTTTGGCGTCCCTGCGGGTGGACGGCGGGGCCAGCGCCAACAATGTCCTGATGCAGTTCCAGGCGGACATTCTCCAGACCAACGTGAAGCGTCCGGTGTGCGTGGAGACCACCGCCCTGGGGGCGGCGTATCTGGCCGGGCTGGCCACCGGGTACTGGACAGATCTGGAGGATATCAAGAGCCACTGGGCCGTGGAGCAAACCTTCACGCCCTCCATCACCCAGGAGCTCCGGGACGAGAAGGTCAAGGGCTGGCACCGAGCGGTGAAGCTGTCCTTCGACTGGGCAAGAGAATAGAATTGTTTTGGGGGCCAAGGCGTTTTGCCTTGACCCCAGTTTATTTTGGCCTTGACAAATTCCTCTCAGTTAGGTATGATTAGTTATACAAATCATACTTTTGCCAATAGGAGGACCACCATGAATGGACCCGCCGGAAAATACGCCTGGACCGTCACTGTGGGCGAGAAGGGCCAGATCGTCATCCCCAAGCAGGCGCGGGAGCTGTTCGGCATCCGCCCCGGGGACAGCCTCATTCTCCTGGCCGATGAGAAGCGAGGGCTGGCTATCCCGCCGAAAGCCGCCTTCGACCAGCTCGCCGCCGCCGTCTTTGACCAGCCGGGAAGGGACGGCGAGTGATATGCGGAGCGCCTATCTGGATAACATCCGCTGGGGGACGGTGCTGCTGGTATTCCTGTACCATATCTGCTACCTGTTCAACGGCGTGGGCGTCCCCGGCGGCATCCCTGGGGCGGAGAGCCTCCCGGCCCTGGACGTATTCGCCGCCGCGCTGGTATACCCTATCGCTGTTGTCAGCGGCACCGGGCCCCTGTGGTTCGCCCAGATGCTATTCCTCTTTTCCTGCCTTCTGATGCCGGTCCGGCGGCTGGATCGGGGCAGCGCACTGGAAAAGCTCCCGGCTTGGGCAGTTTTTCTGCTGTTTCTGCCGCTGTGGGGCTCTTCACAGGTGCTCAATGTCCCAGTTCTCACTATGTACCGCTTCGGCATCTATCTGGCGGCGTTCCTGATGGGATCTTTCATCCTCTCCCATGAGAAAATCCAGCGGGAGCTGGAGCGCTTCCGCCTGCCGCTGGCGGGTATGGCGGCAGCCAGCGGAGCCGTCTGCACGGTCCGCTGGCTGGGGAAGAATTATACGGATCCGGCGTGCCTGCAAAGTCTGCCCGCCAACCTGTGCGCCTGGTCAGCGGTGCTGGCCGTTCTGGGTCTCGGACGGCGGCATCTGAACCGGGAGAGCGTTTTTACGCGGTACATGCGCCGGGCCGGCTTCGGCATATACGTACTGCATTACCCGGTGCTGCTGGCGATCCGCTCCGGACTGCACGCCTGGCGGCGCTTTCCCGCAGTCTGGAACTACACGCTGGCGCTGGTCATCGGTCTGCCCGCCACCCTGGGGCTGTACGAGGCAATCCGGCGGATTCCGGTTGTCCGCTATCTGGTGCTGGGACAGAGGGGGCGTTAAGCCGCCAGAGCTGGTCCTCAAACACCACACCCTCCCGAACGGGGGTCCCCGCCGCCCGGGTCCGGCCCGCGCACAGGCTGACGAACTCCGCCGCCCGTGCCGCCGCCTGTTCCAGGGACTCCCCCAAAACCAGCGCGCCGGTGAGGACGCTGGCGAAGAGGTCCCCTGTGCCGTGGAAGGAGCCCTCCACCAGGGGGGCGGAGACGAGCCCGGTCCGGCCGGTGGTCCGGTCGAAGCACACCGCTCCGGCACTCCCCGGCTCCGCCGCCGCCCCTGTGAGGACTACGCTCCGCCGCCCCTCCAGGCTCAGAGCCTCCGCCCAGCGGCGGCAATCGGCCTCCGTGTCCAGCCGCAGGTCCCCGTAGGGGACATCCAGCAGGAGCGCGGCCTCCGTGCGGTTGGGGGTGATGACGCCGGCCAGCTCCGCCAGGGAGGCCATGGCGCGGCACATCTCCGGCGTATAGGTGCGGTAGGGCCGCCCGTGATCCCCCATCACCGGATCCACCACCGCGGGGCATCCCTGGCGGCGGAAGGCGCGGAGAAACTCCGCTGTCAGCTCTATCTGCCGCCGAGAGCCCATAAAGCCGGTGTAGATGCCGTCAAAGCGGAGGTCCAGCGCGGCCCAGTGGGCGGCGATGGGCTCCATCTGCTCCGTCAGATCCAGGAAGGTGTTGCCGGTAAAGCCGCCGGTGTGGGTGGAGAGGCAGGCGGTGGGCAGCGGGCAGCACTGGACGCCCATGGCGGAGAGAGTGGGGAGAACGATGGTCAGGGAACAGCGTCCGAAGCAGCTCAGATCGTGGACTGCGGCTACGCGGGGCAGGTTCATGGCAGAGGCCTCCTTTGGGGGATTTTACACCTATTGTATGCCCCGGAGCGCTCCGCGTCAAGGGGGCATGCTACAGCTCCCTCATCAGGTGGAAGCTCTGCATCAGCTGCACAGACCCGTAGCCCCACTGGTTGTTGGGGTAGACCATGTCGGGCCGGCGCAGGCACCCCCGGATGAGGTAGGCCCGGATTTGGTAGGTCCCCATGGCTGGGTCATTCCCCTCCCGGATACCCCACTGGAGCAGCAGGGCGCACACCCCCGCCAGCACTGCCGCCGCCGCGCTGGTGCCGCTCATACTGCCGGGGCCGTAGGGGTAAATCCCCCCCACCCCCACCCCGGGGGCCGTCAGGTCCGGCAGAATCCGCCCGTCCCAGGCGGGGCCCCGGGAGCTCTTGGCGTATAGGCTCTTGCTGGCGCTGTCGTAGGCCCCGCAGCAGATCAGCCCCACGGCGGAGCCGGGACAGGTGACAGTGCAGTCCGGCGTAGCCGCCAGAAACTCCACCGAGGGGGATACAAATCCCGTCATGGGCAGCCAAACCTGGTAGCTGCCGTTGAGGAGGATATCCCCGTGGAGCTGGATGTTCCACACGCCGGGGGTGGCCCCCAGGATGCGGATCACCGTCAGCTGTCCGCCGCTGCCCTCCACGGGGAAGTGGTACTCCACCTGGACCCGCGCGGCCTCCAGCACCAGCTTCACATCGGCGGCGGGCCCTGTCCCCGGCTTAGCGGGCACCCGGCCCACCAGCTCCCCGGAGGGGGAGCGCACCGACACCGACAGCCGATCCGCCACCGTGTTCCACACGGCCATATACACGTCCCCAGCGTTCTCCCCCACCTTCAGATCCACCTGTCCCGGGGGCTCCCCTGGACGGAGGACGCCTCCGGTGTGGTGGCGGGCCTCGGCCTCGTTGCCCGCCGCCGCACACAGGCACACCCCCTTCTGGATGGACACGCCGCTCAGATACTCCTCAAAAACGCTGTAGCCGTCGTGGCTCCCGGCGTTGGTGCCCAGGCCGATGCAGATGGCCACGGGCCGGCCCAGCTCCCGGGCCTTCCGGATGATGTACTCCACGCCGATCATCACCGCGCTGGACTCGTAGGCGTTCTCCTGGTCCGCCGGGACGCAGTATTTCTCCCGGTACAGAGGCCGGGCTTTTTTCAGTTTTACAGCGATGATCTCCGCGTCCGGAGCCGCGCCGGAAAACGCCTCGCTCTGCCCCCCGGCGGCCACTGAGGCCAGGAAGGTGCCGTGGCCGTCCTCATCCCGCTGGGGGACCAGGGCGTAGGGGTCCTCGGAGGCCAGGGCGGCGTCGATATCCGCCTTGGTGTACTCCCGGCCCAGGACGAACCCGGCAGGGGGCTCCCCCTCGGCGGTCTGGTCGTAGATGTACTGGATCTTGCTGGAGCCGTCGGCGTAGCGGAACACATCCTGGGTGTAGTCGATACCTGTGTCCACAAAGCCCAGCAGCACTCCCCGTCCCTTCAGGTTCAGGTAGGGCTGGCTCTGGACCTGGGACACCCCCGCCGCGTCCAGGGCGGGCCGGTCCAGCAGGCCCAGGACCACGGAGACCGAGCTGATGAACGCGGTCCCCAGGGCCTCCTCCAGCAGGTGGAACTTCTCCGCCTTCATGTACCCCAGTACATACCGCCCGGAGAGTATCTGCCCCACCACCACATCGTTGGAATTTCTCGCGAACTCAAAAAAGGCGTCGGACGCCCGGGTGACGAAATCGATGGTATCCGGCGCGTGGATGAACTCCAGCGCCTCCGCCGAAAGCCGCATCTCTCAAAGCCCCCTCTCCAGATGGTTGACCAGCTCGTTCATGGTTCCGCACAGATTCAGCCGCCCGTAGCCCCACTGGGCGTTGGGATAGCTCAGAAACGGGCTCCGCAGGGCGCCCTTGCACAGAAACGCCTTCACCCGCTGGCCGTAGAGAAACAGGTCGTTGCCCTGAACGATCCCCCACTCCATCATCAGCGCCGCCGCTCCCGAGACAAAGGGCGCGGCCATGCTGGTGCCAGTGAACACGTCGTAGCCGCCCCCAGCCTTGGCGGAGCGGACGGCCTCCGCCGGGGCGGTGAGATCCAGCATCACCCGGCCCCAACACCCCTGGTCCCCCCGCCCGGAGAAGGGGCTCACCGTCTCCGTCTCCGTCCGGTAGCCCCCCACGGAGATGGGGTAGAGGGCCGTGGCGGGGAGGGTGATGGTGAGCTCCGGCTCCGGCTGGAGGAAGGCGGTGCGGTCGCTGACCTCCTCCACCGTGGGCAGCCACATGTCAAACCGTCCGTCCGCCACCCGCCGCCCCGTGCACCGCAGCTTCCACAGTCCGTCCAGCTCCCCGGCGGGGGCCTCCAGCAGGAAGATGGCCTCCTGGGAGGCGCTGTAGTGGGTGGGCACGCCGTAGAACACCGACACCCGGATGGACCCGAACCGGAGGAACCGGGTCCCCTCCGTCAGCGGGCCGGTGGTCTGCCCGTTGGGCAGAACCAGCTCCAGCACCGCCTCATCGGCGAAGTTCTTCCACAGGGACAGATAGATCTGCTCCCGCCGGGTGGAGACGGTGAACTCCGCGTCCACAGTCCCCCCCTCCATGAGCTTTCCCCGGAAGTGGTGGGCCCCGCTGCCCTCGTTGCCGGCGGCGCAGACGATGACGCTCCGGCCCCGCTGTGCGGACTGGTCGATATAGGACTCAAAGAGGGACTGGCCCTGGTGGGAGCCGAAGTTGGTGCCGTAGCTGAGGTTGACAACGCAGGGCATCCCCCGCTCCTCCGCCCGGTCCAGCAGGTACTTCACCGCCCGCATGATATCCGTGGTTTGGGCGCTGGACAGCTTCACCGCCGCGATGGAGGCCCCCGGGGCCGCGCCGCTGCGTCCGGCGGCGATGGCGGCGACGGCGGTGCCATGGCCGCTCCCCCCGGCGGGGGAGACCAGCCCGGCGGCGATCTCCTCCCCGGTGTAGGCCGCGCCGTGGAAGAAGCCCTCCGGCGGCGTACCCTCCGCCGTCATGTCCCAGAGGGCGACCACCCTGCTGGTCCCGTCCTCCCCCAGAAATTCCGGGTGGTCCAGATCCAGCCCCGAGTCCACAAAGCCGATGAGCACCCCCTGCCCCGTGAGGCCCAGTCCGCTGGCCCGCTGAACCGGCGGGATGCAGGCGGCCTCCAGGCTCCGATCCGCCAAACTGCTGAGCATCCGGGCCGGCTCGTAGCAGCTCACCTGTTGGTGCTCCAGCAGCCGCCCGGCCTCCCTGGCCTCCAGCTCCATGATGGCGAACTGGGCGTCCAGCAGCTCCGTGGGGTAGCCCAGGGCGAGGATATCCCCTGTGTATTTGATGATGTATTCCATACAGCCCTCCCTTCGTGATCCTTCCGGGCGGTGTCCAACCGGCCCCGCCCGCATAGGATAGTATACGGAAAGGAGGACTGCCGTTATGAATCCATCCTACATAGACAGAGGCGATCTGCAAATTTTTGTCACAGCCGGAGAAAATCCGGAGCCTATTCCGGAGGCCAGCGTGCGCGTCAGCGACCCAGAGACCGGCAAAATTCTGGAGGAAGCCGCCACCGACGCGTCGGGCCAGACCCCCTTCTTGGAGCTGCCCGCACCGCCCATGGAGCTGTCGGTGGCGGAGGGAGAGGCGGGGCGGCGGCCCTATGCCGTCTACAACGTCACCGTCTCCGCCCCCGGGTATCAGACCCTCCACATCGGCGGCGTGGAGCTGCTGCCAACGGGCCGGTCCGTCCAGCGGGCGTCTCTCTCCCCGGCACGGCCCGGGGGGTTCAATGTGCAGAACCTGCTGCTCGCCCCCCACGCCCTCTGGGGGGAGCCGGTCCAGCGGGAGCCGGAGGAGGAGGTCAAGCCCCTGCCGGATCCCGAGGGCCTGGTGGTGCTGCCGGAGCCGGTGATCCCGGAGTTTGTGGTGGTCCACGCCGGGCGGCCCGACGACGCCTCCGCCCCCAACTACTGGGTCCGGTTCAAGGACTACATCAAAAATGTGGCGTGCAGCGAGATCTACTCCACCTGGAAAACCGAGGCCATCAAGGCCAACGTCCTGGCCATTCTCTCCTTCACCCTCAACCGGGTGTACACCGAGTGGTACCGTGGGAAGGGCTACGACTTCACCATCACCAGCTCCACCGCCTTCGACCAGTCCTTCTCCTACGGGCGGACCATCTTTGAGGAGATCGGCGTGGTGGTGGACGACCTGTTCACCACCTATATCACCCGGGAGGGCATCTCCCAGCCCCTCTTCACCCAGTACTGCGACGGACGGCGGGTCCAGTGCGGCGGGCTGAGCCAGTGGGGATCCCAGGCCCTGGGGGAGCAGGGCTGGGACGCAGTGAGCATCCTGCGCAAATACTACGGCTCCGATGTCTACCTCCAGAGCGCAGAGAAAGTGGAGGGGGTGCCCCTGTCCTACGGCGGCGAGGTGCTGACCCTGGGCAGCGAGGGGGAGGACGTGCGCATCATCCAGGGACAGCTCAACCGCATCTCCGGAAAGTTCCCCGCCATTCCCAAGGTACCGGCGGACGGGATCTACGGCCCCGCCACCCAGGCGGCGGTGACGGAGTTTCAAAAGATCTTCCATCTGCCCCAGACCGGCAGCGTGGATTTCGCCGGATGGTACGAGATCTCCAACGTGTTCGTGGCGGTGACGGAGATGGCGTAAGTCCGGCAGAGCCTGCCGCCTATTCCCCCTTTCCCCCTGCGGGAGAGGGGGTTTTGCCATCTTGAGCCGCGCTTCACTTGAAAAATCTCACGTAAAACCCCGTATGCCCGCCAGCGGACTCCGCCCATATCTTCCCGCCGTGTCTGCTGACAATCTCCTCCGCAATGGACAGGCCCAACCCGCAGCCGGCGATCTCGCCGCGGGAGGGGTCCACCCGGAAGAAGCGCTCAAAAACGCGGGGCAGAGCCTCCGGCGGAATTCCGTCGCCGTCGTTTTCCACCGCAAGGCAGATCCGGCCGCCTTCCCTCTCCAGCCGCACAGTGACCGTGCTGCCGGGAGCGCTGTACTTACAGGCGTTATCCAGCAGGATGCCAAAGAGCTCCAACAGCTTTCCAGCGCTGCCCATCATCTGACAGCCGGGGGCAATCTCCACCCGGAGACACCGTCCGGCATCAAAAAACACCGGCTCAAAGGAGGCCGTACTACAGGAGAGCAGATATGTCAGGTCGATAGGGACAAAGGAGGCGGCGTCCGCCTCCCCCTCCTCCGCGTCGCCGCGGGCCAGTGTGAGCAGCTTTTCCACCAAATCCTTCATCCGCAGCAGCGCAGTCTCAGCAATATCCAACCGACGGCGGTTTTTCTCATCGGGAAAGCTCCCCTGGATGGACAGGGCCATATCCACATTGGACAGGGCCACTGTAAGGGGTGTTTTCAGCTCATGGGAAGCATCCGCGACGAACTGCCGCTGCTTTTTCCACGCCTCCTCTACCGGGCGCACAATCCAGCGGGAGAGGGCCACGCTCAAGAGCAGAAAGCCCAGCAGCGCAACACCCCCAATGACGGCGGAGCTGGCCAGCTGCGCATGCAGGGACGCCTTCTCCCCATAGATATCCGCAAAGGCAACGCGTATCCCGGAGGGGCCGGTCCTATGGCAGAGGAAGCGCAGGTTCCTGGCGGGCAGCTCCCCCATCTCCTGTCCAGTCTCCCTGACCTCCATAACGGCGGCGGCAATCTCCTCTTCGGTTATGAAAAAGATCTGGTTGAACAGCACGCGCACCTGGCCGCCCGGCCCGTCCTCGGCGACAATCAGGGGCACGCCTCCCCTGGCCCGCCTGCCCTCCATCAGCGCGGAGCCGAGGGCCTCCACCGTCATCTGCCTGTAGTGCGCGGCGTTGGAGAGATACAGGCCAATCAGCAGCGCTGCGAGGAGCGCGGACGCAACGCCCATAAACACCAGGATAAACTTCCGCCGGAGCTTTCTGATCATAGGTCCTCCTCCAACCGGTAGCCCACATTCCTCTGTACACGCAGGCTGACCTTGGACTGCAGCAGCGCCAGCTTCTTCCGCAGGAAGGAGATATATGCCTCCACATTGTTGTCTACCGCTCCCGACTCAAAGCCCCAGACCTTGGTCAGCAGCGTCTCCTTCGGCAGATACTGCCCGCTGTTTCTCATCAGCAGACGCAGGATCTCCGTCTCCTTCGCGTTGAGAGACAGCACGGCCTCCCCCCGCTGAAGCCTGCAGGCGGAGGGCGTCAGCTCCAGGTCCCCAAAGCGCAGAGTCTCCGGCACGATTTCCCGCTGGCGGCGGGTGATGGCCTCCAGGCAGGCCAGGAGCTCCGCGTTTTCAAAGGGCTTCGTCAGGTAATAATCCGCCCCCTGGCGCAGGCCGTAGACCCGATCGTGCAGGCCGCCTCTGGCGGTGAGCAGCAGCACCGGCGCAGCATTGCGCTCCTCCCGCAGGCGGCGCAGCACCGCAAACCCGTCCAGCTTCGGAAGCATCACGTCCAGCACAACGGCGTCGTAAATGCCGGAGCGCGCGTTGTCCAGTCCGCTCTCGCCGTCATAGGACACATCCACAATATAGTGCGCCTGCGTCAAGATATCCGCAAGCGTCTCCGCGAGAAGCCGCTCATCCTCTACAATCAAAATCCTCATGAAACATCACCCGTATATACCATAGAATTGCAAGCGGAAGCCGGGGGCCGTCTGTAGAGAAATTGTGAACCGCGCCAGGCACACAGCTTGGTTTCAGCTTCGTCCGCTATGCTCTCACCATCCTACCACAAAAGGAGTAAACATTCCATGAATTTTCGCCACGAATGGAAGCATCCGCTGAATTCCATGGATCTCCAGGAGACCCGCAGCCGCCTGCGGTGTGTCATGCGCCCGGATCCGCACGCGGGAGCCTCCGGCAAATACGAGGTTCGGAGCCTGTACTTCGACAGCCCCGGCGACAGCGCGCTGCGGGAAAAGCTGGACGGCATCAGCCGGCGGGAAAAATTCCGGATGCGGTTCTATAACGGAGATGTACGCCTCATTCACCTGGAAAAAAAGAGCAAGATCGACGGCCTATGCAGGAAGCAGCCCGCAGCCCTGACCGCCGGGGAGGCGCAGTCCATTGTGGACGGCGCCTGGGAGTGGATGCCCAGCGCGGAGAACCGCCCCCTCCTGCTCGAGCTGTACACAAAAATGCGGACCCGAGGACTGCGGCCCAAAACGATTGTGGACTACACCCGGGAGCCCTTCGTCTACGCCCCCGGCAATGTGCGGGTTACGCTGGACTACGCTCTTCGCACAGGGCTCCGGTGTACGGATTTCCTGAATACGCGCTGCGTTACCGTCCCAGCAGGGGATGCCCCGGCAATCCTGGAGGTGAAATGGGATGCTTTTCTCCGGTGTACAGACTTTACGGAGCTTCTGCGCCCTGCGGACGCGGAGCGTTCAGGGCCAGCTGAGCGGCAGCGTTCCCTCCACAGAGGCGGCACAGCGCATGGACCCCTCCGCTCTGATCGCCGCGCCGCAGCTCCTCCTGTCGGACATGGGCGCCATGGATGGCGCGGGGGAAGCGGGAGGCTTCCCGGGCGGGGAATTTTCCCCCGGCGCGTTTCCGCTTGGGGACGAGGAGGCCACGCCCGCTTCCGGAAATCCGCCGGAGCAGATGCCCGCGGACCGGGACTCGCCGCCTATGCAGAGGGATCCCTTCTCCGCCCCAAACGGACAGAGGCCAACAGACCAACCAGCGAAACACTCCCTTCTTCTGATGGGTGTGTCCTGTCTCGTTCTGCTGCTGGGCATCATCTTCGCGAAGCGGTTTCGGTGCTAGCTCCTTCGGTGCCTCCCCGTCCCTTCTGAAAAGCAAAAAACCGGCGCGGCTTCCTGCCGCGCCGGTAATTTTAGAGAGGCTGCATCCCCAGCCGCCTACGCCCGGGCCTGACCGCCTACGTGGAGAATTTCGCCGGTGATATAGGACGCCGCGTCGCTGGCTAGGAAGAGGAAGGCGTTGGCCAAATCCTCCGGCTCCCCGATGCGGCGCAGGGGAATCTGGCCGATAAGGGGCTTGATCACGCTCTCGGGCACCGCCTTCATCATGTCGGTATTGGTAATCCCTGGGGCCACGGCGTTGACCCGGATCCCCTGGGGCCCCAGCTCCCGGGCCAGGGAGAGCGTCAGCCCGTTGACGGCGAACTTGCTGGTGGGATAGGCCACGCCGGAGGGCTGGCCGTACCGGCTGACCATGCTGCTGGTGTTGATAATGCAGCCTCCCCCCTGGGCCGCCATGGCGTCATAGACCGCCCGGATGCAGTAGAACACCGCGTCCACGTTCAATCCCATAATCTTCCGGAACAGCTCCGGCGTGTAGGCGGAGAGGGGCTCAGAGGAGGAGAGTCCGGCGTTGTTGACCAGAATGTCAATGCGCCCCTTCCGCTCCCGAACGCCGTCAAAAGCGGCCTTGATGGACTCATACTCCAGCATATCGGGGGCGCTCCCCTCCACATCCCAGCCGGGATTCTTTGCCTTCAGAGAGGCCACGGCCTTGTCCGCCGTCTCCTGCCGGGACCCGCACAGCACAACTGCGGCGTGGTTCTCCAGATACTTTTCCACAATGGCGTACCCGATCCCCCGGGTCCCGCCGGTGACGATGGCGACTTTTCCTTTCAACATTGCAGACTCCTCCTTTAATTATACTGCAAAAATGGTTGTGCCGCCCCGCCTCCATTGACGGACGCGGGGCGGCACAGCGCGCTTTACTTGCAGAGCGCGGCGGTGTCCATGGCGATCATCAGCTCCTCGTTGGTGGGGATGACGAAGATCTTCACCTTGGAGCCGTCGGCGGACACGTCCACCTCCTTGCCGCGGGTGTTGTTCTTCTCCGCGTCCATCTTCACGCCCATGTACTCCATGCCCTCGCAGATGCGGCGGCGTAGGTCGATGGAGTTCTCGCCGATGCCGGCGGTAAAGACAATGGCGTCCACCCCGCCCATGGCGTTGGCGTAGGCGCCGATGAACTTCTTCACCTCGTAGATGAACTTCTCCAGGGCCAGGGCGGCGCGCTCATTGCCCTTCTGGGCGGCCTCGTCCAGATCGCGGAAATCGGAGCTGACGCCGGAAATGCCCAGCACGCCGGACTTCTTGTTGAGGATGTTCAGCATCTCCTTGATGTCGTAGCCGTACCGGCCCATGAGGTACTCCAGAATGGTGGCGTCCACGTCGCCGGAGCGGGTGCCCATGGGGAAGCCGGCCAAGGGCCCCAGGCCCATGGTGGTGTCCACGCACTTGCCGTCCACCACGGCGGAGAGGGAGGAGCCGTTGCCCAGGTGGCAGCAGATCACCTTGCTGTGCGCCGGATTGCCCAGCATATCAATGGCCCGGGCGGAGACGTACCGGTGGCTGGTGCCGTGGAAGCCGTAGCGGCGGACGTCGTCCTTCTCATAATACTCGTAGGGAATGGCATAGATGTAGGCCTTGGCGGGCATTGTCATATGGAAAGCGGTGTCGAACACGGCTACCTGGGGGGTCTTGGGCATGATCTTCTGGCATGCCTCGATGCCCATCAGGTTGGCGGGGTTGTGGAGGGGCCCCAGGGGGATGCACTTCTTGATGGCCTCAATGCACTTGTCGTCGATAATGCAGCTCTCGGTGAAGGCCATGCCGCCGTGGAGGACCCGGTGGCCCACAGCGGCGATCTCGTCGGTGGACTTGATGACGCCCTTGACCGGGTCCACCATGATATCCAGCACCGCCTGAATAGCCTCGGAGTGGGTGGGCATGGGGATGTCGCTCTTCACGTCCTCCCGGCCGGGGACCTTGTGGGTCAGGCGGCCGTCGATGCCGATGCGCTCGCACAGGCCCTTGGCAAAGACCTCGCCGCCCTCGGACTCCATAAACTGGTACTTCAGGGAAGAGCTGCCCGCATTGATGATGAGGATTTTCATGGTGTCAATTTCTCCTTGTCCTTCTGTTGTCATTGTTTTGTTATTTTTTGTTTCCGAGCTGTGACTTGCTTTTTGGCTGGGAGACAGTTACAATGGTCACGCTATCTATTGTAGACCATTCTCGCCGGTTAGACAACCATTTTTTTGGCGATTTACCAAAAAATTTCCGTAACCGCCGGCGGTCTGCCGTTTGGAGGGTGCTGATATGACCGTAGCAGGCGTGATCGCGGAGTATAACCCCTTTCACCGGGGCCACGCCTGGCAGTTAGGGGAGATCCGCCGCCGCCTGGGGGCGGATGCCGGAATCGTAGTCTGCATGAGCGGAAACTTTGTTCAGCGGGGGGACTTTGCCGTCCTGAACAAGCACGCCCGGGCGGAGATGGCCCTGGAGGGCGGGGCGGACCTGGTGCTGGAGCTGCCCACGCCCTGGGCCTGCGCTGGGGCGGAGCAGTTCGCCCAGGGGGGCGTGGCCGCGCTGGCGGGAGCGGGGGTGGTGACGCACCTGGCCTTCGGCAGCGAGTGCGGAGATTTGGAACTGCTGTCCGCCGCGGCGGATGTTCTGGAGGACCCGGTGTATGATGCCGGGCTTGTCCGCTTTACCGGCGAGGGCATGACCTTCGCCGCCGCGCGGCAGGCGGTGGCCGGAGTCCTGCTGGAGAGGCGGGGAAAGGGGGAGGCCGTCGGGTGCCTCACCCGCCCCAACGATATTCTGGCGGTGGAGTACCTGCGGGCGCTGCGGGGGACGGGCCTCCGGCCCATGGCCCTGCCCAGGATTGGCGCGGCCCACGACAGCCGGGAGGAGGGCGAATACTCCTCCGCCAGCGCCGTCCGGCGCGCCGTTCGGCGGGGCGGGGACTGGCGGGAAATGCTGCCGGCAAGCTCCGCCCGGATCCTTGCGGGGGAGATGGAGGCCGGGCGGGCCCCAGTATTTTTGGAGAACTGCCAGCTGGCGGTGCTCTCCCAGCTGCGCCGGATGGATGAGGAGGACTTCCGGCCCTACGACGGCGGAAACGAGGGGCTGTACCGCCGGTTCTATCGTGCGGTGCATACCGGCGTGGAGGCAGAGGATATCCTCCGGGCCGCGAAAACCAAACGATATCCCATGGCCCGGCTGCGGCGAATGCTGCTCCAGAGCTACCTGGAGGTCCCCCAGGCCGCCCAGGGGGAGACGCCGCCCTATCTCCGGGTCCTGGGGGCCAACGGGCGGGGGCGGGAGCTGCTGGGGCGGATGCGGAAAACGGCTTCCCTGCCGGTGATCACCAAGCCCGGCCATGTCAGGCGGCTGGGGGCGGAGGCCCAGCGGGTCTTTGACCTGGAGGCACGGTGTACGGATCTATATGTGCTGGCCTGCCCCGAACTGGGCGCCCCGGAGAGCGAATACAGAGCGGGGCCGGTGATGTTGTGAAACCAACGAAAGGAGGTCCCTATGAGACAGACGGTAAGCCTGCTGTTGGCGGGGATGCTCCTGCTGGCCGCGTGCTCCGCCAGCGGCGCAGGGACGATAGAGACTGCGGCGGTCTATGAGGCGCCGGTCTACCGGTTTTCGGACCTGACCGCTCAGGAGAGCTTCCAGTCCGAGGAGGGCGTACAGCTGGCCTATTACGACTACAAGCTGTTCACCCTAACGGTGGACAACCTGGACTCCCTCTCGCCGGAGGATCAGACGGCGGCGGAACGGAATCTGGAGAGCTTCAACGACAGAGCCCGCAAAGTGCTGGAAGAGGCCGTGGACTATGGCCGGGAGCTGCCGGAGATTGCGGAGGCGCTCGACGGGCCGGCGCTCTCCTCCACCGTCCTCTGCGACGAAACCACGGCCCAGGGCTACATGGGCGGCGAGATCATCAGCGTCCGGACGGACACCTGGGGCTACACCGGCGGGGCCCACGGCTACAGCTATACCACGGGCTACACCTTTGATCTGAGCACGGGACAGTTCATCGACCCGGTGCAGCTGGCGGACGACCCGGCGGTTTTCCAGGAGGCTGCGGGAGATGCGCTGATTGCCGCGGCGGACAGCCTCAGCCGGGAGCAGCGGGACCTCTACTGGGACAACTACCGAAACATTATCCGGGAGTGGAACAATGGCGCGGTGTATTTCAGTCAGGTGGGTATGACGGTGATTTTTTCCGCCTATGAGCTGGGTCCCTATGTGCTGGGGCCGGTGGAGCTGACGCTGGGCTGGGAGGCGCTGGCGGAGCTGATGGGACCCGGCGGCGTGGAGCGGCTGGGGATGGCCCCGGCGGCAGAAAACTGAGTATTAAGGAGCGGACAGGCGGTCCGCTCCTTTTTCCTGTCCTGGTAAAAACAATCCGCCCGCATATTTTCCCACGCCCGCCGCATACACTAACCGCAAAGGGACAAACGCGGGAAGGGAGCGATGGGCTTGGATCGAAACAGCGCCGCATATCGGGCCCGGCAGCAGGCGCGCCGGAGAAGCGGAAGAGGGGGACGGCATGCCGCCGCCGGACCGGACCGGGGAGTGGTCCGGCTGGTCATCTGCGGCGGGGTGTTCGTGGCCCTGGTGGCGGTGAAGCTGCTCTTCCCCGGAGCGCTCAGCTCCCTGGCGCGGTCCGCCGGAGAGCTCATCGGCCGGGACGCCGATTTCAAGGAGGCTTTCGCCGCCATGGGCCGGGCCATCAGCGGGGAAGCGGCGGTCAGCGACTCCCTCCAGGACGCCTATACCGCTGTTTTCAGCCCCGCCTCCGGCGTTCCGGACACCGCCCCGCCCGAGCGGCAGCCGGAGCCCGCCTCCACCGGGCCGGACCAGCCGGAAACACGCCTCCTGCGGCGGGTGACGCCCCGCCTCCCCCTGGCGGATGACGGGAGTTTACAGGCCGGCGCCCTCGCCGCCACAGCGGACCCGGAGCCGGTTATCCGGCGGGAGGAGGTCCCCGTGCCGGACAGCTCCGCCGGGGAGCCCGCCGCCCCGCCGGATTCCGGCGCTCCGCAGCAGGAGGAGCCGGAGGACGACACCACCACGGCGGCGGCAAGCTATGTGTACACCATGCCCGCCGTGCCGGAGAACGCCAGCCTGGAGCAGCGGAATCTAGGCTTTGACCACGTAAATCCCCTGCGGGGGCGGATGACCTCCGGCTTTGAGTGGCGGGAGCACCCGGTCAGCGGCGGGAACAAGTTCCACTACGGCGTCGATCTGGCGGCGGAGTGGGGCTCGGACATCTGCGCTTTTGCCGACGGCGAGGTCTACGCCACCGGGGAGAGCAGTACCCTGGGCAAATACGTCATGCTCCAGCACGACGGGGGCTACGTGACCCTGTATGCCCATTGCAGCGCTGTGACCACCGGCGGCGGCAGGGTGTCCATGGGGGAGAAAATCGCCGAGGTGGGGGACACCGGCGTAGCCACGGGCCCCCACCTCCACTTTGAGCTCCACGACGGGGAGCTGTACCTGAACCCCATCTACTATATCGAAGTGGAATGAGGAAGAGGTGCTGGGAAATTTCCCCCGGCTTCTGGCTGCTGCTGGTCTTGGCACTGCTTGCGGGCGCTGGGGAGGTGCTGCCGCTGGTGCTGGCGGCCTCGGTCTGCCACGAGCTGGGACATCTGGCGGCGCTGCGGCTGGCGGGAACCCGGGTGGAGCTGTTCCGGCTGACGGCCTTCGGGGCGGACATCCGGGCGGATACCCGGTATATGCCCTACGGGAGGGAGCTGCTGTGCACCCTGGCGGGTCCGGCGGTGAACCTTTTTCTGGCGGTGATCTTTGCCCGGGTGGCGGGGGACTACCTGCTGGCGGGGGCGAATCTGCTGCTGGGGGGCTTCAATCTTCTGCCCATCCCCTCCCTGGACGGGGGGCAGGCCCTCCATATCCTGGTGAGCTGGGCGGTGGACCCCATGGCGGCAGACGCGGTCTGCCGCCGTGTGGGGCTGGCCTGCGCCGGGGCGCTGACTGCGGCGGCGGCAGTGCTGACGGCGGTCAGCGGAGGAGGAATCTTCCTGCTGCTGGCGGCTCTGGGGACGCTGCTGCCCCAGCTCCCGCCCAGAGAGCGGCTTCCGCTGAAAAAAAGAGGAACCGCCGTCCCATAGAGGCCACAAAAAAGGGGAGTTCGATACTTTTTGTATCGAACTCCCCTTGTTATACAAACAGTTTATGCCTTAGCCTTCGCCATATCTGCCAGCTTGGCAAAAGCGACCTCGTTGTTGACCGCCAGCTCCGCCAGCATCTTCCGGTCGATCACCACGCCGGCGGACTTCAGCCCGTGCATGAAGGTGGAGTAATTCATCCCGTTCAGCTTGCAGGCGGCGCTGATGCGGGTAATCCACAGGCGGCGGAAATCCCGCTTCTTCAGGCGGCGCCCCTTGTACGCGTAGGTCAGGGACTTCATCACCTGCTGGTTGGCCATTTTGAAATGCTTCGACTTGGCGCCCCAGTAGCCCTTCGCCAGCTTCAGCACCTTATTTCTTCTCTTGCGCGTCATCATCGCGCCCTTAACTCTTGCCATTGTAAAAGCCTCCTATTCTAAAGCGTATCGCAGTCTTATTTGTAGGGGATCATCTTGCGGATGGCGGACTCGTTGGTCACGTCGGCATAGCCGCCCGCCCGCAGACGACGGGTACGCTTGGTATCCTTCTTGGTGAGGATGTGGCTCTTAAAGGCCTTGGCCCGCTTG
>JAAWUC010000022.1 GCA_022804995.1 Oscillospiraceae bacterium
TTTCCCTCGCTCCAACATTTCCCTCACCTCTTACTCCCTATTTTATCATCTTTACAGGAAAATGTCTGCCAAGAGGCAGACTTTTTCGACAGGCTGGGGGCCGGTTCCTCTTTGAGGAACCGGCCCTTAGCGCAAAGTTCTTTTTGAACCTTTTTCTTTCAAGAAAAAGGTTGCAGACCTTACCATCTCTCGAACAGCCTCCGGCTTCCGATCCCCAGAGCGCAGATGAGGACTCCGGCGGGCAGGAGCACCAGCCATGCCTGCCCCGCCGCCGCGTCGAAGAGCAGGCCGAAGGCCGCCTGCCCCACCGGCTGGGCGCACATGGAGACGGCGGAGACGCAGGCCATGACCTTCCCGGTCATATGCTCCGGCGTCCGCTCCTGGATAGCGGAAACTGCGAAGATGGAGAAGCAGCAGGCGCAGGCCTGGCCGCCGCAGAAGGCCAGCACCAGAGGCGCGAACCGGAGCACCGGTCCCAGCGGCAGCAGCATCGCCCCGCCGGCCAGCAGGACGCAGACGCCCAGCAGCACGGCGAGCCGGTGAAGCCTCCGGAAAGGGAGGCGCCCCGCCAGCACTCCCGCCGCCAGGCCCCCCAGCAGCGCCGCCAGCCCCGCCGCGCTCTCCGCTCCGCCGTAGAACGCGGCGGACAGGCCCAGCTCCTGCCGGACCAGGTAGGGCAGGCCCACAATGGCCACGCCGCTGACAAGACAGCCCACCAGGGCGGCGAAGAGCAGCAGGTCCAGCACCTCCCGCCGCTCCCGGACCAGAAACCGGAAGCTGCCCAGCAGGTCCTCCCTGAGAATGGTCCCCACGCTCTGCTTCTCCGCCGGCAGCACCCTGGGCAGGCGGATGAAGCACTCCAGCCCCGCCGTCAGCAGAAAGCACAGCCCCGCTCCCGCCAGCACAGGCCGCACGCCGAAGGCGGTATACAGCAGGCTCCCCAGAAAGGGCGTCATCAGCCCTGCCAGGGCGTTGACCTGGTTCACCGCCGCGTTGCCCCGGAGAATGTTCTCTCCGCTCTGCATCTGGGGCACGCAGGCCTGGACCGTGGGGGACTCGAAGGCCCCCAGAATGGACAAAACAATCAGCAGCGCCGCCGTGACGGCCATGCCCCGGTCCCCCGAGAAGGCCAGCGCCGCCAGCAGCACCGCCGTCCCGGAGCAGAGGTCCAGACCCACCATCACATTCCGCCGGTTTGCCCGGTCCGCCAGGATGCCCCCGAAGGGAGTCAGCAGAATGGTGGGGATCATCGCCGCCGCCAGGAGTCCCCCGAATACCGCCGCCGAGCCGGTCTCCTCCAGCACATACATGGACAGGGCAAACCGCAGAGCCCCGTTGCCCAGGAGAGAACATACCTGCCCTAAAATCAGCAGGGTGAAATTTCTTGTAAACAGCTTCTCCCGCATATCAAACCTCCATTTTTCTTCCATGGGTTAGTCCTCCTTCCACTGCTTGGACCATTGTAGGGGGAAACAGGCCGGAAAACAACCGCCGATTGGTTGAGTCAACTGGGTCAACCAGTGGTTGAGCAGCGGCTCCCCGCAATTGCGCAGTTTATAAGCATCCTTTTTTCATACCAACCAAATGAATGTATCTTTCCCGGAGAAAAGCCGCCCACTGGAGCGGCTTTTAGCTGTTTCTCTCCTCTAAGCCCTGAAAAAATCGCTCACCCAGATCCAGAATTTCCTTGTTGAACAGGGGCAGGCCCATGTGTTCCAGCATCTCCCCCAGGCAGCAGAACCGGCGGAAAAGCTCCTCCCGGGTCCCCGGGATCACCGACGGGGCCAGCCACAGATTGGGCAGCAGCGTCATCAGTTCCGCCAGCTCCTTGGGATATTGGGTCCGGATGGAGCCGTCGGCGATGCCCTCTTCGATGAGCGCCTGAAAGTTCGGTGTGGAGATTTCGTGGTTCTGCCGGATGTTCTCCGCCAGGATCCGGGGATTTTCCAGCAGGGGGATGCACTCCCGGCTCAGCTGGGCCCAGTCCGGGGACTGGGTTATGCGGACCACCTCCCGGATTTTCTCCAGGCCGTTCAGATCCGTCCGCCCCCGCACCGCCTCAAAGGGATTCCGCTCCTGAAAGATGTAGTCCCCCAGGGCGTCCATGATCTCCTCCTTGGACTTGAAGTGGTGGTAGACGGCCCCCTTGGTCAATCCCCCCAGCTGGTCCACGATATCCTGAATGGTGGTCCGCTCGTAGCCCTTCTCCAGAAAAAGGCGCTTGGCTGCTGTAAGAATCTTCTCCACCGTCTCCTCGGGATACTTATTCCGCGCCATGTCCACACCTCCCTTCCTCGATACATTTGTTTAGTATGTTTACAGTATATCAATCCTCGTCCCCTTTGTCAAGCCGCGCTGGAAGAAAAATTTTCCCGGAATCGAAAATTTCCCCTTGACAACCGGGTGCTGGGTCCCTATAATATAGCTCGAACATTTTAGCTAAAAATTATTAGCTAAATAATGTTAATTACCCCGCCGCCCATTGCCGCGGGATTGAAAGGACTTATACGATATGAATGTCACGTTTGAGCAGGTTCGGGATATCGTTGCCGACGCCATCAGCTGCGATCTGGAGCAGGTAAAGCCGGAGACCAATCTCTATGACGATCTGGAGATTGACTCCCTGGACGCTGTAGAGTTGTCCATGGCCCTCCAGGAGGCCCTGGGCGTGGGCATCGCCGACGAGGATCTGGAGAAAATCAAGACCGTGGACGACATTGTGCAGTACCTGCGGAGCAAGGAATAAGGGCGGATCGCGCCGGGAAAGGAGGCAGCTATGGAATTACAGGAATTATACGGCCTGATGGAGCGCTTCGCCGCCTCCGGCCTGACGCGGCTAAGCTGGCGGCGGGCGGAGGAGGAGATTGCTCTGGAGCGGAGCGCCGCCCCGGCCTCCCCTGCCCCAGCAGTCCAGGGGGAGGCTCCCGCCGCCCGGACGGAGCCTCCGGCCAGCGCCCTCCCCGAGGGAGAGGAGCTGGTGAAGGCCCCCCTGGTAGGCACCTTCTACGCCGCTCCCTCCCCGGGGGAAGCCCCCTTCGTCACCCCCGGGAAGCAGGTGCGGAAGGGGGATCCCCTGTGCGTCATCGAGGCTATGAAGATGATGAGCGAGCTGGGAGCCCCCGCCGACTGCGTTGTGGCGGAGGTGCTGGCCAAGGACGGGGAGGCGGTAGGCTTCGGCGCGCCCCTCTTCCGCATCCGGAGGACCTAGGCTATGGTCAAGCGCGTGCTCATTGCCAACCGCGGGGAGATCGCCCTCCGGATCATCCGGGCCTGCCGGGAGCTGGACGTGGAGACGGTGGCCGTCTACTCCGAGGCGGACGAGAACGCCCTCCACGCCCAGCTGGCTACTCGGTCCATCTGCATCGGTCCGGCCCGGGCCTCGGAGAGCTACCTCCGCCAGGACGCGATCCTGTCCGCCGCCCTGGCCTGCGGCTGCGACGCCGTCCATCCGGGGTACGGCTTTCTCTCGGAAAATCCGGACTTCGCGGACCGCTGCCAGGCGGCGGGGCTGAAATTCATCGGCCCCCCGGGAGACGTCATCCGTTCCATGGGCAGCAAGGCCGCGGCCAAGGCCATGGCCCGCGCCGCCGGCGTGCCGGTGGCGCCCGGGTCCGACGGCCCCCTGGAGAGCCTGGCCCAAGCGGAGGGGCTGGCGGCGGAGATGGGCTATCCCCTGCTGCTGAAGGCCTCCGCCGGCGGCGGGGGCCGGGGGATGCGCCAGGCGGACAGTCCGGCGGAACTGGAGAGCGCCTATCGAGAGGCCAAGGCCGAGGCGGAGGCCTGCTTCGGGAACGGGGATCTGTACCTAGAAAAGCTCATCGAGAACCCCCGGCACATTGAATTTCAGATCATGGCCGACGGGCGGGGCAACGTGATCCATTTGGGGGAGCGGGAGTGCTCCATCCAGCGCCGCCGTCAGAAGCTCATTGAGGAGTCCCCCTCCCCTGCCCTGACTCCTGCCCTGCGGGAGAAGATGGGACGGGCGGCGGTCAGCGCGGCCCGCACCGCCGGTTACGTGGGGGCGGGAACGGTGGAATTCGTGCTGTCCCCGTCGGGAGACTTCTATTTTATCGAGATGAACACCCGCATCCAGGTGGAGCACCCGGTAACAGAGCTGGTCACAGGCGTGGATCTGGTGAAGGAGCAGCTGCGGGTGGCCTCCGGCCTGCCCCTGTCCCTAAGGCAGGAGGATGTCCGGGTCAGCGGCCACGCCATTGAGTGCCGGATCAACGCCGAGGACCCGGAGCGAAACTTCATGCCCTGCCCCGGAAAAACCCAGTTTCTTCATCTCCCCGGGGGCCCCGGCGTGCGGGTGGAGACAGCCCTCTTCACCGGCTGCGAGGTCCCCCCCTGCTACGACTCCCTGGTGGCCAAGGTCTTGGCCCACGGCGCCAGCCGCCTGGAGGCCATCCGGCGGAGCCGGCGGGCTCTAGAGGAGCTGGTCATCGAGGGCTACCCCACCAACACCCACCTGGCCCACCTCATCCTCCACGACCCGGACTTCGTCCGGGGGCAGCTTGACACCGGTTTCCTGGACCGGAAGCTGCACGGCCTTTTGGAGGTGCTGCGGACCTGTGACCGCCTCAGCGAAGGGGCTGGAAAGGAGCGGACATGATCCCATTTTTCACCAGCCGCCGGGACCGCCTGCTGGCCTACCGGGCCATGCGGGAGGGGACCCCCGCCGCAGTGCGCCGCCGGGCCTGCCCGGCCTGCGGCGCGGAAAATACCGCCCTGGACTGGTCCAGAAACGGCCAGGTCTGCCCCCGGTGCGGCCACCATCTGCCCATCGGGGCCTACTACCGGCTCTCCATGCTGCTGGACCCTGGCTCCTTCCAGGAGCTGGGCAAAAAGGCGGGCCCTGCCGACCCCCTGGCCTTCCCCGGCTATCCGGAGAAGCTGAGAACCCTGGAAAAAGCCACGGGCCTCGCCGACGCGGCTGTCGCCGCCCAGGGCCGTCTGGAGGGACACGGCGCCGTCTTTGCCGCTCTGGACAGCCGCTTCCTCATGGGCAGCATGGGCACCGCCGTGGGAGAAACAATCACCCTGGCGGCGGAGCGGGCCGCCAGGCGCAAGCTGCCCCTGGTCATATTCTCCGCCAGCGGCGGGGCTCGGATGCAGGAGGGGATCTTCTCCCTCATGCAGATGGCCAAAACCGCCGCCGCTGTCCGGCGGTTCCAGGACGGGGGCGGACTGTTCGTCTCCTGCCTGACCCACCCCACCACCGGGGGCGTTACCGCCAGCTTTGCCTCCCTGGGAGATATCATGCTGGCGGAGCCTGGGGCCCTCATCGGCTTTGCCGGTCCGCGGGTCATTGAGCAGACCATCGGGGAAACCCTCCCGGAGGGCTTCCAGCGGGCGGAATTCCTGCTGGAGCACGGCTTCCTGGACCAGATCGTCCCCAGAAGCCGCTGGCGGAGCGTGCTGGCCCAGATCCTGTCGCTCCACGAGAGAGGGGGACGCCCATGAGATACACAGCGGAGGAGCAGGTCCGACTGGCCCGGGATCCGGGCCGTCCCGGTGCGGCGGACTATATCGGCGCTCTGTTCACCGACTTCTTTGAGCAGCGGGGGGACCGCCAGTGCCGGGAGGATGGCAGTATCCTGGGAGGCATCGCCCGCTTCCACGGCCGGCCTGTAACCGTACTGGGTCACCGAAAGGGCCGTGATCTCCAGGAAAACCTGACCGCCAACTTCGGAATGCCCGGTCCCGAGGGCTACCGGAAGGCCCAGCGCATCATGGCCCAGGCGGAGAAGTTCCGCCGCCCGGTCATCACCTTCGTGGACACCCCCGGGGCCTACCCGGGAAAGGAGGCGGAGGAGCGGGGCCAGGGGGAGGCCATCGCCCAGTGCATCGCCCATATGAGCGCCCTCACCGTCCCCACTGTGGCTGTGATCACCGGAGAAGGCGGCAGCGGCGGGGCCCTAGCCCTGGCCGTAGCCAACCGGGTGCTGATGCTGGAGCACGCAGTCTACTCCGTCCTCTCCCCGGAGGGCTTCGCCTCCATCCTCTGGAAGGACGCCGCCCGGAGCGGCGAGGCCTGCGAGGTGATGAAGCTCACCGCCCGGGACCTGTACCAGGGCGGCATCGTCCAGCGCGTCCTCCGGGAGCCGGAGGGCGGGGCCCATCGGGACTGGGCGGCTGTGTTCGCCGCCGTGGACGCCGCCCTGACCCGGGAGCTGGAGGCCCTGGACAAGCTTGGGGGAAAAGCCCTGGCCCAGCAGAGATATCAGATGTTCCGCGCCATGGGGCAGAACCTGCCCCCGGCGGGAGAGGAGGTCCTATGAGCGCACCGCGCATCCTGTCCACCGGCCGGTGCCTGCCGGAGCGGGTGGTCACCAACGAGGAGCTGAGCCGGCTGGTGGAAACCAGCGACCAGTGGGTGTTCAGCCGCACCGGCATTCACAGCCGCCGCTTCTGTGCCGGAGAGCAAAATATCGATCTGGCGGAGGGCGCGGCCCGGCAGGCCCTGGAGCGCTCCGGCCTGAGACCGGCGGATATCGGCGTGTGCGTAGCGGCCACCTTCACCCCGGACTGGGCCGCTCCCGCCACGGCCTGCCTGCTTCAAAAGCGGCTGGGCCTCCGGGAGGACACCATCTGCTTTGATCTCAACGCCGCCTGCGCCGGATTCCTCCACGGCCTGAACACCGTCCACGCCCTGCTGGCGGACTGCCGGAGGCCCTATGCCCTGCTGGTGGGCAGCGAGGTCATCAGCCGCGTGCTGGACATGACGGACCGAAACACCTGCGTCCTCTTCGGGGACGGAGCCGGGGCGGCGGTCCTGTGCCGGAACGAGCCGGGCCGCTGGCATACCGTCTTTGGCGCCAGAGGAGACGCGGAGGTCCTCCAAGTCTATGGCCCGGGCCCCCGCTTCCCCGCCCTCCGGATGGACGGCCGGGCCGTGTTCCGCTTCGCCCTGGAGGTGCTGGAGAGCTCCATCCGCCAGCTCCTGGCGGCGGAGGGCTGCGGCATCAACGATCTGGACTGGGTGGTCTGCCACCAGGCCAACGCCCGGATTATCGACCACGTGTCGGACCGCCTGAAGGCCCGGGAGGGCCTGTTCTATAAAAACATGGAGCGCTTCGGCAATACCTCCGCGGCCAGTATCCCCATCGCCCTGGACGAGCTGGCGGAAGCCGGAAGGCTGCGCCCGGGAATGCGGGTGCTGTGCGCGGGATTCGGCGGCGGACTGGTCTGGTCCGGGGCGCTGTTCCAGTGGTAAACCGGAAGCAAAACGGAGTTTTGCGCAAAAGTTTTTCTTTTGGTTCTTTTCTTTGTACACAAAGAAAAGAACAGGAGGCTAATATGAAGTTAAACGAGCTGCTGGGGACGGAGTTCCCCATTATCCAGGGCGGCATGGCCAATATCGCCACCGGAGAGTTCGCCGCCGCCGTGTCCAACGCCGGGGCCTTTGGCCTCATCGGCGCGGGCGGCATGGACGCTGAGACCCTGCGCGGCCACATCCGCCGCTGCCACAAACTGACCGATAAGCCCTTCGGCGTCAACATCATGCTCATGAACCCCGCCGCCCCCGAGATGGCCAAGGTGGTCATCGAGGAGGGGGTCAAGGTGGTCACCACCGGCGCGGGGTCCCCGGGCCAGTTCGTCCCGGCCTGGAAGGAGGCCGGAATCAAGGTCTTCCCCGTCATCGCCGCCACCGCCCTGGCCCGGCGGCTGGAGCCCCTGGGCGTGGACGGCTTCATCGCCGAGGGCACCGAGAGCGGCGGCCACGTGGGTGAGCTGACCACTATGGCCCTCATCCCCCAAGTGTGCGCGGTCACGGAACTGCCCGTCATCGCCGCCGGCGGCATCGCCGGAGGCCGGCAGCTGGCCGCGGCCCTGGCCCTTGGGGCCTGCGGGGTCCAGGTGGGCACCTGCCTGCTGGTCAGCCAGGAGTGCCCCATCCACGAAAACTATAAGCAGGCCCTGCTCAAAGCCAAGGACAGCGATACCGCCGTCACGGGCCGGAGCGTGGGTGCGCCGGTGCGGGTTCTCAAAAACCAGATGACCCGGGACTACATCAGCCGGGAACGGGCCGGAGCGGACAAAATGGAGCTGGAGAACTTCACCCTGGGCTCCCTGCGCCGGGCGGTCTTCGACGGCGACACCAAAACCGGCTCCCTGATGGCCGGGCAGGTGGCCGGGATGCTCCGCGAAATCCGCCCCCTGCGGAGCATTCTGGAGGAGCTGGTCCGGGACAGCCGGACCGTCCTGGCGGAGACGGAGCAGCTGTGGAGGGAGGCGGTACAGTGATCGCTTTCGTATACGCCGGTCAGGGCAGTCAGAAGGTGGGCATGGGCCGGGACCTCTATGAAGCCTACCCCGCCTTCCGGGCCGTCTTCGACAGCGCGCCGGTGGACTTCGACCTGAAAAGCCTCTGCTTCGAGGGCCCGGAGGAGCGCCTGAACCGGACCCGCTATACCCAGCCCTGCCTGCTGGCCTTCGCCATTGGCGTAACCCGGCTGCTCTACGACCGGGGCATCCGGCCCCAGGCAGCGGCGGGCCTTTCCCTGGGGGAGTACAGCGCCCTGTACGCCGCCGGCGTGCTGGACGAGAAAACCGCTATTAAAACCGTGTCCCTCCGGGGCCGGGCCATGGAGGAGGCCGCTGGAAATCTCTCCTGCGGCATGACCGCCGTGCTGGGCCTGGAGCGGGAGAAGCTGGAGAGTGCCTGCCGGGAGGCGGCGGCGCTGGGCACGGTGCAGGTCTGCAACTACAACTGCCCCGGCCAGCTGGTCATCAGCGGCGGGAAGACCGCGGTGGACCGGGCCGGAGAGCTGGCGAAGGAGCTGGGGGCCAAGCGGTGTATGCCCCTGCGGGTCAGCGGGCCCTTCCATACCGCCCTGATGGCCCCCGCCGGAGAGGCCCTTGCCGCCCACTTCCGGACAACGGCGCTCCGCCCCATGGACTTCCCCGTCTACTTCAACTGCAAGGGCGGACCCATGGCGCCGGGAGAAACCATCCCGGAGCTGCTGGTGCGGCAGGTTCAGTCCGGCGTCCTCTGGGAGGACACCATCCGGGCTATGGAGCGGGACGGGGTGAACACCGTGGTGGAGATCGGTCCGGGCAAAACCCTCTCCGGGTTCTTCCGCAAGACCGCCCCCGGCATCCGCACCTACAGCATTGAGACCGCCGCCGATCTGGAGAAGGTCGCGGCGGGGTGGAAAGGAGCCTAACATGAGCATGGAGGGATCTGTGGCCCTGGTCACCGGCGGGAGCCGGGGGATTGGCCGGGCCGTCTGTTTGGAGCTGGCCCGGCGGGGAGCGGTGCTGGCCGTGAACTACGCCGGCGGTGAGGACGCCGCCCGGGAGACGGCAGAGGCCTGCCGGGCCCTGGGGGCCCACGCGGAAATTTTCCAGGCCGACGTGTCCGGCCCGGAGGCCTGCGAGGCGCTGATAAACGCGGTGAAGGAGCGCTTCGGGAAGCTGGATATTCTGGTCAACAACGCCGGGGTCACCCGGGACGGCCTGCTGATGACCGCCAAGGCCGAGGACGTGGACAAAGTGCTGGACACCAACCTGAAGGGGACCTATTTCTGCATGAAGGCCGCTGTCCGCCTCATGTCCCGGCAGCGGTACGGACGGATCGTCAACCTCAGCAGCGTGGTGGGCCTCCGGGGCAACCCGGGACAGACCGCCTACGCCGCCAGTAAGGCCGGCGTCATCGGCCTGACCAAGGCCGCCGCCAAGGAGCTGGCGGCAAGGGGGATCACCGTCAACGCCGTGGCCCCCGGCTTCATCGAAACAGATATGACCGCCGTTCTGCCGGAGAAAGCGAAAAACGCCATGCTCACATCCATCCCCATGGCCCGCCCCGGCGCGCCGGAGGATGTGGCTCTGGCCGCGGCGTTTCTGGCGGAGCGGGCGTCGGGGTACATCACCGGACAGGTGCTGTGCGTGGACGGCGGCATGGCGGTATAAGAGGAGGGAATGGCAATGGAAAAACGCCGGGTTGTGATCACCGGCATGGGGGCTGTCACCCCCGTGGGCAACACCATGGCCGGGACCTGGGAGGCCGTCCGGGCGGGAGTGTGCGGCATCGGCCCCATCACCCGGTACGACGCCTCCGGCCGAAAGGTCCAGCTGGCCGGAGAGGTCAAAAATCTGGATCTGGAGGCCCTGCTGGGCCGGCGGGAGAGCAAGCGGATGGACCGCTTCACCCAGCTGGCCCTGGTGGCGGCGGACGAGGCCGTGGCCGGCAGCGGCCTGGAGCTGGAGGGGGAGGACCGGAGCCGCTGCGGCGTCCTCTTCTCCAGCGGGATCGGCGGCTTTGAGACGGTGGGGGACAGCTTCCACCGGGCGGAGCGGATGGGCTACGACAACGTGTCCCCCTTTATGATCCCCATGATCATCGCCAACATGGCGGCGGGCCATCTGGCCATCCGCTACGGCTTCCGGGGGATGTGCTCCTGCGTGGTCACGGCCTGCGCCGGCGGCACCAACGCGGTGGGGGACGCTTTCCGCCACATCCGGGACGGCTATGCCGAGGTGATGCTCTGCGGCGGCGCGGAGGCCGCTATCACTCCTCTGGCGATGGGCGGATTTACCTCCATGCGGGCCCTCAGCGAGAGTCAGGACCCCGCCCGGGCCTCCATCCCCTTCGACGCGGAGCGCTCCGGGTTTGTCATGGGCGAGGGCGCGGGAGCCCTGGTGCTGGAGGAGTACGGGCACGCCAAGGCCCGGGGGGCGGATATCTGGGCCGAGGTCGTGGGCTTCGGCGCCACCTGCGACGCCCACCACATCACCGCCCCCATCCCCGGCGGCGAGGGGGGCGCGGCCTGTATGCGCCAGGCCCTGGCCGACGCTGGGATTGCGCCGGAGGCGGTGGACTATATCAACGCCCACGGCACCTCCACCCCCATGAACGACCTGTGCGAAACCAGGGCAATCCACACCGTATTCGGGAAGCATGCCAAAAAGCTGATGGTCAGCTCCACCAAGTCCATGACCGGCCACCTGCTGGGCGCCGCCGGAGCGGTGGAGGCGATCGTTACAGCGCTGGCCCTCCGGGATGGGTTCGTGCCCGCCACCATCGGCTATCAGGCGCCGGACCCGGCCTGCGATCTGGATGTGGTGCCCAACCAAGGGCGGCAGGCGGAGGTACGCTGCGCTATGTCCAACTCCCTGGGCTTCGGCGGGCACAACACTTCTATTGTACTCCGGCGCTGGGAGGGTGAATAAATGGAACTGGATATTGAACAGCTTGAGGCCCTTCTCCCCCACCGCTGGCCCTTTCTGCTGGTGGATCGGATCAGCGACTGCGTTCCGGGCCGGAGCGCCAGGGGGATCAAGTGTGTGTCGGCCAACGAGCCCTTTTTTCAGGGCCACTTTCCCGGATACAAGGTCATGCCCGGCGTGCTGATCCTGGAGGCCCTGGCCCAGGTGGGGGCGGTGGCCCTCCTCTCCGAGCCGGAAAACCGGGGGAAGCTGGCCCTGTTCGGCGGAATTAAAAACGCCAGGTTCAAGCGCCAGGTCCGGCCCGGCGATGTGCTGGAGCTGGAGTGCGAGCTGACGGAGCGCCACGGTTCTGTGGGGTTCGGGACGGCTACCGCCCGGGTGGACGGAAAGCTCGCGGCCAGAGCGGAGCTGACCTTCGCGGTGACGGAGCGGCGGCAGGAAAAATAATCCTTGCTGAACGGCGGGAAGTTTAGTATACTATGGTCATACGAAATGAAACGCTGAGGGGGAGAACAGGGGCTATGCTGGAGGAGCTTTTTTCTCAGGTGTACACCAAATTTAAAATGCACTTCTATCGGGAGGTGTTCTCCCGCTTCCAGAGCCGGGAGGCCAGCCTGACGGCAGTGGAGACGCTGTGCATGGAGGTTATCGCGGCGCTGAAGGATCCGACGGTCAACGAGTTCGCCTCCTTTGTCCAGATCTCCTCGCCCAACGCGGCCTATAAGGTGAACAGCCTGATCCAAAAGGGCTATTTGGAAAAGGCCCAGTCGGCCCAGGACCGGCGGGAATACCACCTGCGGCCTACGGAGAAATATCTGGACTTTTACAACGTGAGCAACACCTATATCGAGGCGGTGATGGCCCGCATCCGGGCCCGCTTCTCCCAGGAGGAGGTGGCGGAGCTGGAGCGGATGCTGGGGATCGTCAGCCAGGAGCTGATGCCGGAGGTGCCTCTCGAATAGGAAAAAAGAGCCGGACGGTACGGGAAGCTGTACCGCCCGGCTTTTTCACGCAGCCAAACAAATCCAGCCCGTTTTCTGCATACCTTCCCAGGATCTGCGGATACTATCCATGTTTTCCATGGCATCGCAAACACTTTTGCCGTGCGCAAGCACGGCGGATACGGGAGGAATCGAGCATGAAAGCAACAGGAATTGTGCGCAGGATCGACGACCTGGGAAGGGTGGTCATCCCAAAGGAGATCCGGCGCACGATGCGTATCCGGGAGGGCGACCCCCTGGAGATTTACACGAGCCGGGACGGAGAGGTCATCTTCAAAAAGTACTCTCTGATGGGGGGCCTCGATGACTTCGCGGCTCAGTTCTGTGAGACGCTGTCCAAGAGCTGCGGGGCCATCACCGCCGTCACCGACCGGGATACGGTTATCGCCGTGGCCGGCGGCGGCAAGCGGGAGCTGATGGGCAAGCGCATCAGTCCCCAGCTGGAACAGATTATGGAGGACCGCAAGATCTACCAGCACGTCGGGGATGAGCGCCGCATCTTTGTCACCGACGCCAGCGACAAGTTCTGCACCGCTGTGGCCGCACCGGTGATCTCCGAGGGGGATGTACTGGGACTGGTGCTCTTCGTGGAGGACGGTGAGCCCATTGTCACAGGCGAGACAGAGTACAAGCTGGCTCAGACCATTGCGGCCTTTCTGGGGAAACACATGGAGAGCTAGTCTGTTCAGCCTTTTTATTGAAAGAAAAAGGTTAAAAAAGAACTTTTGCGCAAAACTCCGTTTTGCTTGTCCTTGGGACAAGCGGGAAAAGAAGCAGGTCCGCTCCCCATTCATCCGGAGCGGACCTGCTTTGTATTTTGATTTTGGTGAAAGCATCCGGACGTTTACACGCGAGAGTCCAATCCGGGCTCGCTGGAAAACCGGGCCTGTGCTATACTGAATTTTACCAGGAGAAGCAGCGTATTCTGTCCTAAACAGGGGGTGTGAAAATATGGACACGAGGAGTTTCATTTCATGCCCGTCCAGGTAGAGGGCGGGGCGGAAACGGATTGTCTGGGGTTTGTGGAGCCGAAATCCAACGCCGGTACCAGAAATACCTTCCTCATCGAGAGAATTGAGAGTTGTGCGAAACTCACGCGGGAGCCCTTTATAGAGGACGTCCTTGTGGTTTGGTGCGCCACCCGGGAGCAGGGAAACACAACGGTTCCCGGTTGGCAAACGCAATATCCGCATCTGGTCCATCCCATCGGCCAGATACACAAGGGCATACGGCTTTGGACACTCTATGGTCTGGTATCCCACGGAGCCCAAGGCACAGCCTTTTGTATCCCGTCTGGTGGAACATATCAGCCGATACCGCGGTGCGAACTGGCTGAATACATATCCGCCGGATTTTCTCCTGTAAAAAGGGCAAAAAGATCGGGCCCCGCAGGGCCCGGTCTTAGTCTACGATATCCACAGAAACCTTCTGCCCAAGCCGCTGGGCATAGGCGCGGACCAGGGTCCGGATTTCCTTGGCAATGCGGCCCTGACGGCCGATAACCTTCCCCATGTCCTCCGGGGCGACACGCAGCTCCAGCGTCAGCTCCTGCTCGCCCTCGATCTCCGTGACGGAGACAGCGTCAGGGTTGTCCACCAGGTTCCTGGCGATGTAGAGCAGCAAGTCCTTCATGCTGTGCCCTCCAACCTCTTCCATTAAAGCACGTCGGCCTTTTTCAGCAGGGCGCGGACCGTATCCGTGGGCTGAGCGCCGGTCTTAATCCACTCCTTCGCCCGCTCCGCGTCAATCTTAATCTCCGCGGGGGAGACGCAGGGGTTGTAGGTACCGATCTCCTCGATGAACCGGCCGTCCCGGGGAAAGCGGCTGTCGGCCACCACCACGCGGTAGAAGGGAGCCTTCTTCGCGCCCATACGGCGCAGTCTGATCTTAACCATGTCTGTTTTCCTCCAAAATGTAATAAAATAGTGTTGTTTTTATGATAAATGCTGGCGCATTTATTACCGCTGTCACTTCAGGCGCTTCTTCCGGCCAAAGCCGTGCATTTTGCTCATGCCGCCCAGCTTTCCCAGCCCCGGAAGTCCGCCTAGGCCCTTGGGAAGCTTCCCCTTGGAGAACTGGCGGGTCAGCTGGAGCATCAGCTCGTACTGCTTGAGCAGCCGATTGACATCCGCCACCTCCAGGCCGCAGCCGGCGGCGATACGCTTTTTCCGGCTGGCGTTGAGGATGCCGGGGTTCTCCCGCTCCCTGGGCGTCATGGAGCGGATGATCGCCTCCTGGCGGTCCAGGAGCTTTTCGTCCACCTGGGCTCCCGCCATTTGCTTGCCCATCTGTCCGGGCATCATGGCGGCGATCTGGCTCAGATCCCCCATGTTCCGCAGCTGGCCCATCTGCTCCAGGTAGTCGGCTAGGGTGAAGCGGTTCTTCTTCAGCTTCTCCTCCAGCTCCGCCGCCTTCTTCTCGTCGAAGCTCTTCTCCGCCTTCTCGATAAGGGAGAGCATGTCCCCCATGCCCAGAATACGGCTGGCCATCCGGTCCGGGTGGAAGAGCTCGATCATGTCCAGCTTCTCACCGGTACCTACAAACTTGATGGGCTTCCCGGTTGCCGCCCGGATGGACAGGGCCGCGCCGCCCCGGGCGTCGCCGTCCAGCTTGGTCAGCAGCACACCGTCGATACCCAGGGCATCGTCAAAGGCTGTGGCAGCGTTCACCGCGTCCTGACCGGTCATGGCGTCCACCACCAGCAGGATCTCGTTGGGGCTCACAGCCGCCTTAATCTTCTTGAGCTCCTCCATGAGCTGCTCGTCGATATGGAGCCGGCCGGCGGTGTCCAGCAGTACGGTGTCAAAGCCGTTGTCCCGGGCGTGGCGCACGGCGTGCTGGGCGATCTGCACCGGGTTGACCTGCCCCAGGGCGAAGACGGGGATATCCAACTGCTCCCCCACCACCTGCAACTGCTTGATGGCGGCGGGCCGGTACACGTCGCAGGCCACCAGCAGGGGCCGCTTGCCCATCTGGCTGCGCAGGTATCCCGCCAGCTTGGCGCCGTTGGTGGTCTTACCGGCGCCCTGGAGGCCCACCATCATGATCACTGTAGGCGGGCGGGAGGCCGTGGCCAGCTTGGCGCTGGCGCCGCCCATGAGGGCGGTGAGCTCCTCGTCCACAATCTTGATGATCTGCTGGGCCGGGGTCAGGCTCTCCAGCACGTCGGATCCCACGGCCCGCTCCGTGACCTTGGCCACAAAGTCCTTGACAACCTTGTAGCTTACGTCCGCCTCCAGCAGGGCCAGGCGGACCTCCCGCATGGCCTCCCGGACGTCGGCCTCAGTCAGCCGCCCCTTCCCCCGCAGGCGCTTGAACGCCGCGTTCAGTTTTTCAGAAAGGCCCTCGAATGCCATAGTTAGGTCTGTCCCCTTCCCGGTTTATTCCCGCAGAGCCGCGGCGGCCTCGTGAATCGTGTCAGCCAGCCGGTCAATGCGGGGGTCCTCATACTGACGGTAATTGAGTGTCTTCAGCTGCTCCACAGCGGACTGGATCTCGTCCAGCCTGTCCCGCATCCGCAAAAAGCGCCGGATCAGCCCGGTCTTGTCCTCCACCTCCTGCATCGCGGCCTCCGCCCGGACGATCACATCCCGGACGCCCTGGCGGCTGATGCCGCTGTTTTCCGCGATCTCCGCCAGGCTCAGGTCCTCGTTGTAGTAGAGATCGAAAAACTCCTTCTGTCTCTCTGTCAGAAGCTCCCCGTAAAAATCGTACAGCATGGTCATGCGGTAGGTCTGATTTTTCACGGCGCTCACTCCTTCGTGGGATTCATGTAAAGTGAGTTTGCTTTACAACTTCGCCTATCATAACCGATTTCCGCCCGAAAGTCAAGGGGAAAAAGTGAAATCTACTGGAAAATCTCTCTCCCATTTCCGCCCCTCCCTTTTCCGACAAAATCCGACTAATTTCTTCTTATTTAGACAGAAAACGTCAAAAATTATAGAATATACATATTATGTCGAAGGAAATTAATCCTTTTTTCGTAATGAATGCCAAGTTTCGACTTGAGTTTTCTGTCCATTTATGTTAATTTGTAGCTGAGCCACAACGAAGCTTCGAGATTTCGTCACATCAGACGGACGGCCATCTATTCTTGTCGAGACGGGAAAATTTTGCGAAGGGAACAAAATTATATGGAGAATCGCATCAAAGTCTTACTGACGGATACCAATGAGGACGCACGGCAGCTGCTTCAGGACACGTTGGAGCGGGACGGCCGGTTCACCGCAGCCGGCTCCACAGGCGACGGCGCACGGGTGCTGGATCTGGTTGAAGAGGTAAAACCGGATATTTTGCTGCTGGATCTGTTGCTGCCGGGCCTGGACGGCTTGTCCATCCTTCGGGGACTGCGGGAGCAGGCGGGCGACGGCCCCGTGGTGATTGCCGTCTCCCACTTTGTCAGCCAGGAGATGGTGGCGGAGGCCGGAACTCTGGGGGCTTCTCTTTTTGTCAGCAAACCCTACAACGAGGGGGCGATGATGGAAAATATGCTGCGGCTGCTGGAAAAGCGCGGCATGAAGTCCCTCCATGCCTCCGGCCTGGAGGAGCTGGTCACCTCCATCATCCATGAGGTGGGCGTCCCGGCCCACATCAAGGGCTACCAGTATGTCCGGGAAGCCATTATGATCACCGTGGAGGATATGGATGTCATCAACTCCGTCACCAAGATCCTCTACCCGGAGGTAGCCAAGCGCTACCACACCACTCCCAGCCGGGTGGAGCGGGCCATCCGCCACGCTATTGAGGTGGCCTGGGACCGGGGCGATCTGGAGACGCTCCAGAAGTTCTTCGGCTACACCGTTTCCAACGCCAAGGGCAAACCTACCAACAGCGAGTTCATCGCCATGATCAGCGACCGCATCCGTTTAAAGCTCAAGACCGACATGGCCTAAACCGTGAGCCCCGTGTATGACAGGACCCAGTGCAGAGACGGCACGCCTGACCAAATTGGTCAGGCGTGCCGCTTTCTGTCCCCTACCGGCCCTGACCGTCCTGTCCAGCAGGCAGCTGGCCCAGGTCAAAGGGCGTGGTCTGATAGACAAAGTAGTTGAGCCAGTTGCTGTAGAGCAGATTGGCGCAGGACCGCCAGGTCACCCGTGGCGGCTGGGCGTCGTCGTCGCCCGGGTAGTAGTTCTTGGGCACCTCAATGGGCTTCCCCAGACTCTTGTCCCGCAGATACTCTTTCTCCAGTGTATCGGCGTCGTACTCCGAGTGACCGGTGATGAAGATCTGCCGCCCGCTTTCCGTGGACAGGGCATAGATCCCCGCCTCCGAGGAAGTGGCCAGGATCTTCAGTGCCGGCACCCGCTCCACATCCTCCCGCCGGACGGTGGTGTGCCGGGAGTGGGGCACCATAAACACATCGTCGCTGCCCCGGAAGAGCATGTTGCTCCTGCGCTCCACCACATGGGGGAACACCCCGAAGAGCTTCCGCTCCAGAGGGACCTTCTCAATCCCGTAGTGGTAGTACAGCCCCGCCTGGGCTCCCCAGCAGATGTGGAAGGTGGAGTGGACGTGGCTCTTGGTCCACTCCATGATCGCGCACAGCTCCGGCCAGTACTCCACCTCCTCAAACTCCAGGTGCTCCACCGGCGCGCCGGTGATAACCATGCCGTCATAGTTCCGCTCCCGCACGTCCTCAAAGTGGCGGTAGAAGGCCAGCATGTGTTCCTGGGGAGTATTTTTGGGGATGTGCCCCTGGGGGCAGATCAGCTCCAGCTCCACCTGAAGGGGCGTGTTGCTCAGCAGGCGGCTGAGCTGCGTTTCCGTGGCGATCTTGGTGGGCATCAGGTTCAGCAGCAGAATTTTCAGCGGCCGGATATCCTGGGTCATGGCGCGCCGCTCCGTCATGACAAAGATGTTCTCCTCCGTCAGAGTACGGGTGGCGGGCAGCTCGTTTGGAATACGAATGGGCATGGATTTTCTCCTTTATACGCTCTGCAGCGCCTGCTCCAGGTCGGCGATCAGATCCTCCCGGCTCTCCAGGCCCACACTCAGCCGCACCAGGTCCGGCGACACACCGGCGGCGGCCAGCTCGGCATCGTTCATCTGCCGGTGGGTGGAGCTGGCCGGGTGGAGGCAGCAGGTTCGGGCGTCGGCCACATGGGTGGCGATGGTTCCCAGCCGCAGGCCTCTCATGAAGGCTTCGGCGGCGGTCCGGCCCCCTTTGACCCCGAAGCTGACCACGCCGCAGGAGCCGTTGGGCAGGTACTTCCGCGCCATGGCGTGGTACCGGTCCCCGGGCAGGCCGCTGTAGCGCACCCAGCTGATTTTGGGGTTGGACTGGAGGTACTCCGCCACAGCCTGGGCGTTCTCGCAGTGCCGGGCCATGCGCACATGAAGGCTCTCCAGGCCCAGGTTCAGCAGAAACGCGCTCTGGGGGCTCATCATGGACCCGAAATCCCGCATGAGCTGGGCAGTGGCCTTGGTGATGAACGCCCCCTCTTTCCCGAAGCGCTCCGCGTAGGTGACGCCGTGGTAGCTCTCGTCGGGGGTACAGAGGCCGGGGAATTTATCCGCGTGAGCCATCCAGTCAAACCGCCCGCCGTCTACAATGCACCCGCCCAGGGCGGCGGCATGGCCGTCCATGTATTTGGTGGTAGAGTGGGTGACGATATCCGCGCCCCACTGGAGAGGGCAGCAGAGAATGGGCGTGGCGAAGGTGTTGTCCACAAGGAGGGGCACGCCGTGGGTGTGGGCGGCGGCGGCGAATTTCTCAATGTCCAGCACCGTCAGAGCCGGGTTGGCGATGGTCTCGCCGAACACCGCCTTGGTGTTGGGCCGGAAAGCGGCGTCCAGCTCCTCCGCCGTGCAGTCCGGGGAGACGAAGGTAAACTCCACCCCCATCCGCCTCATGGTGACGGCAAAAAGATTGTAGGTGCCGCCGTAGATGGAGCTGCTGGCCACCACATGGTCCCCGCAGGAGGCGATGTTGAACACGGCGTAGAAGCTGGCCGCCTGGCCGGAGGAGGTAAGCATCGCCGCCGTGCCGCCCTCCAGCTCCGCAATCTTCCGCGCTACGTGGTCGCAGGTGGGGTTCTGGAGGCGGCTGTAGAAGTAGCCCTCGGCCTCCAGGTCAAAGAGCTTCCCCATATCCTCACTGGTGTCGTATTTGAAGGTGGTGGACTGGACAATGGGGACCTGTCTGGGGTCCCCGTTCCCCGGGCGGTAGCCGCCCTGGACGCAGATAGTCTCAAGATGGTTTGGCATGGGCAATTCTCCTCATCTGTCAAAAATACCGGCCCGCTCCCTCAGACGCTCCACCAGCGCCCAGCCGGTGAGGTCCTCTGTGACGTTGAAGCGCCCCATCATCCGGAGGGTGCCGGAGTCGCCGGGAACCAGGTTGTTGATCCGCTCCTCGGTGGTAAAGGTGGCCCGGATGCCCTCCGCCGCCAGGAGCTCGTCCGTCTCCCGGGTATAATAGCCGAAGGGGTAGGCCAGCGCCGCCAGCTCCGTGGGCACCCGCCCGGCCCGCCGGGCGCGGAACGCCTCCAGATCGTCCCGGAGGGCCCGGACGTAGGCCCCGTCCTCCTCCCCCTCCAGGCGCAGCATCCCGTCCCGGCTGCTGTGGCCGTAGGCGGCCAGCTGGTGCATATCGAAGGTGTGGCTCTGGAGGTCCAGCACGCCCTTCTCCACCCAGGGAGCCGCCTCCTCGTAGGAGAACCGCTCCGGGGACAGGGGCGCGCCGGTGTGGGCGTAGAGGGACTCCCCCTCGTTGATGCCGATGACGAACACCGTGGCGCAGAAGCCCATCTCCTCCAGCACCGGGGCTGCGGCGGCGATGTTGCTGGTGTAGCCGTCGTCCATGGTGAGGAGCACCGGCTTGTCCGGCAGGGGCGCGCCGCCGTCCACGTAGGCGATCAGCTGGGGGATGGTGACGGTGTGATACCCGGCGTCCCGGAGGGCGGCCAGCTGTTCCCGGAAGCGGCCGAAGCTGACCACCGTTGGGTAGGTGCTCTCCTGGGCAAAGTGGTGGTACATCAGCACCGGCAGACGGCACATCCCCTCCTGCCGGGTTATATATAGAATATCACAGATTTCCAAAATGAGCAAGAGCGCCAGCGCAATTGACGCCGCCGCCATCCGTTTCCACCGCATAGCTCCGCCTCCGCGTTTCTGGGCACAGCGCCCGTAGTGCAGACAGTATACCATTCTATTCTACATTTGTCAACCTCATCTTGGAGCGGGCTCGGACCGCCGTTACAAAAATGTAACATCCGATGTCTTGCGTTTTCGGGAAAAGTGTGCTATACTGGCATCAATCTAAATAGAGAAAGGAGTGAATAGCGTATATGAAGTGCCTTTTCACCGGCGTAGATATTGACGATATGATCTACGGCGAGTGCGACATCACCATCAGCGAGCGGTAAAACCCGATAAGCAGATTGGCAGGCCACGCTTCGGAGCGTGGGCTTTTCTTTTTTCTGCGGCGTTTTTGCCGCCGGAAGGATAGATGTCTCCGCGAAAAATCCCCCCTGTCCCGAGGGACAGGGGGGATTTTACCGTTTCTCGCGCCGTTACAGCAGGTTCTTCTCGTTCTCCTTGCTGAACAGGTGGACGACGTTGCCGCCGAAGGTGATGCTGATCTGAGTGCCGTAGCCGAAGGAGGTCTTCTGCTCGGTGCTCAGGTCAATAGTGGGCAGGATGACAATAGCGTCCTTGCCCTGGATGTTCACGTGCATATGGATAGTGCTGCCCATCAGCTCGGTCACGTCCACCTTCGCCCCAATAGCGGAGGCGCCGCCCTCGGCGAGGACGATGTGGTCCGGGCGGATGCCCAGGGTAATGTTCTGGGGGGCAACGCCCTTGGCCTTGAGGGCCTCCTGTTTGTCGGCGGGCAGGTCGATGCGGGCATTGTACACGCTCACAAAGTAGCCGCTGGCGTCCTTATCCAGCTTGGCGTCAAAGAAGTTCATCATCGGGGTGCCGATGAAGCCGGCCACGAACAGGTTGGCGGGATGGTCAAAGACCTCCTGGGGCGTGCCGATCTGCTGGATGAAGCCGTCGCGCATGATAACGATACGGTCGCCCAGGGTCATGGCCTCGGTCTGGTCGTGGGTCACGTAGATGAAGGTGGTGTCGATCTTCTGGCGCAGCTTGATGATCTCGGCGCGCATCTGGTTGCGGAGCTTGGCGTCCAGGTTGGACAGAGGCTCGTCCATGAGGAACACCTTGGGGTTGCGCACGATGGCGCGGCCGATGGCCACGCGCTGGCGCTGGCCGCCGGAGAGAGCCTTGGGCTTGCGGTCCAGGTACTGGGTGATATCCAGAATCTCTGCGGCTTCCTTCACCTTGCGGTCGATCTCGTCCTTGGGGACCTTCTTGAGCTTCAGGGAGAAGGCCATGTTCTCATAAACGGTCATGTGGGGGTACAGGGCGTAGCTCTGGAAGACCATCGCGATGTCGCGGTCCTTGGGGGCCACGTCGTTGACCAGCTTGCCATCGATGTACAGCTCGCCGGCGGAGATCTCCTCCAGGCCGGCCACCATACGCAGGGTGGTGGACTTGCCGCAGCCGGAGGGACCGACCAGAACGATGAACTCCTTGTCGGCGATATCCAGGTTGAACGCCTGGACGGCGACGACGCCCTCGTCGGTGATCTGAAGATTGACCTTCTTCTCCTCGGCGGGAGCCTCACCCTTCTTGGCCTTCTTGGGCTTTCTGTCGTTGCTGTGGGGATAGATCTTCTTAACGTCCTTCAGGGTAACAGTTGCCATGCTTCGAGCGTTAGCGCATCTGCCACTGCATGATACGCCTCGGACAGGACGGAGCGAAACCGCCCAGCCATTGCGGCAGGTCTCCACACTGCCGCACCGCACGCCCACGCGGAAAACATCCTTTCTTGTCAGTCTGCCCGGCCATTTTGTGGAGTGGCGGGGCAGCTCATAATATGGATGTCCAGGCCCGCAAGCTCCAGACACAACTCATTTTAACGAATTTCCAGCGGGCTGTCAAGACGCGCTCCTATTTTTGGCGTTTTGGTGAAAACCGCCCCCTGTTTCTGTCTATTTTGACCATAGCCGCATCTCTCCCTTGACAGGCTTTCCCTCATATATTAAAATAAGTTATCCCGTCACCTGTAAGGACAACATACGGCGGTATGTGTGCTAATATTAAATGAAAAGAGGAAACTGCCATGAAATTTTCCAGCAAGGTGCAAAGATGCGGGCTCTCCCCCATGCGGAAGTTCCACCCCTATGCCGTTGCTGCAAAGGCGGCAGGGAAGAGGGTATACCATCTGAACATCGGCCAGCCGGACATTGAGACTCCCCCGGTCTATTTCCAGGCCATCCGGGACTTCTCCCAGAAGGTGCTGGAGTACACTGAGTCCCCCGGTATCCCCGCGCTTATCCGCCAGGTGCGGAGCTACTACGCCCGTCTGGGGGTGGAGCTGTCGGAGGAGGACGTGCTGGTCACCACCGGCGGCAGCGAGGCCATCCAGATCGTCTGCAACTGCATTTTGGAGGAGGGGGATGAGATCATCATTCCGGAGCCCTTCTACCCCAACTACAACACCTTTGTCTGCACCGCCGGGGCCTCCATCCACCCCATCCCCACCACCGCCGAGGAGGGCTACTTCTACGCCGACCGTGCCCGGATCGAAGCGGCTGTCAACGAGCACACCCGGGCCATTATGGTCACCAGCCCCGGCAACCCCACCGGCGTCATCCTCAGCCGGGAGGAGATGCGGCTTATCGCGGACATCGCCAGGGAGCGGGGGCTGTTCCTCATCTGCGACGAGGTCTACCGGGAGTTCGTCTACGGCGGAGAGGAGCTGTCCTCCATGATCCAGTTCAAGGGCCTGGAGGAAAACCTGATTCTCGTTGACTCCGTATCCAAGCGGTTTTCCGCCTGTGGGGCCCGGATCGGGGTGCTCATCAGCCGGAACAGGGAGCTCATGAGCCACGCCCTCAAGTACTGTCAGGCCCGGCTCTCGGTGGCAACCTTGGATCAGGTGGCGGCTGCGGCCCTCTACACCATGCCGCCGGACTACTTCACCGCCACCCGGGAGGAGTACAAGCGCCGCCGGGACACGGTGGTCTCCAAGCTCCAACAGATCCCCGGCGTGGTGTGCAAGTGCCCGGGGGGAGCCTTCTACCTGATGGCGAAGCTGCCGGTGGATGACGCGGACAAGTTCCAGCAATGGCTGCTGACGGACTTCGAGGACCATGGGGACACCGTAATGTTCGCTCCCGGCGAGGCGTTCTACGCCACCCCAGGCCGTGGAAAGGATGAGATCCGCATCGCCTATGTCCTCAAGCAGGCGGACCTGGAGCGGGCCATGGACCTGCTGAAGCTGGGCATTGAGGCGTACAACCGGAGGGGATAGACCTCCCGGAAAGTTCCGCCGTATTCAAAAGAGAGGTCCCGCCGGTACGGCGGGGCCTCTCTTTATCTATTCCGTTCTACACCTGCTCTCCCAAAATTCGCCCGATGGTCTCCAGCAGGGTGGGGATGTCGATGGGCTTGGCCAGGTGGCCGTTCATCCCGCTCTCCAAACTCATCCGCTGGTCCTCCTCAAAGGTGTTGGCGGACAGGGCGATGATGGGAATGCCCGCCAGCAGCGGGTCCGGAAGAGCCCGGATCGCCCGGGCGGCCTGGCAGCCGTCCATCACCGGCATCTGGAGATCCATCAGCACCAGAGCGTAGTCCCCAGGCCGGGAGCAGGCGACCCTCTCCAGAGCCGCGCTGCCGTTCTCCGTCAGCTCCACCCGGAATCCGGCGTCCTCCAGCAGCTCCTGGGCGATCTCCCGGTTGAGCTCATTGTCCTCCGCCACCAGAATCCGCCGCCCCTCCCCGGACCGAAGAGCCGTCTCGGGAACCGGCGGAGGCGCGGGACGGAACGTCCCCTTCCGCAGGCGCAGGGAGAGCGTCACCGTAAACCGGCTCCCCTGCCCAGGCTTGCTCTCCACGTGGATGCTCCCGCCCATCATGTCCACAATGCTCTTGACAATGGGCAGGCCCAGCCCCGTGCCGTACACGCCGCTCATGGTGGTGTTTGCCTGGCGCTCAAAGGGCTCGAAGATGTGGGGCAGAAAGGCCTCCGTAATGCCGATGCCGTCGTCGGCCACCGTGAAGCGGTACAGGCCGTAGCCCGCCGCAGCGCTGGGCAGCTCCTCCAGGGAGACGGACACCCGTCCCCCCTCCCCCGTGTATTTGACGGCGTTGCCCGCCAGACGGATCAGCACCTGGCAGAGCTTCTGCCGGTCGGCCAGAACACCAGGCACAGCCACAGACCGCATGTCCGCGGTCAGGGAGACGCTCTTCTCCACCGCCCGGGGCAGAAGCGCCGCCCGGGTTTCCTCCATCACCTCCCGCAGATCGCAGGGCGTCTCTTCCAGATGGGAGCGCCCCGCCTCGATGCGGGCAATCTCCAGCACGTCGCTGAGCAGCTGGAGCAGCTGGTCGCTGGAGGCGGTGATCATGTCCAGATAGCCCCGCAGCTTCTCCGGGTCGTCCACGTGCTTCCGGGCCAGGGCGGTAAAGCCAACAATGGCGTTCATCGGGGTGCGGATGTCGTGGGACATGTTGGAGAGGAATGTGTTTTTGGCCTCTACCGCCGCCTGAGACTGGCGCAGGGCATCGGCCATGGCCGCGCTCTTCTTCTGCTCGCCCCGGAACGCCTCGTCCACGCTCCGGGCTCCCAGCACCACCTGGGAGATCCGCGCGCCTCCGCTCACGTTCACCACCTGCATCTGCAAATACTCCGGCTCGTTCTTCCCCAGAACCCGGTAGTTGACCAGGAACGTCCTCCGGTCCGCCAGCCGGCTCCGGATCCCGTCCGGGTCCAGCGCCGCCGCCAGCTCCCGACGGTCCTCGGCGCACACCCAAGTGCGGACATACTCCCTGGTGAAGGTGGAGAAGGGCCGTACCGCCTGCTGCCCCTGGCCGAACTGCCGCCGGAGACGCGTGCTGATCCGGTAGGCCCGGATGGCGTCCGCGTCCAGGTCCACGTAGAAGATGGATTCGTAGTCAATGCTCAGTCCCTCGATGATCTCCAGCCGCCGCAGATGCTCCTGGTGGATGACCTTCAGCTGGGCGTCGTAGGCCTCCAGCTCCTTTGCCCGCCGGCTGTTCTCCTCCAGCAGGGCGTCCCGCTCCGCCGTCAGCCGCAGCCGTTTCTCGGTGGCGTCCCCCACAAAGACGTAGAACATATCCCCCACCGTCTCGCTGCGGACAAAGTGCCCGTAGTCCTCCAGCCAGCGGATCTGTCCGTCCCGGCAGATTACCCGGTACTCCACATAGTCCAGATCGTACTGACTGTTGGCAATCTGCTCCCGGATGCTCCGCTCCACCTCCTCCAGGTCCTCCGGGTGGACCATCCCCCGGAAGGAATTGCCGGTCAGAGCGCAGAACTCCTCCCTGCCGGCGCAGCCGAGTATCCGCAGCAGCGCAGCGTTGGCGTAGAGGATCTCCTCCTCCCCGCCGGCCCGGTAGATGAAGAAGCCGCCGGGCATTTCGTCGATGATCTCCATGACGTTCGGAAGCGAGTCGGCATCCGCCCCGGCGCCGCTCACAGCGGATACAATATATTCAATCAGGCTCTTTCCCCCCTGCAACGCAATCCCTCCTCCAGAGGGCCCCCGCCGGGGCCTCTCAGCCTTATAGAAGTATCATACCAGAAAATTCCGAAAAACGGTAGAGAAAAATTGAAAAACGCAAAAAAATAATTTTTCCCCCGCTGCCGCACCAAAAGGGAGGCGGCCCCTGGGGGCCGCCTCCCTCAGACTGTCGATAAAGTGATTTTCGCAAAGAAAACCACATCAAAAATGTTTCAAATGCAGTTACTCTGCTAAATGAAGGATTTTGG
>JAAWUC010000023.1 GCA_022804995.1 Oscillospiraceae bacterium
GCGCACAGCATGTTCACCACCGCCACCCAGCTGTGGACCGGCAGGGCCAGGCTTTGCAGTCGGATGCACAGGGCCCCGGCCTCCTGCATGGCCGGGTCGGCCTTGGCAAAGAGGAGGATCAGCGGCCCGGCGAACACCGCCAGCGCCGCCCCCATAACCGCCGCGCCGATAATGGCGGTGCGGGCGGCGAAGCGGTAGCTCTCCGCCACCCGGTCATAGCGCTTGGCCCCCCAGTTGAAGCCCGCCACCGGCTGGAATCCGGTGCCGAAGCCCAAAATGATGCCGAAGGGGAACATCATGATCTTGGTGGACACGCCGATGCCCGCCAGCAGGGAGTCGGAGATGCCGCCGGCGATGTTGTTGAGGACAATGGCGGAGATCACCGCCAGACCGTTGCGGAAGAGGGAGGAGGACCCCACGCTGACAATCTGCCCCAGGATGTCGGCGGTGGGCTTGAAGCAGCGGATGGACACCCGCAGCAGGCTCCGCCGGGTGAGGTAGGGGAAAACCAGAATGGCGAAGCTCACCAGCTTAGAGATAGCGGTAGCCATGGAGGCCCCCCGGACCCCCAGGCCCAGGGTGAAGATAAAAATGGGGTCCAGGAAGCAGTTGAGAATCCCGCCGAAGCCCATGCCGATCATGCTCAGCATGGCGCTGCCCTCCGCCCGCAGGCACTGGTTCATGACGAAGTTCGCCGCCATGAAGGGCGCCACCAGCAGGACATAGGCGGCGTAGTCCATGGCGTAGCCCTCGCAGGTGGCGGTGGCCCCCAGGAGGCGGACCATAGGGGCCATGAAGGCCACCCCCAGAACCATCACCACCGCGCCGAAGCCCATGGCCAGGAAAAAGGCCACGGAGATGACCTGGTTGGCCTTCTCCTCCCGCCTGGCTCCCAGGAGGCGGGAAATATAGCTGGCCGCGCCCACCGCCAGCATGGACCCGGCCATCATGAGAATCTGGTCCAGAGAGGCGTTGACGCTGACGGCGGCGGTGGCCTCGGTACCCAGGGAGCTGACAAAATAAGTGTCCGCCAGATTGTAGATGGATGTGATGAGGAAGGAGATGATGGATGGGACGGCCATTTTTGTGATGACCCTGGGCAGGGGGTCTACCAGCATCATGTTTTTCCGGTGCTCCTGCCGTTGGCGCTCCGCGTCTGTCATGGACTTGTCCTCCGTTTCAAAAGTATCATATGCAACAGTCTCATATGACACTTATTGTAGCACACGGGGGAAATTTGTCAAGAGCGGGCAATATTTGAAAATGGCACTTGTGTCCGCCGGGTGTTTCTGATATACTGTGATAAAGTGGATGCAATGTCGCTCCACCGCGTACAATGAAGGGAAAGAGCGACGCCGCGCGGTGTCCGAACCAACTGTGAAAGAAAGGAAATTTATGCGATTGAGAACGACGTACAGACTGATGGCAGCCCTGCTGGCAATCTGCCTGACAGCCGCCCTCCTCCCGCTTCCAGCTCATGCGGCTGGGACGACGCACAGTGTGTCTAATAGCGAAGAACTGCTTCAGGCCGTTATGAATGCCGGACCTGGAGATGTGATTCAATTGTCCCAATCATTTGGGCTCCAGGCTAGTTCAGGGAAGGAAGATCCATGGATAATTGATAAAAATGTCATAATTCGAGGCTCACAAGGGATTGAGCTATCACTCCGAAGAAGCGGCATAATTCTTGGAGCGGATGTAGTTTTTGAAGATATTGCGTTTAACTTTACAACAAGCACGCGCAATGCAATTATAGCAAATGGACACACACTGACATTGAATAATGTAAAAACCGCTGATAACGCATACTCTTTTAACCTCTTCTGCGGCGGCTTGCTTACGAGTAGTTATGAATCGTTTGATCTGCCAGAGACTGGAAACGATGGGCAGATTATTATTAATGGAAAAACCAATCTGCAAGGGAGCTCCAATGCTTGCGGAGACGGCAATATATATGCTGGTAATCTCTGTATGGGCAATATGGGTGGAGAAGGTGCCACAGATGACAGCGGGCCCAATCAATTTAACGGCAACGCTTCTATTACCATTAACGCCGATAAGGACAGCAACTTAGGTTCCATCTACGCCTGCGGCGCGAAACAGTACGCCCCGAACCCCGGCCAGCCTGGCAAGCGGACAGATGCAGACGCTAGTAAATATACTGTCACCGGCACCGTTACCATCACCGGTAATAACAGGCTTCCCGATGTGGAGGGCGGCGGCTCCAGCGCCACAAACGTGGTGTACAGAGGCGATGGCAATCCGTCGGAAAGCACCTTTGTAGGTATTTCAAGTCTGTCGGTGGAAACAGGCAATCTCGCCTTGACCGTTAACAGTCAGTTCGAAAATAACGGGAATCTCTCCGTTGCCTCCGGCGCGAAGCTGGATCTTACAAAGGCCGATGGAATGAATCTTAATATCGGGAATTTTAGCGGCAATGGCGGCTTCCTGTTTCTGAATCAGGATCAAACTTTAAAGATTACCGGTCAAGTGACAGGTACAACTAAGGTTGCGATTGGCGGTACAAATCATGACAATACGCAATCCTCAAAACTGCCCAGCATTGGATATACGTATATTGTAGCCCCAAAATCCAACAACGACAGCTTTGAGCTCCTGCCCTACAGCACCCAGCCTAATATGACCTTGGTCAGAGACAGCAAAGGCAACTGGACTGCTTCCTCGAACGGACCGGGGGGTGACATCAACCCTAAAATGGACAGTATCAGTCTCGGAAAAAACTCCGAGGTAGTGCCCAACGGTACAACGAAGGTCATTCTGCCACTAAACGTCACACCGGATGATTTCTGGATCAAAAATGTCGATTTAGACATCTATGTAGACGGAGGTTTGAGCCGCATAGATGTAGATAGTGAAGGGTATCACTCCTATACATCAAGTGGATATGATTTATTCATGACTGTTGATCCTGATGGGAACGCACTATTTATTTCAGGTTTTACTGATACTGGTGCTATTGTGGGTGGCCCCTACGAAATCCAAATTGAAGTTCCGGCAAAGAATTCCTCAACAGGCCAGAAACTCAAAACGGGTACCTTCACCCTGACTGTCGAGGGCGGTACACCCCCCGGTCCCGGCACCCCCACCTCCATCCCCGTCCCCACGGCGAACACCGGCCTGCGGTGGACCGGCGCGGAGCAGGTCGGCGTGAACGAGGGGACCGGCTATACCCTCACCGGACACAAGGCGGCGGACGTCGGGTCCCACACCGCCACAGCCGCGCTGAAAAGCGGCTATCAGTGGACAGACGGCGCCGCTGGCAACAAAGAGATCCAGTGGAGTATCGGAAAGGCCCAGGGCCTTTCCGCTCCGGCGAACCTCGCCGGAGCGGCCCCCACGGCGGAGGGCGCGTCGGATGGTAAAATCACCGGCACCACCGCCGCCATGGAGTACGCGGACAACGAGGCATTCAACAACCCTGCGGACTGCGGCGAGCCGGAGACTACCGGCCTTACCACAGGGACGTACCATGTGCGCCTGAAAGAGACGGCCACCCATGAGGCGGGAGCGGTGACAGTTGTCACAGTTCCGGCTTACGGCGAGCCGGAGGAGCCCGGCAAGCCCACAGAGCCCACCGAGCCCGACAAGCCCACCGAGCCCGACAAGCCCACGGAACCCGATAAGCCCACCGGGCCCGACAAGCCCACGGAACCCGATAAGCCCACTGAGCCCGGCAAACCCAACAAGCCCAGCCGGCCCAGCGGCGGCGGATCCTCCGGCAGCAAGCCCAGCAAGCCGTCCACCCAGACACCGGCCCAGAACGCGATTTCCAGCATCACCGCCGCCCCCGCCGGGGGAACGGTCTCCATGGTCCTGCCGGAGAGTAGCACCGCCGTCGGCAGTGCGGTCTGGGAGGCCCTGGCGGGGAAGGACGTGGTGCTTTCCGTCAGCGCGGGCCGGGTGAACTGGAGCATACACGGTCTGGATGTGGCCAAGGACGCCGCGCCGTCCTCCCTGGATCTGGGGGCGGAGATCGGCACGGGGATTATTCCCGCCGGCGCTCTGGAGGCTCTCCCCAGCCAGGGGGAGAAGATTGTCCAGCTGGCCCTGGCCCACAACGGCTCCTTCGGCTTTGAGGCCCGGATGTCGGTGGACGTTGGCCGGACCAACGCCGCCCTGTGGGCCAATCTCTACTACTACAATCCCGCCTCCCAGGCTCTGGAGTTCCAGGCCGCGGTCCGGGTGGGAACGGACGGCTGGGCCACCTTTACCTTGGACCACGCCTCCGATTACGCCATTGTTCTGGACGGAAAGAGCCACAAGCCCGCCTCTGCCACACCGGTCCCCTGGAGCAACCCCTTCCGGGATGTGGCGGAGAACTGCTGGTACTTTGACGCCGTGGCCTATGTCCACCGGAACGGCCTCATGAACGGCACCGGCGCCGCCGTCTTTTCGCCGGACGCCACCACCACCAGAGGCCAGTTTGTCACTACCCTCCACCGCCTCCAGGGTACGCCAAAGCCCGCTGGAAAAACGACCTTCACCGACGTTTCCCAAGACGCCTATTACGCGGACGCGGTGGCCTGGGCGGCGGAGAACGGCATTGTCAACGGCGTGGACGGCAGCCGTTTTGCCCCCGGGGAGCCCATTACCCGGGAACAGCTGGCCGCGGCCCTCTACCGCTTCGCGCGGCTGCGGGAGACACCGGCGGACGTGGGCGCCGTGCAGCTGCTCCCCTTCTCCGATCGGGACCAGGTTTCCGGATACGCGGCGCGGCCCATGAGCTGGGCGCTGGAGCGGGGCCTGCTGACCGGCCTGGACAACGGGACCCTCGCGCCCAAGGCCTACGCCACCAGAGCGCAGATTGCTGCCATTCTGCTGCGGTTCCAGGGCTCTGCGGCGGATGCAAAATAGTATTTGCGGCACAGAAAAAGAGGCCGGCGATGGAATGCTCCATCGCCGGCCTTGCGCATTCTGTCAGAGAACCGGGACACCCTTCTTAATGACCTGCGCTACCTCGCGAATGGCGCTCATATCCTCACCGGGATCTCTCCGGAGGAGAACAAGGTCCGCCTGCAGGCCGGGAGCCACCGATCCCAGGAGCTGATCCAGTCTGTGATACTTAGCGGAGCGGGCCGTGGAGGCGTGGATGACCTCCAGATTGCTCAGCCCGCCCAAAACCATGCGCTCCATGGCGTCGTGCATACCGTGCCGGAAGCTTGTGTAGCTGAAGCCGCTGTCCGTGCCGGTAATGGTGGGAATCCCCATCTCCATCTGGAAGGCAAAGGACTCCAGAACCCGGTCCGCCAGCTCCTTTTCTTTCACGTACAGGGCCTTGCCGGCCTCCGTCCACAGCTCCTTGGGGGTGTGGTTCATCCTGTCCAGGAAGCCGGAGTTGGCCGCCATGGTGTGGCAGACCATCACGCCGGACTCCCGGATGAAGTCGGCGGCAGCCTTGTCCTTGTCCACTTTGGTCCAAGCCTGGTTAAAGAAGTTGCAGTGCTCCACGCAGTCCACGCCGCACTCAATGACCCGGCGGATAATGGCCGGGAAGGTGGCGTGGACTGTGGCCTGATAGCCCAGCCGGTGGGCCTCCGCAAAGACAGCCCGGAACTCCTCATCCGTATAGCCGTAGCAGGGACGGCTATGCTTGGGACCGCCCCGGGTGGTCCCCATAACCTTGATGAAATCAACGCCTTTTTCCGCCAGCTGCCGCACCCGCAGGCGGACGCCGTCCTCCCCGTCGGCCACGTTTTCATCCCGGCAGCCGTGGCCGCCAGTCTGCATGATGGCCCCGCCGCAGACCATGATGTCCGGCCCCTGCATCCGCCCATCGTTGATGTAATTGCGCAGATTGAGGGTGATGTCCGCGCAGCTTCCGCAGTCGAAGAGCACGGTGACACCGGCGCGGAGAGCATCTCTGGCGTTGTCAGCCGCGATAATCTGGCGGTAGCCGTCGGTAAAATCGTTGTCATAGCTCTCGTAGGGCCTGCCGTCGCCGCACTGGTCCAGATGGACGTGGGAGTCGATAAGCCCTGGAATCATGTAGAATTGGCTGTAATCCTCCGCCGTCAGGTTGTAGCGGGCCAGCTTCCCGGCATCAGCCGGTGTGAGCACATCCAGGATCTTTTCCCCGTCCAGAACAACAACAGCGTCGGAGACAGGGGCGTTCATCGTGCCGTCGTACAGCTTTTTTACACGCAATGCCTGCATCGTATTCTCCTCACTTCACATCAAATTTTCCGAGACTCAGAATCCGCTCACTACATCTGCATCCAGCCGCCGGATCAACTCCACCGCCAGACGGACGGCGCGCTCGTAGTCGGCATAGGAGGCGATGCCGTAGTGGGTGTGGATATAGCGGACCGGAAGCCCCATCACAATACAGGGGACGCCGCGATTGCTGAGATGGATAGGCGCGCCGTTGGTGGAGCCGCCCGTGCGCACCCCCTCCTGGCAGGGGATGCCCAGCTGCTCCGCCAGCTCCAGCGCCATGCGCTGAAAACGGGGGTTTGTGATCATGCGCGCGTCTATGTGCCGGAGATAGGGACCGGACTTGATCCGGGTCTGCACCGCCATCGGCTCCAGGAAGGTGTCGTCGGCCGGACAGCCCTCAAAGACAATCGCGGCCTGGGGCTTTACTGTATTAGCCGAAACCAGGGCCCCTCGGGTGCCCACCTCCTCCTGGGAGGACATGGCCCCCACCACGTCCACCGGCAGCTCCTGACCGGCGATCTCCCCCAGGGCGCTGACAATAGCGGCGCAGCCCAGGCGGCAGTCGAAGGCCTTGCCCACCATCAGATCGTGGGCCCCGTCGTAGGAGAACGACGCGTCCGGCACCACCGGCGCGCCGACGCGGATTCGGAAATCCCTGCGGACCTCCTCCGCGGAGCTCGCGCCCACATCGATCACCATCTGGGGGATCTCCACGGTCTGCCCCCGCTCGGCAGCGCTCATGAAATGGGGGGGGCGGCTGGCGATGATGCCGGGGATATAGTCCCCGGCTTCGTTGCGGACCAGAACCCGGTGGGCCGGAACGTTGCTGGCAACCCATCCCCCCAGGGGGACAAAGTGGATGGTCCCGTTGGGATGGATATAGTGGACCATGAAGCCAACCTCATCGCTGTGTCCCTCCAGCATGACAACCGGCTTGCCCCCCGTGTTCTCCGTCCTATGGAAGTAGAGATTACGGAGGCTGTCCTCCGTAAAAGAGGCATAGGGCGCGCCGTACCGGCGGGCCACCTCCAGCACCTCATCCTCAAAGCCGGAGGCGCCCCGGGCATTGGAAAAGTCGGCGATCATGCCGAGCGTATGTTGCTTCTCCATCTTCATTAACCTCGTTTAATCCAGTTTGACGCGCCCAAAGGCGTCAATGAAATCAGTAATATAGTCCGCCGTGGTCTGAAGCATCTTTCTCCCCCACTCCTCTGTGGCGGTGTTGGGGTGGTCCGGTCCGATCCAGCCGTTGTCCGTGACGGTGGGCGTCATCCGGGGGATGTCCACGGAGACGCCCTTGTAGAGCACGCTGTTGAAGCCCGTGGCCACCAACTCGTCGGATACATTCTTCAGCGTCAGAGGCTCGTCTATATAGCTGTGGTCAATGAGGGAAGGGTCAATACCCATAATAGCGGCCGTCTCCTCACCGCCACCGTGGCCGCCCTTCCAGGCTGGGTCCATGTCCCAGGCCATCAGCCACCAGTTGAGCAGGGCCATCAGCCCGCCCTTGCGCTGGAGATCCATGCCCACCCGCCAGAGGGTTCGGGTGTTGCCGCCGTGGCCGTTGAGAATGACAAACTTCCGCGCGCCGTGCTGGTAGAGGCTCTCGGTCACGCGGGTCATCAGGCTGTAGAGCACATCGACACCCAGATCGATGGTGCCGGGGTAGGGGGAGAGGGAATCCGCCGAACCATAGGGAATGGTGGGGCAGATGAGGATATCGCTCTTTTGCTCAATCTTCTCCAGCAGGTGGTTGGGGATGATGGTATCCGTCCCCACGGGCATGTGCTTTCCGTGGCACTCGATGCTGCCGATGCCGATAAGCACCATATCACTGCTCCTGAAATACTCCTCTACATGAGGCCATGTGAGATTTTCCAAACGCATATCAGAATCCTCCTCAATTTGATTTGTCCGCCGGTTCTTAGCCCTCGCCCCCCAGGGGGTAGTGGCAGGCGGCGAAGCGGCCCGGGGCCAGCTCCCGCAGCGCCGGAGTTTCCCTTTTGCACTTCTCCTTGCAGAAAACACAGCGGGGATGGAACTTGCAGCCGCTGGGGGTGTGGATGGGACTAGGGGTCTCTCCCTCGATGGCGTACTCCCGGTTCCGGTTGGTGGGGTCCAGAATGGGGGCCGCCTTAGTCAGCACCAGGGTATAGGGGTGCAGCGGGCGCTGGAAGATCTCCTCCGTGGGACCCAGCTCCACCATACTGCCCAAATACATAACCATGACCCGGTGGGTGATGTGGTGTACCACCCGCAGATCGTGGGAGATAAAGAGAATCGTGAGGTCCAAACGGTTCTGCAAATCGTGGAGCAGATTGATGATCTGGGCCTGGATGGACACGTCCAGGGCGGACACAGGCTCATCGGCGATGACAAAGGCCGGCTCCAGCGCCAGGGCCTTGGCGATTCCGATGCGCTGGCGCTGCCCTCCGGAGAACTCCGCCGGGAAGCGGCCGGCTACGTCCATGGACAGGCCGCACATCTCCAGAAGCTGGGCCACCCGGTCCCGGCAGGCGTTCTCCGGACACTTGCGGTGGACCTTCAGCAGCTCCTCGATGGCCTCATAGACGGTCATCCGGGGATTCAGGGAGGAGTAGGGGTCCTGAAAGATCATCTGGATGCCCGGGCGCAGGGCCCGGAGCTGTTCCCCCCGGATGTGGGAGATATCCGTCCCCAGGAAGATGACCTTGCCCGCAGTCGGCTCATAGAGACGGAGCACGGTTTTCGCCAGGGTGCTCTTGCCGCAGCCGGATTCTCCCACCAGTCCCAGGTTTTCCCCCCGGAAGATGGTCAGATCGACGCCGTCCACCGCCTTGAGCACTTGCCGGGGTTTTCCCGCCAGGCGGTCCGCGAGGCCGTATTTCATGTCGAACCACTTGCGCAGGCCCTGGAGCTCCAGAATCCGCTCCGCCTGGTCATAGTTGAGTTTGAGTACAGCCACTATCTGCTCCCTCCTTCGCTGTTCTGTACCGGGATGATGCCGGGGAATTTTATCACCTCATCCAGGCAGTGGCAGGCGGTGAGGTGTCCGGGCTCGATCTCTGCAGAGGGAGGCGGCTCCCGCCGGCAGATATCCCGGGCATACCTGCACCGGGGGGCAAAGGGACATCCGGCGGGCAGATCCGCGGGGTTGGGAGGTGAGCCGGTGATGGTTTCCAGAGGACCGCCGCTCCTGCTGGCGTCAGGCAGGGAGCCCATCAGCGCATAGGTGTAGGGGTGGCGGGGCTTGGAGAAGAGGGTGACGGTGTCCGTCATCTCCACAATGTGTCCGGCATACATCACCGCTACCCGGTCGCACATCTGGGCAATAATCCCCAGATCGTGGGTCACAAGCAGCATGCTCATCCCCAGCTGATCCTTCAGGTTGTTGATGAGCTTCATGATCTGATCCTGGATCGTCACATCCAGGGCGGTAGTAGGCTCGTCGGCCAGAAGGAGCTTGGGCCCAGCCCCCAGGGCGATGGCGATCATGGCGCGCTGGCGCATGCCGCCGGAGAACTGGTAGGTGAACTCGTTGATCCTGGTTTCCGGGGAGGAGATGCCCACCAGCTTGAGAAGCTCAATGGCCCGGGCCTCCTTCTCGCTTTTGGTCATATCGGATCCCTCAAATGCCTCAAAGATCTGCTTTTTGATGCGGAGCACCGGGTTGAGGGAGGTCATGGGCTCCTGAAAGATCACGCTGATCTCCTTGCCGCGGATCTTCCGCAGCTCCGCGCTGTTCATCTTGACGATGTCCCGCCCCTTATAGAGAATCTCACCGCCCACAACCCGTCCGGGCGGTTTGAGCAGTCCCAAAATGGAGCGGCAGGTCTGGCTCTTTCCGCAGGCGGACTCGCCCACCAGCCCGAAAGTCTCTCCCTCACGGATCACGAAGGAGACGCCGTCCACCGCCTTGACGGTCTCGTGCTTGGAGACGAAGTAGGTCCGCAGATCCTTGACCTCCAAAAGGACATTTTTCTTTTCCATCCGCCTCACCGTCCTTTCGTGCGCAGGAAATCGCTCAGGCCGTCGCCCAGAAGGCTGAAGCCCACGCCGGTCAGCGCCATGGTCAGGCCGGGGAAGAAGGTGATCCACCAGGCGGTGCTGATATAGCCCCGCCCCTCGTTGAGGATCGCGCCCCACTCCGGGCTGGGCGGCTGGATGCCCAGTCCCAGGAAGCTCATACTGGCGCCGGTGATCATGCACATGACAATATCGCTGGCGGCAAAGACCACGGCGGAGGAGATCACGTTGGGCAGGACATGGCGGAAGAGGATCCGAGCGTTTGTGAAGCCCGCCACCACAGCGGACTGGACGAACTCCGCGTTCTTCATCACCAGCACCTCACTGCGCACCAGCCGGGCATAGGACATCCAGCCCACCAGCCACAGGGCGATAAAAATATTCTGCATTCCCTGTCCGAGGATGGTCATGATGATAATGACCAGGATGGTGAAGGGAAATGCCATCATCACGTCGTTGACCCGCATGAGCAGGCTGTCCAGCAGGCCGCCGTAGTACCCGGCCAGCAGTCCCAGGATGCTGCCCACAACCAGCGGGATAGCCGTGCCCAGAACGCCGATGAGCAGATCGATCCGGGCGCCATAGACCACGCGGCTGAGGATGTCCCGCCCGTAGAAGTCCGTGCCGAAGGGATGCTCGACACAGGGCGCGATGAAGCGGGCCGCAGGGGCCACCTCCAGCGGGTCGTACGGGGCGAAGACAGCGGGAAACAGGGAGACGATGATCATCAGAAGTACGATCAGCCCGCCGGCAACAAATGTCACCCTGGTCATCCACAGAGGCAGCCGGCGCTTTTGGGGGTGATTGGAAGTCTTTTTCATACAGCCGCCTCCTTAGTCGAATGTAACCCTGGGGTCCAGGAAGGAATAGAGTAAATCTGTCAGCAGGTTGACCACCAGCACCATCGCGGCAAAGACAAAGACCAGGGACTGAATCACACTGTAATCCCGGCCGTTGATGGCCTCGATCATCAACCGCCCAATGCCGGGCAGGGAGAAAACCGTCTCAATGATGACGCTACCCCCCAGCATGTGGGCCATGCGCATGGCCACTAGGGTCACAGTTGGGATCATTGCGTTGCGCAGGACGTGCCGCCGCTTGACATGGCCCTCGGTGATGCCCTTGCTCCGGGCGAAGTCCACATAGTCCATGCGGCTGATGTCCACCACGGAGTTGCGCAGATTGCGGATCACCAGAGCGGAGGTCATCAGGCTCTGGGTGAAGGCCGGCAGCAGCAGGCTCTTCACATGCTCGCCGAAGGTCATGCCCCAGCCGCCCACCGGCAGCAGGCCCAGCACCACACCAAAAAGCAGCATCAGCAGCAGCGCCACCCAGAAGGTGGGCATGGCGATGCTGATGAGTGCTACCGTGCGGACGATCTGGTCAGGCAGGCGGTCCTTGTACCGCCCAGCCATATAACCGATGGGGAAGCTGAACAGGCAGGCCAGAGCCGTGGAGGCCAGCGTAAGAATCACGGTGATGGGCAGGCGCTGGAGAATGAGCTCCGACACAGGCATCTGGTACTTGAGGGATGTCCCCAGATCCAGCAGCAGCAGCCCCTTTAAGTAAATCCAGTATTGGGTAATCAGGGGTTCATTGAGCCCCATCTTCTCCCGCAGCGCCTCAATGGCCACCTCCTGGGCCTTGTCGCCGAGGAGAAGGCGGGCCGGATCCCCTGGAATGAGCCGCAGCATCAAAAAGGTAAGCACAGTCACCAGAAAGAGCACCGGGATCATTTGCAGCAGGCGCTTAAAGATATAGTTTAATTGGTTCATATTGGTCCTCTTTTTCCCGATAGATTGCGAAGGGCTGGAAAGCGGCTGCCTACCTTCCAGCCCTTTATACAGTCATTTTGCAGCTTGGACCGCGGAAAAATCAGCCGAGGGACTTTTGCAGATACATACACTCGTAATTGGAGAAGGGATCTACCTCCAGCCCGGTGATATTGCTCTGCGTTGCGTACATAATGGAGTTGCGGAACAGGGGGATGATGTTGGCGTTTTCGTAAATCTGCCGCTGAATCTCGTGGTACATCTCCACACGCTTGTCCGGATCCAACTCCACATTGGCCTCATGGAACAGATCCTCCAGGGCCTGATCCTGGAGTCCGGTGTAGTAGCAGCGGCTCTGAATCCACTCCACAGCCCATCCCACCACGCCGGAGGGATCGAACACATCGTCGGTCCACTGGAGCAGGGTGGCCTGGTGGCTGAGGGACTGGAACTTGTCGGACAGGGCCGCGCCCTCCAGGCGCTCAATCTCCACCTCGAAGCCGGCCTGATCCAGCTGGGACTTCAGCATAACGGCGGTCTGCTCATATATCTCGTTGCCGGCGCGGCAGGAGAGGGTAAACTTAATGGGCAGTGTATAGCCCGCATCCGTGAGGGCCTGCTTGCAGGCCTCCGGGTCAAAGCTGTCTAGGGGCAGGCTGTCGTTATACCACTTCCCCTGAGCGTCGGAGACAATGCCTGCGGCGGGCGCGCCGTTTTCTCCGATGACAATCTGCGCCAGCTCGGTCTTGTTGATGCCGCTGTAGAGGGCCTTGCGGACGTTGATGTCGTCAAAGGGGGCCTGGGTGGTATTCAGAATGAAGTAGCGGACCTGGGTGTTCGGATAGATGTTGGCCTGCACGCCGGAGGTGGATTCTATGGTATCCTGGAAGGTGAAGGGCACATCCGTCAGGATGTCCACCTCCCCGGCCTGGATCTGCATCACACGGGTGCTGTCCTCGGCGGCAACCACGTACTTGATCTCCTTGGTCTTGGGCAGGCCCTCCTCGTGGTAGTAGGGGTTGGCCTCCAGAATCAGGTACTGCTCGCGGACCCACTCCTTGAGCATGTAGGGGCCGGTGGCCACAGGAGGACCAGAGACATACTCCTCCTCGCCGACAGCCTCCCAGTGGGCCTTGGAGCCCACCACGGCGTTGAACATGCACAGGTTTGCCAGGAAATCGGCGGCGGGCCGCTTCAGGGTCAGCACCAGAGTGTTGCCCTCACCGGTCACTGTGTCCAGGTCGGCCAGGCGGGCGGCGTAGCTGGAGGTCAGGGAGTCCCGGGCGCGAATCAGAGAGAACGCCCAATCCTCCACGGTTACATCGGTGCCGTTGTTAAACTTGACGCCGGGCTTGAGCTGGAAGGTGTAGGTCAGGCCGTCGTCGCTGATCTCCCAGGACTCGGCCAGAGCGCCCACGATGTTGCCCTCGCTGTCCGGCTTGACCAGGTTCTCCCAGATCTGGGTCATGACAGTGGACTCCGTGGGGCTGATACCCTCGGCCTGAGGCTCCAGGGCGATGCAGTCCGCGTTGCGGCAGATGACAATCTGGTCCGCATAGCCGCCCTCTCCGCCGGCGGGTGTTCCGGATGCGGCGGGCTGGCCGTCACCGGAGGGGGCCGGAGAGGGGGCGTCCCCACCGCCGCCTCCGCAGGCGGTCAGGGCAGCCACCATCAAAAAAGCGAGGGTGAGAGCGAGCAATTTGTGGATGGTCTTCTTCATCATGCTTCCTCCTTGCACAAAATTCAGCAACAGTTTATAGTGTTAACTTCATGTTGCAATAAAAAGTATAGCAAACATATTCGAAAATTGCAAGAAAAAAATGCGGCTCCTTCAAAATCGTGTCTCTGAAGGGAATCGCATTTTTTCATATATTGGTACGCCGGCCGTCTGTCTTAAAAAGAATCCGAGAAAAAATCGTCAAAGCGGCGGCTCATTTCGGGGAGTTCCTCCCGGGTCTCGGAGGACTGCTGGGAGTCCTCATACGCATAAAGCATGGAGAGAACATTTATCAGCGAGAGCATAGCGGCGGCGGAGCTGGTGAAGCCCATCTGCGTCATGTTGCAGAGCAGCGATACGCAGGAGCTCTCCGTCAGTGGGGAGGTGAGAAGGTCCGTAATGGACACCACCGGGATGCCCACCGACTGGCAGAAGCCGGCCGCCGCCAGGGTGCAGGGGCTGTAGGGGGAGAAGGAGATGGCGGTGAGGAGCGTGTCCTCCCGGCTGTGGCTGGAGAGCATCAGAAAGATCCTGTGGTGGTCCTCCATGTCCAGCATGGTGACTTCCTTTCCGGCCCAGGCCATTCTGCGGATAAAATAGTAGGCCGGCGGCCTGCTGGCGTTGTGGGCCGCCAAGTAGACATGTTTCGCCCGGTAGAGGAGATCCACAAATTTCAGAACATCCTCCAAGCTGTTTTCCTCCATGGTGAGCTGGATTGCCCGCAGATCCGCCTCCACCACCTGCGTCAGCAGCTCCTTCTGGCTGGTGCTCTGGCTGACGGCCAGCTTTTTCCGCTCCTCAGGGGAGATCCAGGTCAGCATGTGTCCCTGCAAGCTCTTCTTCAAATCCACAAAGCTGCCGATTTCCAGATCCCGGCAGAAGTTGAGAACCGTAACCTGGGTTGTGCTGGCCGCCGAGGCAAACTCCTTCAGGGAGTAGAAGCAGCACTTGGCGGGGTTTTCCAGAATAAGGTCGGCAATACGCCTCCTCACCTTATTGGAGGAGGCGTACTGCGCTTTGATTTTCTCCAGAATATCCAAAAAAGCACCAACTTTCATTTTCCTTATCGCGGCTTGAGGCGGGTATTTCCGCAAAATCCGACAGATCTAAAGTTTACCATACAACGGTGCTTTTGTCCATACAGGGCGTACAATTCCACTCTCTTTTTCGCCGTAACCGGTGTCTCCACAGGCAGATATCCCCAGCTGCAAAAATTTCTCTTTCCATCCGGCAAGAACTATAGTATAATCAGATTGCTTTTAAAGCGTTTGCTTTAATTTCAAAAATTATCCCGCATGTCCTCGCCGCGAGACGGTTCTCCGGCAACATTTTGTAAAGGAGATCGCTTATGTACCATACGTTTGATCAAGATTTCACCATCCGCTGCTTTGAGAAGCTGGTCAACATCCCCAGCCCTGTCGGCTACTATGTGGAGATGAACCCCGTAATCCAGGAGCTGGCCGCCTCCCTGGGATACGAGGTCGCCTTTGACAACAAAAGCACCGCCTACATCACGCTGGAGGGACAGGACAATTCCAAGACGGTCATGGTCGGCGCCCACCTGGATACGGTTGGCCTGGTGGTCAGGCGGATTGCCGAGGACGGAACAATCCGCATCCGGCTGCTGGGCAGTCCGAACCTCTCCAGTTTGGAGGGTGAGACCGTGCGCATCCACACCCGGGAGGGAAAGACATACACCGGTCTGATGACCTGTCAGGCCCACTCCATCCATGTCTTCAAGGAGTGCCGGACGATGGAGCGAAATGAGGACAGCATGATGATCCTTTTGGATGAAAAGGTTTCCAGCAAAGAGGACGTCGTAAAGCTCGGCATCCGCCACGGCGACCCGATTTCCCCGGAACCGCGCTGCCAGTTTACTGAGAGCGGCTTTTTGAAATCCCGCTTTATCGACGACAAGGCCGCCGTGGCCTGCTGCTTCACCATGCTCAAGTACCTGTCCGAGCATCAGCTCCGGCCCAAATACCGAACCATTCTGGCCTTCCCCTACGGGGAGGAGGTGGGCATCGGCGGGTCCTATGTACCCGACGGCGTCAGCGAGTTTGTGGCGCTGGACATTGGCCTAATCGGCCCCGACTGCGATGGAAATGAGTACGCCGTCAGCATCTGCGCCGAGGACAACCGGGCGCCCTATGACTATGAGCTGACCTCCCGGCTGATACGCATGGCGGAGAAGCTGGGGCTCCGATACGCGGTGGATACCTTTTTTATGTACGGCACAGATGCCGACGCGGCAATCAAGGGCGGAAGCGACCTGAAAACAGGGGCCTTCGGCATGGCGGTCTATTGCAGCCACGGCATGGAGCGGACCCACATTGAGGGGATCCATCAGACAATCGATCTGCTGATCGCCTACGTACTGGGAGAGGATTGAGCCTGCGCAGTCCGGGTGGAATATTTTTGCGGAAAAGCCGGCGCGGCGCTTGTGTTTCCGCCTCATATGTGATATGCTGATGAACGCTGTGGGAATTTCCCGCGGTAAAGCGATAAATTTACCGATTTTTGGGGGTCGAAAGCATGTTAACAGCAATCGTGGGCATCAACTGGGGCGACGAGGGCAAGGGCCGCATGGTGGACCTGCTCAGCGAGCGCTACGACGTAGTGGTCCGCTACCAGGGCGGCAACAACGCCGGCCACACCGTGGTCAACGACAAGGGGAAGTTTATCCTCAACCTCCTGCCCTCCGGCATCCTCCGGGACGGCACGGTAAACGTGCTGGGCCCAGGAATGGTGGTGGATCTGGAGCACCTGTGCCAGGAGGCGGAGCGGCTGCGCCGGGGCGGCATCGCCATCACCCCGGAGACGCTGCGCATCAGTGACCGGGCCACCATCTGCCTGCCCTACCACAAGCTGCTGGACTGTCTGGAGGAGGACCGGCTGGCAGGGAAGAAGTTCGGCTCCACCCGTCGTGGCATCGCGCCGGTGTACGCGGACAAGTATATGAAAAAGACCCTTCGGATGGGGGATCTGCGGGATCTGGACCAGCTGGAGGGCCGGGTGGCGGATTTGGCGGAGTGGAAGAACCTGACGGTGGAGCGGGGCTACGGCCACGAGGCCGTCCGGCCGGAGGAGATCCTCGCCTGGCTGCGGGAGTTCGGCACACCCTGGCTGGACTATATCTCCGACACCTCCCTCTATCTGAACGACGCCGCCGGCAGCGGGAAAAGCATTCTCTTTGAGGCCCAGCTGGGGGTCCTGCGGGACATCGACTTCGGCATCTTCCCCTACACCTCCAGCTCCTCCACTATCGCCGCCTACGCCCCCATCGGCGCGGGGATCCCCGCCTGGAAGCTGGACGGCACCACCGGCATCATGAAGGCGTACTCCAGCTGTGTGGGGGAGGGACCCTTCACCTGCGAATTCTTCGGCGAGGAGGCGGACCGGCTCCGGGAGGCCGGCGGCGAGTACGGCGCGGCTACCGGCCGGCCCCGGCGGGTGGGCGGCTTCGACATGGTGGCCAGCCGCTACGGCGTGGCCATGCAGGGGGCCACGGAGATTGCTCTGACCAAGATGGACGTGCTGGGCTATCTGGAGAAAATTCCCGTCTGTACGGCCTACGAGATCGACGGCCAGCGGGTGACGGACTTCCCCTCCGGCCTGAGGCTGGAGCGGGCCAAGCCGGTGTATGAGACTCTGCCCGGGTTTGGGGATATCTCCAAGTGCCGGAAGAAGACGGAGCTGCCCAAAGCGGCGCTGGACTACATCGCCTGCCTGGAGGAGGCGGTGCGCTGCCCCATCAAGTACGTCTCCGTGGGCGCGGAGCGGGACGCCTATATCGAGATGCTCTGACAGACAAGGGGCGGTCCTCGTTGAGGCCGCCCCTTGTTCGTTCTATTGAATCTCCAGCCGCCGGGAGGCTGGAACTGCCGCCGTCTTCTTCGGCATGGTCAGCGTCAGCACCCCGTTGTCGTAGGCGGCGGAGATGCCCTCCGCCTGGACGCCCGAGATATCAAAGCTCCGGGAGAAACTTCCGCAGCTCCGCTCGCATCGGATATAGCTGCCGTCCCTGGCCCGCTCCTCCTTGGTACCGCCCCGCTGAGCGCTGACCGTCAGGCGGTCGCCGTCGATATCCACATGGATGTCCTCCTTCTTTACCCCCGGCAGATCCGCCTCCACCAGATAGGTGTCCCCGGTGTCCCGCACGTCGGTGCGGAAGAGGCCGGGTCCGTCTGCTCCAAAGAAGCTCCGGGTCAGCTCGTCAAAGCTCCGGAAGGGATCGTAGGCGTCCATGGCTCTGGTCTGTGCAAAAGGCATCAGTTCAAACATAACAGGTTCCTCCTTGTTTTTATTTGCCCCTATCATAGTCCGGGGGTGTGAACAAATCTTATGGATCCTGTGACCTTTCTGTAAACATTAGCACTCAGTAAAATAGAGTGCTAATTCTTCCCGTCTTGCATTTATCGGGGAATGTGGTATCATAGAGCCACACCCCTGGACAGAGGAGGAACCCATCCATGAACAATATACGACGCTTTTTCGCACTGCTGCTGGCCCTTGGGCTGGCGGGGGCGCTGTGCCCGCCGGTCCGGGCGGCGGAGGCCCCGGCGGGGGACGGACCCGTCCGGGCTGTGGTGGTCTTTGAGGAGGACGCCGCCGCCGGGGACCTGACGGCGCTGCTCTCCGCCCTGCCGGGGACGGAGACACTGTGGTCCTACGGCGCACTGTTCTCCGGCGCGGCCATCGAGGCCCCGGAGAACGTTCTGCGGGCCCTGGAGGAGTCGGCGGGCATCGCGGGCGTGGGCCGCAGCCGGTCCCACACCCGCTCCGCCGCCATCCGCGATCCCCTGACCGCCACCAACAGCCTCCCGGTGATGGGCGCACAGTCCACAGAGTACAGCGGGGACGGGGTGGTCATCGCCGTGCTGGACGACAGCCTGCGGGTGAGCCACGAGGTCTTTGGGGACTACGGCCTGACGGAGCACCCGGTCCTCTCCCGGCAGGATGTCAGCGCCTTCACCGCCGGGGGCGGCGCCCGGGGGCGCTACATCTCGGCAAAGCTCCCCTTTGTCTATGACTACGCCGGGCGGGACGCCGACGTGTCCGCCCAGGAGGACCACGGCACCCACGTCTCCGCCCTTGCCGCCGGGTACGCCCCGGGGGAGGACGGAGCCCCTGTGTTCACCGGCGCGGCCCCGGCGGCGCAGCTGGTATTTATGAAGGTTTTCACCGACGGGAAGGACAGCCGGGCCGATGACGCGGTGATCCTCCGGGCCATGGAGGACGCCTATCAGCTGGGGGCGGATATCATCAACCTGTCCCTGGGCACCGACAACGGCTTCACCGAGGATGAGATCCTGGAGGAGATCTACGGGGACATCTTCCGTCGGCTGGAGGAGGACGGGGTACTGGTGTTCTGCGCCGCCGGCAACTCCGGAACCGTGGTCACGGAGAAGGCCGCCGGCGTCCCTCTGCCCTCCGCCGGCTACGCCGACTACGGCTCCGCCAGTTCCCCAGGGACCTACCGGGGGGCGGTGTCCGTGGCGGCGGCGGACGCCATGGTCCGCCAGAGCACCGGCGGCATTTTGGCCGGAGGACAGCGCTGGGCCTTCGTGGACGGCGACCCGGACGAGGGCATGAGCGTCCCCTCCCTGGAGACGCTGGCGGACAAGGAGCTGCGGTTTGTGCCGGTAGGCGGCGTGGGGACGGCGGCGGACTACGAGGGCCTGGACGTCACCGGAGCGGCGGCATTGGTGGAGCGGGGAGAGATCACCTTCACGGAAAAAGCCCGGAACGCCGCCGCCGCAGGCGCCGCGGCCTGCCTGGTCTACAACAACGTCCCCGGGGGCGTCATCCCCTCGGTGGAGGACCTGCCCATCCCCTGCGCCATCGTCTCCCAGGCCGCGGGCGCGGCCCTGCTGGAGCTGGCGGAGAAGGGGGAGAACACCCTGATGGTCCGGGAGGACGCCTACATAGAGACGCTCCACGAGACTCCCGCTATCTATGAGTACTCCGCCTGGGGGACCACCTCGGATCTGCGGCTGTTGCCCATGCTCACCGCCCCCGGCGGCTCCGTGCTCTCCGCCGGGGCGGAGGACGACGCCGCCTACCTCCAGATGAGCGGTACGTCCATGGCCTCCCCCAACGCGGCGGGCATTGCCGCCGGAGTGCTCCAGGCCCTGCGGGAGCGCCGCCCGGAGCTGACGCGGGCCCAGCGGGGCCGGCTGGCCCTGGACCTGCTGGCCTCCACGGCGGAGATCATCTTGGACGAAAACGAGCTGCCCCTCTCCCCCCGGCGGCAGGGGGCCGGTCTGGTGAACCAGGACGCGGCCCTGTCCGCCGGAGCGGTGATTGAAAATCCCCTGCTGGAGCTGGGGGAGAGCGGGGACGGCAGCTTTACCGCCGTCCTCCAGATCCAAAACCTGACGGATCAGCCCCTGGAGCTGACGGTGGACGCCCAGGTCCTTACCGACGCCTGGACGGAGGAGAACGGGCGGACCTACAGCGCCCTGACGGCCCTGGACATCACGGATCGGGTGGAGATCTCCGGCGATAAAACAGTGAAGCTCCCCGCCGGCGGGAGCGGCGAGGCTTCCGTCACCCTCAAAGTCCGCCCGGAGGCCTTTGAGGAGCTGGGGGAGATCTTCCCCAACGGCTTTTTCACCGAGGGATACATCCATCTGCGCGGAGAGGAGACGGGCCCCCTGCACGCCGCCTTCCTGGGCTTCTGCGGCGATTGGAAAGCCGCGCCCATCCTGGAGCCGGTGACCAACCGGGAGGTTTTGGACTTCCTGGCGGAAACCGGCGGCGAGGGGGACTGGCGCGAAGAGCTGCCCATCGATCTGGGGGCCAATCTGGTGTATATCACCGGCGGGGAGGACGGCTTTGACCCGGAGAGCGCCCTCCTTCTGGGGGAGAACGCCTGGGGATACACCCCCTGGGGGGACCGCCGGGGCGCGATCTCCACGGAAAATCCGGACTCCCTGTACAGCGGCGGCAGTCTGTTCGCGGTGGAGCCGGTGCTCCTGCGCAACGCCGCCCATCTGATTATGCTGGTGCGCAGGGAGGCGGACGGGGAGATCTGCGCTGTGGACGACACCCCCTGGCTGCCCCGGGCGGGGATGGTGAACGGGGCAGCCGCCTCCAGCGGACTGTTCCTCTGGGACGGCACCGGCCGGGACGGGGAGCCCCTGCCCGAGGGGACCACCGTCCAGGTGGAATTTTACGCCTGGCTGGACAGCGACACGGAGATGGAGGCGGCTTACGCCGCCCACGGAGAGGGGGACTACGCCTGGCTGACGGCGGAGGACTACGGGGATCGGCTGGAGTGGAGCTTCCCCGTAACCATCGACGGCACAGCGCCCACAATCCTGGCCGGGCTGGATGACCCCGCCGCCGGAGACGCCTGGAGCGGTACGGAGGCGGCGGAGCTGGCGCGAACCCTGCCTGAGGAGGGCGGGGAGACGCTGGTCATCACCCTCCGCGACGAACAGTATCTGGCCCGCGCCGCCGTCTACGGCGAGGGGGAGGAGCCCCTGGCGGAGCTGCTCTTTGCCCCGGAGGAGGCCGGAAAAACCTATGTTCTCCGTCTGGGCTTCGACGGGCCGGAGGAGCTGCCGGAACACCTGTATGTCACAGCGTCGGACTACGCGGCCAATACCGTTGGTCTGGACTTCGACCTGGGGACCCTGGCCCGGGGGGAGTCGCCGGAGCCCTCCGTCTGTCCGGCGGCAATGCTTGCCGACGTGGCGGCAGGGGCCTGGTATCACGAGGCTGTGGACTACGTGTGCGGCCGGGGGCTGATGGAGGCGGAGGAGGGCTTTGTTTTCCGCCCCCGGGAGAACGCCAGCCGGGCGGAGCTGCTGGACGCTCTCTACCGCGCGGCGGGGAGCCCCCGTCCCGGCGGCGGGAAGCTGCCCTTCCGGGATGTGCCGGTGGGGGCCTGGTACCGAGACGCAGTGCGCTGGGCCTACGAGCTGGGGATTGCCGGCGGGTTTGATGGAGAGACCTTCGGGGCCCTGGCTCCGTTGACCCGGCAGCAGCTGGCAGTGATTTTATACCGGTGCGCCTCCCTGGGGACAGAGCTGGAGGCGGCGGGGGACCTCTCCGCCTTCTCCGACGGGGAGGCGGTGGCCTCCTGGGCCCGGGAGGCCATGGCCTGGGCCGCGGGGAAGGGGATTCTCTCCGGCGACGCCAGCGGGCGGCTGAACCCCGAGGGCTACGCCGCCCGGAGTGAAACCGCCGCGATCCTCATGCGGTATCTGGAGAACTGAATTCTGACTTCAAAAGAAAAATGGAGGTAGAAAGTGAAAAAGCTGGTCTGTATTTTGATAATAATATTTGCTTTTTTTATCCTGCTTTCTGGGTGTACTGAATTAAAAAATATAGAGGGAAAAATAGAAATGATGGTAGAGGTATTGCCAGATGAAGCCGAGAGAAAAGTCGAAAACATTAAAAACCGCAGCTATGCAGTAGGGGATATGATCAAGTTTGGGCAATATATTATGGGGTACGACAATAACGGAAATTATCGCTATAACGATATTGAATGGCGCGTTCTGGAAGTCAATGAAGAGGATAATAAAGTTCTTCTTTTGTGCAATGAAATTATTGATGGAAGACCCTATAATGATGAAAAAGTTGATGTTACATGGGAGAATTGCGACTTAAGATCCTGGCTCAACCAAGATTTTTACGATGAGGCGTTTAATGATTCTGAAAAAGCAATTATTTCTGATACTGAAATTCCTGTCAACGATTCTTACGTTATAGATAAAGTGTTCCTTCCTACATATGCTCAAACTGGTAGGCAAGAAGGAAAAGCGACTCGCTACGCATATGAGAGAGGTGTAACATGCTATACGAGCGTTCAAGCCCGTGGTCGTAGTTATAGTTTTAAAGATGGTGATGATTATTCTTCGTCTAAACGTAAATGTATGTGGTGGATACGGACCGAAAGCGGTACAGGATATGCAAAGATTAGCCCATGGGCGAAATTACTATCTGTTACAAGCGACGACATAAGTGAAATATTAGGTATTCGTCCTGCAATTTGGATTGACTTGACAAGACACCAAGATTAAATATAAAAGTTGGGATAGGAACTACAACTATGTTTGCCGCAGAAATAAGCAAACTTAAAAGGCAAAAGGAGCTTCGTTTTTTCAACTGATGCTTCCGCAAAACCACCAAAAACTCATGTTAAAATTTTGTCAATATGTCGATTGTCAACCGCCCCGGGATATGGTATGATAACAATGTCAAAAGGGAGTAGTTCCCCAGGCGGCGCTGATGCCGGCCAGGGCGCGCACCGACAATACGGTTCCCCTTACCGGGGGCCCGGGACGCGCGGAGATCTCTGACAAAGATTTTAACGAGACTTTTACCGTAAGGTAGGAGTCTCGTTTTTTGACACCTTGGCAGAAATTTCCGAAATCTCCCTTTGACACAGGGACCCGGCCGGGGTTATACTCTGTATAGAAGCAGACAGAAAGGGATATTGAGTAAGGAGGAGAAACTATGCCGCTGAACATGATTCTGACCATTCTTCCCATCGCTGTGATCGTCGTACTGGTCCTGCTGCTGCTCTTCATGGGATACCTGAAGGCGCCGCCGGACACCGCGTACATCATCTCCGGCCTGGGCCGCAAGCGCATCCTCATCGGCAAGGCGGGCTGGCGGGTGCCCTTCTTCGAGCGGGTGGATAAGCTCTCCCTGCGCATCATGCAGGTGGACGTGAAAACCAGCGAGGCGGTGCCCACCAACGAGTTCATCAATGTCACCGTGGACGGCGTGGCCAACGTGAAAATCAGCTCCGACCCGGAGCTCCTCAAGCTGGCCGCCGAGGCCCTGCTGGGCAAGCGGCCCGAGGAGCTGGTGGGCCTTGTGACCCAGGTGCTGGAGGGCAATATGCGGGAGATCGTCGGCTCCGTGGGCCTCAAGGAGATGGTCCAGGACCGCCAGGGCGTGGCCCGGAAGATCACCGAGAACGTGGTCCCCGATATGCGGAAGCTGGGGCTGGAGGTCGTCAACTTCAACATCCAGAACTTCAAGGACGCCGCCGGAACCATTGAGAACATGGGTATCGACAACGTTGAGCAAATCCGCAAGAACGCCCAGATCGCCAAGGCCAACGCCCAGCGGGACATCGCCATCGCCACCTCCCAGGCCCAGCAGGAGGCCAACGCGGTGAAGGTCCAGGCGGAGAAGATGATTGCCGAGCAGGACGCGGCCCTGGCCATCCAGCAGGCGGAGATGAAGGTTAAGGCCGACTCCAAGAAGGCCGAGGCCGACGCCGCCTACTCCATCCAGCAGGAGACCCAGCGCAAGACCATCGAGGTCACCCGGGTCAGCGCCGACATCGCCCGGAAGGAGAAGGAGGCGGAGCTGGCCGAGCGGGAGATCGCCCTCAAGGAGCGGCAGCTGGACGCCGAGGTCCGCAAGCAGGCCGACGCCATGAAGTACAAGGCCCAGCAGGAGGCGGAGGCCGAGCTCATCCGCCGCCAGCGGGACGCGGAGGCCAAGGCCTACGAGGCGGCCAAGGAGGCCGAGGCCCAGAAGGCCCAGGCGGAGGCCCTGCGCTTCGCCGCCGAGCAGGAGGCCGAGGGCGTAAAGGCCCGGGGGCTGGCGGAGGCGGACGCCAAGGCCTACGACGTGGCTAAGCAGGCGGAGGCCGCCAAGGTCCAGGCGGAGGCTACCCGCTTCTCCATGGAGCAGGAGGCCGAGGGCATCCGGGCCAAGGGTCTGGCCGAGGCGGAGGCTATCGAGAAGAAGGCGGAGGCCCAGAAGAAGATGGGCGAGGCGTCGGTGCTGGAGATGTACCTGACGGCCCTGCCAGAGGTGGTGAAGAACGCCGCCGCGCCCCTGGCCCAGACGGACAAGATCGTCATGTACGGCGACGGCAACTCCACCCGTCTGGTGAAGGACGTGATGAACTCCGCCGCCCAGATTGTGGACGGCATGAAGGAGTCCACCGGGGTGGACCTGGGAGCCCTGCTGGCGGGGGTCGTGGGCGGAAAGATTGCCGCCGCGCCCAAGCAGGAGGTGCAGAGCGAGGCCAAGGCCGCATCCACCGATGTGGAGGACAAGGAGGTCTGAAGGCTGTAAAAAGGGGGGCCTGCCCGCGGGCAGGTCCCCTCCTTGATGAGATTTTAGGAGAGCTTGGCGTCGAAGATGTAGGTGTCTCCGCCACTTTCAAACGCCGACAGAGCCAGCAGCTTTTCCGTCTGGAAGGTGAGCTGAGTGGTTTTGAGCAGGGGAACTGTGACAGTCTGGGCAACCTGGCCGCCGGGGACCTCACGCTCAAACAGAACCGAGTCATTGTCACCCAGTACCCGCAGAATGACATCCTTCTCCGCATAGTACTGGAAGGTAAGCGTCTCATACTTTCCAAGGACGTTAAGGGAAGCATACTGAATAGTGCCTTTTTGGTCCATGGAGACCTGGTGGACTTGCAGCCAATGGGAGCAGTGAATTCCAGAAATATCCGTTTCCTTTTTGTCAACGCTCCGAACCTGCTTACCATCGCTGATGTCATAGGCTTCATAGGTGTCGATCAAATCCACGTCGGTGGACATTTTGCCCAGATGGACGGTCTTGGTGGCCTGGTCCCAATTTACCTCAAGCCCCGCCAAATCGGCCACGGCCCGGACGGGCAGATAGGTACTTCCATTGTAAGTGATAGGATAGACTCTGGCACCCTTGGCGTCCGTGAGGGTCTTGGCCTCGCCGTCAAAGGTGATGGTGATGCCGGGGTCCAGGTAGGCGGTGATGGCCTGGAGCGTGTCAGCCGCCGCAGCGCCGGCGGCGAAGCAGAGCACTGCCCCCAGGGTCAGCAGCAGCGCCGTTAAATGGGATGCTTTTTTCTTCATGGTGTCTTCCTCCTGTTTTTCAAATGCGGTCCTGCAAGAAAGCGTACTTTTCTGTCAAGGAGGAAATCCCTGGATTTTTTCTGAAAAAAGTGTTGAAAAACAGAAACTGATGTGGTAATGTATGTGTTGAGCAAAAAGGCGTGCTGGCTGCAAAA
>JAAWUC010000024.1 GCA_022804995.1 Oscillospiraceae bacterium
GGATCGCACAGCTCATTAAGGAGCTGTGTTTGAAAACAGAGCGTGTGGTGCTGATTGTCAACCGCGCGCCTAATGGGGAGCTGAATGAGGGAACTCGGGAGGAAATTGAAAAGCAGGGATTGGAGCTGCTGGGAATCGTTCCCCACGATGATCTGGTTTACCAGTACGATTGCGATGGCCGTCCCACTGTGACGCTCCCCGCGGATTCCCCCGTTCGTAAAGCGTTGCAGGGGATCGTTGGCAAGCTGGGGCTGTAAATTGACGACTTCGCTTGTGTGTGTGGGTATGTGTTCCATAGAGAGGAGCAGGTGGTCCCGAAGGTCGCGCAAAATTCGGAGGTCAAAAATAAATTTTAGGGCTTGTTTGAAAAACGGTACATTGAAAGCCATATTCTTTGTTCGCGCCTGCGACAGTTCGTCCATCAGACCCGATAGGCTTATCTGTTTATTCATGCGCCAATTTTACCACATTTTTCCTATGCACATTTTGCTCTGTGCGGTGTTGCCAATGTATTTACAATCCTGAAAAAAAGTGTTACCATATTTCCATCAAAAATAACAGCATCTAGTACCATCTCAGTTATAAAGGAGGAACTGGCGCAATGATAACAGGAGAACTGAAGTCGAAAATCGACAACATCTGGGATATTTTCTGGTCCAGCGGCATGACCAACCCTTTAACGGTGATCGAGCAGATCACCTATCTGATGTTCATCAAAATCCTCGACGACAACGAGCTGCGCAAGGAGGCCAACGCCGCGGTGTTTGACATGCCGGTGGTGGACCCCGCCTTTGACGAGGCCCATCAGAGCTGCCGCTGGAGCAAATTCCGCCACATGGAGGCGGAGGCCATGTTCCGGAATATGACGGACAATGTATTTCCCTTTATCAAAAATGATTTGACCGCCGGGCGGGACACCGCCTTCTCCAAGTACATGAAGGACGCGCTGTTCCTGGTGCCCACCGCACGGGTGCTGGTGCGGGTGGTGGACGCCCTGGACGGACTGGATTTAAACAACAAGGACATCATGGGCGACGTCTACGAGTACCTGCTCTCCCAGATTGCCCAGAGCGGCACCAACGGCCAGTTCCGTACTCCCCGCCACATCATCAGCATGATGGTGGAGCTGATGCGGCCCACCCTGGAGGATACGGTCTGCGACCCCGCTATGGGCTCCGCCGGGTTTATCTGCGCCGCCGCCCAGTACATCAAGGACCACTACGCCACAGAGCTGATGCGGACGGAGAACAAACAGCACTATACCGGCAATATGTTTACCGGCTTCGACACGGACCAGACCATGCTGCGCATCGGCGCGATGAACATGATGCTCCACGGGGTGGAGGCCCCCAATATCACCTGGATGGATTCCCTCTCCGGGGAAAACTTCCACCGGGAGGAATATTCTCTGATCATGGCAAATCCGCCCTTTACCGGCAGTCTGGACAAGGAGACCATCGCCAAGGATCTGCTGGCGCTGACCGCGACAAAGAAAACGGAGCTGCTGTTCCTGTCGCTGTTTTTGAAGGCCCTGAAGACCGGCGGGCGCTGCGCCTCCATCGTACCCGACGGCGTTCTCTTCGGCTCCACCAAGGCCCACAAGGCCATCCGGCAGGAGCTGGTGGAGAACCAGCGCCTGGAGGCGGTGATCTCCATGCCCTCCGGGGTGTTCAAGCCCTACGCCGGGGTGTCCACCGGGATTCTGATCTTCACCAAAACCGGCTACGGCGGTACGGACAAGGTGTGGTTCTACGATATGGCGTGCGACGGCTTCTCCTTGGACGACAAGCGCACGCCGCTGGAGGCCAGCGATATCCCGGATATCATCGCCCGGTTCCACAACCTGGCCGGCGAGGAGAGCCGGGAGCGGACAGAGCAGTCCTTCCTGGTGCCCAAGGAGGAGATTGTGGGGAATGGGTACGATCTGTCTATCAACAAGTATAAAAAGACTGAGTACGTGCCCGTGGAGTACCCGCCCACCAGCGAGATTTTCGCCGATCTGTACGCGCTGGAGGAGGAGATCCAAAAGGGGCTGAAGGAGCTGGAGGGGATGGTGTGATGGCGACAATTAAGTCGGTTTCTAATTTTGTAGGGGATGGGAATTGGATTGAATCAAAGGATCAGTCTACATCTGGTATCCGGTTGATTCAAACAGGTAATATTGGCGTTGGAACATATCTTGATAAGGTGAACCGCGCAAAATACATTAGTGAACAGACTTTTTCACAGTTAAATTGTACGGAGGTACTGCCTGGTGATATTCTAATTTCCAGGCTTCCCGACCCAGTTGGCAGAGCCTGTGTTGTCCCTGACCGGATGGGGAAAGCAATTACTGCGGTGGACTGCACGATTATCCGGTTAAATCCGGAAGTAATAGATAGTCAGTTTTTTATCAATTTTACCCAGTCCTCCAAATATTTTGAGCAGTTGCAGCAGTTTCTTACAGGCACGACACGTACTCGTATCAGTCGTAAAAATTTAGAAAAAATAGAGATTCCCATTCCTTCTCTGAATAAACAGCGCGAAACCGCACGTGTATTGGATCAAGTTACCACATTACTCCACCTCCGCAAACAGCAGCTTGCCAAGCTGGATGAACTGGTTAAGGCACGGTTTGTGGAGATGTTTTCTGCATGTACGCCAAAAGATAAGCTTGGCAACATGGTATCAGTCTCTCGTGGCGCTTCGCCCCGCCCGATTTCTGCATATGTTACCGAGGATATAGATGGAGTAAACTGGATAAAAATTGGTGATGTGCCGGAAAATTCACTGTATATTGAGCACACAAAAGAAAAAATCACTTTAGAAGGCGCGAAAAAATCAAGATATGTCTATAAAGGCGATTTTATCCTATCGAACTCCATGAGCTTCGGCCGGCCGTACATACTGAATATTGATGGATGTGTCCATGATGGCTGGCTGATTATATCAGACTATCTAGCGACTTTTCATCCCTTGTATCTGTACTATGCGATTCGCGATTTTGAAGTACAGAGTCAGTTTTCTGAAAAAGTTAACGGTGCTACAGTAAAAAATCTGAATTCGGATTTGGTTAAAAGCACTTTGATTAAAGTTCCGCCAATGGAGTTGCAGCAACAGTTTTCAGAATCAGTCCTGAAAATGGAGCAGACTAAATTGACCATCCAGCAGAGCTTGGACAAACTGGAGCTGCTGAAAAAATCACTGATGCAGGAATACTTTGAATGAGCGCCCCGGATGATGGAGGAGGTGGTATGATGGCGAAATTAGGGGATATATGCACTTTTCAATCAGGCGGGACGCCGAATAAAAAGGAGCCCGCTTACTTCCAGGGCGATATTCCTTGGATTACTACTGTTTCTTTGAATGGCAGTATTTTGGATGGTTCTGCCGCGATGGATTGGATTACGGACAGGGCGATCGCGGAAACAGCAGCAAAAATTGTTCCGGCGCAGTCTATTTTGGTTGGAACCCGTGTTGGGATTGGAAAGGTTTCAATTAACGCGGTTCCCATGTCGGTCAGTCAAGACATTGTTGCTTTGCTGAATATTGATGAAGAGAACTGGAACAAAAAATATCTCTGCCGGTGGCTTGAAGGGAAGCGGGAGTATCTGCTCTCTCAGGCTCGGGGTGCAACAATCAAGGGAATTAAAATAGATACGATTGCCGGGCTTCCAGTACCGGAGATATCCTTGGAAAAACAAAAAAGCATTGCGAAATCAATGGATAGAGTCAACAGCCTGATCTCCCTACGCAAACAGCAGCTTGCCAAACTGGATGAACTGGTCAAGGCGAGGTTTGTGGAGATGTTTGGGGATCCCTTGCAGAACCCCAAGGGGCTGAAAATTGCCGCTCTTTCCGAGGTAGCGAAATACTATTGCGGCCTGACCTATAAGCCGGAGGATGCTCAAAACACCGGCGTGATTGTGTTGCGCTCAAGCAATATACAGAACGGAGAGCTTGACTTGTCCGATATAGTCCGCGTTGAATGCAGTATTCGAGATCGACTATTGGTGCAGGAAAACGATATTCTGATGTGTTCTCGAAATGGGAGTGCAAATCTAGTCGGAAAAACGGCGCTTATCAAAGGGTTAAAAGAGAAAATGACCTTTGGCGCGTTTATGATGATTATTCGCAGCCCGTATTATGCGTATCTGACGGCCTACTTTCAAATGGACGCCTTTCGGCGTCAGATTAAAACTGGCGCAACCACAACCATAAATCAGATAACGGGCCGAATGATGGATGCAATCAAGCTCCCTGTCCCAGAAAAAGAGGAGATGATGGAATTCAACCAGTATATAGAACGCATTGTTCAGTTGAAGCAGACGGCTCGGCAGGCGCTGGACAAGCTGGAGCTGCTGAAAAAATCGCTGATACAGGAGTATTTCGGGTAGCAGAAAGAGGAGGCCAAGGAGGCAGACGTATGAATTTTGATTATTTACAGTCATTTCCCGAGCTGAAAAAACTCCATGAATACTGTGCCGAGGCGGAGGAATTCGTCGTATACAAGCCCAGCATCAGCGCCGCTGCGGCCCGGAAAGCCATTGAGTACATTGTCAAGATGATCTACATCTCTCTGGTGGGGGAAGCGGAAGCCTCCAGCCGGACCATATTTGAAATAACGCAGGACGTCCGTTTTACGAATTACCTGAACGACCCGACGCTGCTGGGCACCATCCACTACATCCGCAAGATGGGAAATGTGGCGGTCCACGACGGGACGGTGACCCAGGCGGAATCCCACAAGGTGCTGGAGGAGCTGCACTTCCTGGTGGGTGAGTTCTGTATTCTGTTGGGACTCGTTGAGGACTATCCCGAATTTGTCCCGCCCCAGGCGGCGCCCAAGGCCCCGGCGGTTCCCCCGTCAGAGCCCGCCCGGAAGGCTGTTACGGTAGAACCCGCAGTGGCGGCAAAATTCGCCCCCCGGATGCGGCAGGTCAAATTTAACGTGGCCTTCCGAAGGGATGAAGAGGAAAACAAAAAGCTCTTTTTGAGAGCCTCCCTGCGGGAGGCGGGGTGGCCTATCGTGGAGCAGGAAAATCAGCCGCTGCCCGGCAGCGCCGGCGTCCGTATGCTGCTGGACGGCGGGGACTGCGCCGACTACATCCTCTATGGCCGGGACAGCCGCCCGCTGGCGGTGGTGGAGTACACCCTCACCAGCCAGAATATCGTGGCGGGCCGCAAGCTGGGCCTCCGGATGGCGGAGACGCTCTCCCGAAAATACGGCTATCAGCCGGTGGTCTATTACACCAACGGCTATCATATCTACGTGATAGACCAGCTGGACTACCCGCCCCGCCGGGTGTTCCAGTTCCACTCCCTGGAGGAGCTGGAGCTGCTCCAACTCCGGGCCGGGACGCGGATGGACATCACCAGCCCCCAGATTGACGACAATATTACCAACCGGGACTACCAGAAAAACGCCATCCGCGCCGCTTGCCAGGCCTTCTCCCAAAACCGCCGCCACAGCCTGCTGGTCATGGCCACCGGCACCGGCAAGACCCGCATCTCCATCGCCCTGACGGATGTGCTGATGAAGGCCAGCTGGGTCAAGAACGTGCTGTTTCTGGCGGACCGCACCAGCCTCGTCCGGCAGGCCCACAAGAACTTCAACCGCCTCCTCCCCAGCGTGACCACCGCCCTCTACACCGGCGGGGGCGGCAGCCGGGACGCCAGCGCCCGGATCATTTTCGCCACCTACCAGACCATGATCAACCTCATCAGCGGCGACGCCCGGGAGTTCAGCAGCGGGCGCTTTGACCTCATCATCATTGACGAGGCCCACCGCTCCATTTTCAAGAAGTACGGCGTGCTGTTCCAGTACTTTGACGCCCTGATGCTGGGCCTCACAGCCACGCCCCGGGGGGACGAGAACAAGAGCACCTATCAGGTCTTTGAGATGCAAAACGGCCACCCCGACTACGCCTACGAGCTGGAGGAGGCCATTGACGACGGTTTTCTGGTGGGCTTCTCCGTTCTGGATCGAACCACAGCCGCGCTCCGCCGGGGCGTCTATTACGACGACCTCTCTAGCGAGGAGAAGGAAAAATTCGAGGATACCTACGCCTCTGGGGACGGTACGGAGGATTTCAGCGGCGCCGTTATCAGCGCCCAGGGGACCAGGAGCCGGCGTGTCATCCATCTGGGCACCATTGACGCCATGCTCGGAGATCTGATGAAAAACGGCCTGAAGATCAACGGCGGCGACCGGCTGGGGAAAACCATCATCTTCGCCCGCAGCCACCTGGAGGCGGAGAAGATTGTGGAGCGGTTCCAGCTGCTGTACTCCTATCTCGGAATGGAGTTCTGTAAGCTCATCGACAGCCAGGTGGTCAACAACCTGGGGCTGATCGACAGCTTCGGGGAGCGGGACCAGCTGCCCCAGGTTGTGGTCAGCGTAGACATGATGGACACCGGCATTGACGTCCCGGACGTTCTGAATCTGGTGTTTTTCAAGCCCGTCAAGTCGAAAATCAAGTTTTTGCAGATGGTCGGGCGGGGCACTCGAATCAGTCCGGACGTCTACGGCGCAGGGCTGGACAAACAGGGCTTTCTGATCTTTGATTACTACGATAATTTCAGCTATTTCCGAACCAGAAACACCTGGTCCACCGTCGATGAGAAGAGTAACGGGGCTGCCTGGTCCATCACTCCTCAGAGCGCACTGATCAACCAGAGAAAGCTGGGCATCCTGCGGGGGCTGATTGAAAATGGAAACCGGACCGCCTTTGAGGAGCGGTATATGAACGAGCTGAAGGATGGATTTATCTGTCAGATGCGGGGCCTCTGCAACGATGATGTCGAGGTCCAGTACCGCATGGCCCTTGTCAGCAAGTACCGCACCGCAGAGCAGTGGGACGGCTTCACAGATGGAAAAGAGGAGGAGATCCGGGAGCACATTCTGCCGCTGCTCCCTCCGGAGAGCGGCCCGGCGAAGGTCAAGAACTTTGATCTGATGATCTACATGATCGAGGACGAGGTGCCCAAGCGGGCCCAGGCGGCGAAGGATATCCGAAAAATCCGCCACGGCTTCGGAAATGTGGCCAAGAAGATCGACCAGATGCTGGAGAAGTTGGCGCGCCTGAAAACCATCCCGGCGGTGGTTCAGAAGGAGCAGCTCATCCGCCAGATGCGTAACGCGGACCTGCTGTTTGATAATTTTTCCCTGGAGAAGTGTGAAGAGGTCCGGAAGGAGCTCCGGGAGCTGATGCAGTATATTCCGGACGACGTGCAATACTATGTGCTGGATGTGAAGGACTTCGTCATCGACGCGGGCCCCGGGGGCACCGTCGCCAAGGAAAAAACCTACGCGGAAAAGGCCCTGGCGTACATCCGGAAGGGCAGTCCCGCCCTGGCGAAGCTCCGCAGCCTGGACGAGCTGACGGAGGAGGAGAAGGCGGAGCTGGAGACGGCCTTCAAATCCACCCTGGGCACAGAGGCCGACTACGCCGCCTGGTCTGGAAGCCGGCCTCTGCTGCCCTTCCTGCGGGTGCAGGTGGGGATCGCGGATGAGGCGATCCAGACCAAGTTCGGCTCCTTTCTCAATCCCCAGGCAGTGAATCCCCAGCAGCTGGCCTACATGGAGCAGATTGTCAGCTATACCCGGGAGAATGGGGATATCACCTTCCTGGATCTGCAAAAGGTCAGCCCCTTCTGCGATGTGGACATTATGTCCCTGTTCGGTCCACAGATCGCCCAGATCAAGACGCTGATCAACGGCCTCCACCGGCCGGTGATGTGAGGACTTCCGGCCTATGGATATTTTGAAGCTGCTGCTGGAGTCCACGGAGGATCTGTGCTCCGAGGACCTGGACTTTTTTGAAACTGAGCTGGCCGTCGGGGACTACGACGGCGCCTACCGGGCCGCCTGCAAAAGCGAGATCCAGGCCCTGCGGACACAGCTCCACAGGCTGGCGGCGCCTCCTCTGAAAAAAAGAGAGCCAAAGCCCGGGGCGTCCAGCGGCTTTCCGGAGCCGGCGTCCCGGGAAGCGCCCCCCGCCCCTGTCAGCCCAGCCCAGCTGGTGTGGGACAGCATCGCGGTCATACGGGAGCAGGACGACTACAAAAAAGCGTTCAGGCGCTTTGTCAAGGACAGCCCCGTGATTGACAGCGGATTTCTGGACACCCATTTCTCCCGCTTCAAGTCCTGGGAAATGGGCGCAATCCTCTCCCTGAAGCCCCTTGACGAGGCGTTTTTGGAAAAGTATTTCGGCGCGCTGGACCATGACAAAATCGCTAGATATCAGCTCTTTTCCGAGCGCTTTTTTATGAAGCACTTCGCCCAACTGAACCCGGATATCGTTCTCGCCCACGGAAAGAACAGCTGGCGGGTGAGGGAACAGAGATCCAGGCAACTGGACGTATTTCTCCGACTGAAAGGAATTAAGCTATGATTACGATTGAGGAGGCCAAGCGCCTGGTAAAGCGGGCGCTTCTGTCCAACATCGTCTCTGAGAAGCGGGACCTGGCCATCACACCGCTGATCTCCGGCAAGCACGGCATCGGCAAGTCCGCTATGATCAAGAGCATCGCCGTGGAGCTGGGCGGCGTCTGCATTACCGTGGAGGGCGGCACCCTGAAGGAGGGGGAGATCACCGGCCTCCCCTATCAGTATAAGGATGAAACTGGAAACATCAAATTCCGCTTTTTGCCCTACTACGCGGTAGAGCGCATCCAAAACGAGGAAAAGCGTATCTTTGAAGCGGCCGGCAGGACCGCTGATGCCTCCTCGGCGCTGGCGGGCGGCGAAAACCGCTGGGCCCGAAATTTCCTCACCCCCCAGGAGCGCCTGGGCGCGCTGAAAAGCGGCGCGGTCTGTCCGGTGATTATCTTTATCGATGAGATCAACCGTACAGAGAATACGGTCTATAAGGAGCTGATGAATATCCTGCTGACCCGCAGCGTCAACGGATATCAGTTTCCCTGGTGGGTGCTGTTTGCCGGGGCCATGAACCCCAGCACGCAGAACAGCATCTATGCCACAAATGAGATGGACCCGGCCCAGCTGGACCGCTTTCTGAAAATCAAAGTAGGGGAGAACGCCTCCCAGTGGCTGAAATATGGCCAAAAAGCTGGCATCTCCCCCGAAATTTTGAGCTTTATCAAGGAAAACCCCAAGTGCCTGTCCTCCAGCTCCAAGGACCTGGAGGATGAGGAAAAGCCGACGCCCTCCCCCCGCGGCTGGGATATGGTGGACACGCTGCTGAAGAGCGAACCGATGCTGCGGGGCTTCTTCACCGAAAAGGAAAATACGCCAAAGGTTGTGGAGAAGGACATGAAAGCGCTTGTTTCCGCCAAGCTGGGCGCTTCTGCGGCGACGATGTTTTTTGCCAGCCTGGTTTCCCAGTCCAAGGCGTTGATGCCGGAGGAGCTCTTCGCCGACGACGCGGGGCTCACCAAAAGCATGCCGCTGCTGGAGAAGATGTCCGCAGTCAAAAAGGTGCAGACCTGCGACCTTTTACTGGCGTATCTGAAGGAAAATCTGGAATTTATGATGCTCAACCGGAAACAGTTCGCCGTCGCGAAGGACCAGCTGGCCCTTTTGGTCCGCACGCTGGACTCCTCCACCCGCCTCCTGTTCGCCCAGAACATCGCTGCGGTCAGCACAGACGACGGGAACAGCATGATGGATCTGCTGTTCGACGTGTTCGAGAGCGATTTGATTGGGATGCTTGACCTTTCAGATCAAACCAGAAAGCTGATTGAGGAAAGCGGAGCATGAGGAATATTACCGATCTGCTGAGCCAAATCAAGGGGAATATCGCAAAGATAGAGGGCGGCGGCCCTGAAGAGCCCGCGCTGGATGCGATACGCACAGATTTCCTGGAGATGCTGGAGCTGATTAAGCTCTTCCTGATCTCAGAACGGGACAGTTATTATGGCTATTTCCTGATCAATATGCGGTTTGAGGTGGATTTTTATGCGAATTTGATCGCCGGAATCAAGCTCAATGCCTTCCCGCCGGTGTTTGCGTCCAACCCGCTGCTGCTGTGCGGGTTTACGCTGAAGGAGATTATCTTTAGCGTCTGCCACGAAATCGACCATGTCCTTTTCAATCACCCGGCGGAGATGATAAAAGTCAACCCGGACGGAGATCCAGATACCTTTTACGAGTTTAACCTGGCCGCTGACGCCGCAGTCAACGACAGAATCAACCATGAAATTGCGGCGGAACACCACAATTTTATGACAGCGCCGGAAGGTCTGATCACATCTCAGACGCTATCCCGGATGTTCCAGCTTGGAAAAATTCGCCCGATGGAGAGCTATGCCTATTATTTTGCGTTGATCCACAAGAAGCGCCCCCCTATGCCCGATGGCGGGACGCCTCAAAACGGACAGGAATCCATCCTCTCCAAGAATCAAAGGCAGGACAGGGAGCATTCCGGCGGAGGTGAAGGCCGGGGCTCCAAAGGACAGCTTGTCACCGCAAAAAGCTGCGGCGGACACGTTTCCGACCATGACTGGAACGCAGGTCAGGATGCCGGGAGCGCGGCGGCGGCAGCAAAGGAGCTGGTCAACGCCGCCGTCTCCACAATGAGCGAGGAGAGCCGCGGACTGATGCCCGCCCACTTTACAAGCCAGGCAGCGCTGCTGAACCGGCCGCCGGTGCTGGCCTGGCAGACGATTTTGAAAAAATATGTGGGCACTATTACGGCGAACAAACGGAGAACCAGGATGCGCCTCAACCGCCGGCAGCCGGAGCGGTTTGACCTGTCCGGCACGATGGACGACAAGTTGCTGAAGATTGTGGTGGCCATCGACACCTCCGGCTCCATGAGCGATGGAATGATTGCGAAGGTATTCAACGAAATTTTTGCGATCCTGGCCAAGCGCAGGCATGAAATTACGGTGATCGAGTGCGATGCCAAGGTTCAGCGCGTCTACCGGGCAAAAACGCCGGCGGATATTAAGCAGAAGGTCGCCGGACGGGGCGGCACATGGTTCTCCCCAGCCATTGAGTATGTAAACAGCGACCGGTATTTCCGGGATGCGCTGCTGATCTATTTTACGGATGGGTATGGCGAGGCCGAGATCCCGCGTCCTAAGACCTATCGAAATATGTGGGTGGTCTTTGGCGGGGCTGAAAATTTATCCCTCCGGGAGCCCTTTGGCGCGGTGATGAGCTTGTAGTCTGTGAAAAAAAGACGCGGCAGTGTTCCCCTCAACAAAGAATTGCATTATTCCGCAATATCTGATAAAATAAATCCGAAGAGCTGCCAACGTAATCATACATTTAGGAGGCTGCCATATGGAAGAAAAGAAAATGTTAAAGGTCATAATAGACGGCACGGAATATGCCTATCCCCAAGGGGTATCCTACCGCGCCATTGCGGTGGACTTTCAGCAGCGGTTCCCCTATGATATCCTGCTGGTCAACCGGGATGGAAAGCTCTGTGAGCTGCACAAGACTTTGGATCGGGACTGCTCCTTAAAAATGGTTACCGCCCAAGACATACCCGGTATTCAAACTTATGAGCGCAGCACAGTTTTTTTGATGCTCAAAGCCTTTTATGATGTGGTGGGCCGGGAAAACGTAGACCGCATCCGCGTGGAATACTCCCTCAGCCGCGCCCTCTTTATCCGCGCCCAGGGTCAGTTTGTCCTGGACCAGGCCCTGCTGGAACAGGTGGAGGAGCGGATGCGGGCGCTGTCTGCCCAGGCGCTGCCCATCGAAAAACGTTCCATCAGCACCGACGACGCCATAGAGCTGTTCCAGCGAGAGCGGTTCATCCACAAGGCCCAGCTGTTCAGCTTTCGCATCAACTCCCACGTCAATGTATACTCTCTGGATGGCTTTGTGGACTACTTCTACGGCTATATGGTGCCGGACACTGGCTATATTCGGTGTTTTGGCCTTCAGCTGTTTGAAAACGGCTTTGTTCTGCGTCTGCCCACTCGGAAGAACCCCAACCGGTTGGGGGATTTCCAGCCGGCTATGAAGGTCTTCCATGAGCTGTATGATTCCAATCTGCGCGCCGAGTCGCTGAATGTTTCCAATGTGGCGGAGCTGAATACCGTTGTCTCCCAGGGCAATACCACGCCGCTCATCTTGGCCTACGAGGCCATGATGGAGAAAAAAATCGGCGATATCGCCGCCGAAATCGCCGCCCGCAGGGAAGTCCGCTTCGTCATGATCGCCGGTCCCTCCTCCTCCGGCAAGACCACCTTTTCCCATCGGCTGTCCACCCAGCTTCGGGCCTGCGGCCTGCGGCCTCACGCTATTGCCACAGACAACTACTTCAAAAACAGAGATGACACACCCAGGGATGAAAATGGCGATTACGATTTTGAGGGCCTAGGCGCCATGGACGTGGAGCAGTTCAACACGGACATGGTGCGGCTGCTGAACGGCGAAGCTGTGGATCTCCCCACCTACAATTTCAAAAAGGGCGTCCGGGAGTACAACGGAAATTCCCTCGCTCTGGGGGAGGGAGACGTTCTGGTTATTGAGGGCATCCACTGTCTCAACGACCAGTTCACATATGCTCTGCCTCGGGAAAGCAAGTATAAAATCTACATCAGCTGCCTCACCACCCTGAATATTGACGATCACAACCGTATCCCCTCCACCGACGCCCGCCTCCTGCGGCGGATCGAGCGGGACGCCCGGACCAGGGGCTACAGCGCCCAGGCCACCATCAAGATGTGGCCCTCTGTGCGGCGGGGGGAGGAGAATAATATCTTCCCATTTCAGGACAGCGCGGATGTGATCTTCAACTCCGCTTTGATCTACGAGACAGCTCTGCTGAAGACCTATGTACAGCCCCTTCTCTTCGGCGTTCCCCGGGACAGCGAGGAGTATGTGGAGGCCAAGCGGCTGCTGAAATTTTTAAACTATTTTCTGCCCATCCCCTCGGACAGTATCCCGAAAACCTCCCTGATGCGGGAGTTTATCGGCGGAGGCTGCTATCACGTCTGATTCCATGAGAGCGGCCCTGCTCCATGCCGGCTAATTTTCCAAATTTGGCCAATGGAGCAGGGTCGCTTTCTGTTCCGAAATTTTGGGGCGCCAGATGATGTGAAGACGCAGCCTCTCCTCCGGCGGCCCCGCCAGCCCGCGGGCTATAAACAGCATTTATGGAAAGCCATATTCCGTTAAAAAATCTCCTGAATTGCCGCCAGCGCCTCTGCGGCGATGTCTGACAGGGGCAGGCGGCGGAGCTTGATCCAGCCGTAATGGGCGGTTATTGCGCAGTCCGCCAGGCGCAGGGGCCGGATGCCGGGCCACTCCTCCCCCTCCACAAACGCCTCCGGCCGGTAGGCCACCAGACCGACAGCCCGGGTGGTCTGGATAATGTTGTAGAATAGGTTGGCCTGGTTGACCAGGATCTCTCCGGCGGCATGGGCAGAGAGGCCGGTGATATGGGGCAGGCAGTGGGTCGGGTCTACGGCGGCGCTGCCGTACTGGACCACGGGAGACGTGTACAGCGCCTCTATCGGAACGGTGTCCGGGCCGCAATAGAGCGGATTTTCCGGCCCCACCAGGGCGGAAATGGGGTTGTCCGCGATGGGGTGGTACTCAATTGTGCGGTTGCTCAGCTGTCCCAGGATATTTTTCAAGTTGGTGGAAGGCGTCCCAATCACGGCAAAATCCACCTGACAGGTTTCCACCATAGGCAGCAGGTCCTTGAGAAAGGCATAGTTCAGGAACGAAAAGCTGATCGGACTGGCGGCATAACGGCGGCTGAGCTCCGCAAAAACCGGGGTGGTGCGGCTGCAGTTGAGGGAGGCGATCCGAAGGCGGAGCCGCTGAGGCCGGACCGGCTGGTGGAGAATACTCTCCAGCCGGGTATACTCGCGCTTCAAAACCCGGAAGTGATCGATCAGATCGTTGCCCTCCGGGGTGGGGATCACCCCGGAGGGGGTGCGCACAAACAGCGGAAAACCAACCTGCTCCTCGATCTGCTTGACCGCGTGGCTCAGGTTGGGCTGGGAGACGTAGAGATTCCGGGCGGCCTGGCTGAACGAGCCGGTGTCGGCGATCTCGATGGCGTAAAAAAACTGTTCAACTCTCACAGGAGCGTCCTCTCTTTCTGCAATCTATCTATACAGGTTATCTATATAAATCAAAATTATATATTTGTCTCAGCGGCCTGTCAAGTGCTAAAATACCCCCAGCAGCAGCCCGGCGCGGCGGCCGCGCGGCGGGAGAGCGGAAAATTAAGAAAGAGGAGAACCTGTATGAGTCAACTGACGATCTGCCTGGTCATCTTCGTGGTGACGCTCGTAGCCTTCGCCTTCGCAACAAAGTACGTCTCCCTGACCGTGCTGAGCCTGATCAGCATGGCCGCAATGATGGTCACCGGCTGTCTGGAGCCCAAGGAGGCTCTGGCCTGCTTCTCCAACTCCAACGCGATTCTGATGGCGTCTATGTTCATCGTCTCCGCCGGCCTCAACCGGACCCAGATGGTCAACAAAATCTCCGGCTTCATCGCCCGGGTCAGCCATGGATCCTTTACCAAGGTGCTGGCGGGCTATGTGATTCTCACCTGCATCCTGGCCCAGTTCATCCCCTCGGCGGTGGTGGTCTTCGGCGTGGTGTTCCCCCTGGCCCTGGCCGCCTGCCGGGAGATGAACGTGAACCCCTCCAAGATGATGTTCTCCCTGGGCATCACCGCCATCGGCACCGTCATCTGCCTGCCCTTCAGTGCCGCCATCTCCGAGTTCGCCCGCATTCAGGGCTTTCTGGAGGCCTATGAGTACACCCAGTACAACATGGGCCTGCTGGACATCACCAAGACCAAGCTCCCCACTCTGCTGGTAATTGTCCTTCTGGCAATCTTTGTGATTCCCCGCTTCGCCCCTGACACCGCTGTAGCGGACCCCAATTTCAAGGCCGGCGCTCAAAAGGAGCAGAAGCCTCTGGACCCCTTCCGTGAGGTGGTCGGCTACGCCACCTTCGCCTTGGTGCTGGTGGGGATGATCTTCTCCTCCAAGATCGGTCTGACCACCTGGCAGGTGGCCTTCATCGGCGCGCTGGTCATCATGGCCACCGGCGTGCTCAGCAAGAGCGAGGGCATCAACGCCATGAACCTGAGCATGGTGCTCCTGTACGTAGGCGCTCTGGGCATCGGCAGCGCCCTATCCGCCACCGGCGCGGCGGACCTCATCGGCAACGCCCTGGCCGGCGTAATTGTCAAGCTCAACAACGGCTACCTGGTGGGCCTGCTGCTGTTTGTGGTGCCCTTCATCCTCACCCAGTTTATGCTCAACTCCGGCGTGTACTCTATCTTTACGCCGCTGTACATTATGCTCTGCAAGTCCATGGGCGCGAACCCCATCGGCCCCATCATGCTGTGCATGATCGCCTGCATGACCGCCTTCTTCACCCCCCTGGCCACCCCGGCGGTGCCCCTGATGATGGGCGCGGGCAATTACACCATGAAGGACCTGGTAAAAATGGGATGGATTCCGGCCATCGTCATCACTGTGGTCAGCGTGGGCTGGATTATGACGGTCTATCCCCTGTTTTAAATCAGTCCATAGAGGAAAAACGATATGAAAAACATGACCTTTATCGCCACAGGGGACGCCTTTGTCACCCAGCGGATCCCGGCGGAGGGATACGAGGGCTTTGAGGCCCTGCGGGATATCATCCGCGCCCACGACGTGGGCTTCTCCAATCTGGAGATGACCTTCCACAACAGCGAGGGAACGCCCGCCGCCGTCAGCGGCGGCACCTGGGCCATGGCGGACCCCCGGTGCCTGGACGATATGCGCTCCTATGGCTTCAATCTCTTCACCACCGCCAACAACCACACCGGGGATTACGGGGAGGGCGGCGTTATGGCAACCATCCGCCACCTGCGGGAGCGGGACATGGTGTTCTCCGGCACCGGGGCCAGCCTGGAGGAGGCCTCCCGGGCTTGCTATCTGGAGAGCCGGAAGGGCCGGGTGGCCCTGGTCAGCGCCTGCTCCACCTTCCACGTCTCCTCCATGGCTGGGGGACAGTCCGGGTCCATGCCGGGCCGTCCGGGCCTCAGCCCCCTGCGCTTCACCACCACCTACCATGTGACCCGGCCCCACTTCGATATGGTAAAGGAGCTGGCCAAGATCACCTATGTCAACGCCTACAACGACTACGGCATCAAACTGGGCTACGTCAACCCCAACCCGGAGGATGTGACGGTCTTCGGAAGCCACCGCTTCGCCCTGGCGGAGGAGGACCGGGTGGAAACCGCCCCCCTGGAGCGGGACATGGCCCGTATTGAGGAGGAGGTCCGGGAGGCCAGGCGGCAGGCGGATGTGGTCCTGGTGAGCCTCCACGTCCATGAAACCGACTTCGACGACTTTGCCGTCCCGCCGGCCTTTCTGGAGAAGGCGGCCAAGCGGTGCATCGACGCCGGAGCCTCGGCGGTCATCGGCCACGGCCCCCACGAGCTGCGGGGCGTGGAGCTGTACCGCGGCGGGCTGATTCTCTACAGCCTTGGCAACTTTATCTTCCAGACAGAAACCATCTCTGTCCAGCCCTATGAGGCCTATGCCAACAAGGGACTGCCCATCGACACCAAGGTGGGGGCCTACATGGACCGCCGGAGCAAAAACGGAACCGCCGGCTACCCCACCCAGGAGGATATCTGGCGCTCGGTGATGGCATCCTGGACCATGGAGGAGGACCGGATCACCCAGGTCCGGTTCCACCCCATCTCCCTGGGCATGGACCAGCCCCGGACCCGCCGGGGGACGCCGGTTCCGGGGGACGAGGGCGTTCTGCGGCATCTGGCGGAGCTGAGCCGGCCCTTCGGGACGGAGATCCGCATCGCGGACAATATGGGATACATCGACCTTTAATTATCAAGGAGGAGAGTATGGACCAGAAAATCAAGCAAATCGCGGAGCAGTACGCCGTGGCCCACAGTGAGGAACAGAAGGAGCTGCTGCGAACCCTGGGGAAGATTCCAGCCCCCACCCGCCAGGAGGACATGCGGGCGGCCTTCGTCCGGGACTGGCTGCTGGCCCAGGGAGCCAAGGACGTGACCATCGACAAGGCTAAAAATGTCATCTGCAAGATCGGCTGTGAGGAGCACGAGGAGCTGGTGGCCTTCGCCGCCCACACGGACATTGTGTTCCCTGACATGGAGACGCTGCCCATGCGTGAGGAGGACGGGAAGCTCTACGCCCCCGGCATCGGCGACGACACCTCCAATCTGGTGAACCTGCTGCTGAGCGCCAAGTACCTTCTCCAGAACGGGACAGACATGAGCTGCGGTGTGCTCATTGTGGCCAACGCCTGCGAGGAGGGCCTGGGGAACTTGGACGGGGCCAAGCAGCTCTTTGCCGACTACGGCGCCCGGATCAAGGCCTTCTACTCCTTCGACGGCTACACGCCCCAGTGCACCTATACCGCCGTGGGCTCCTACCGCTACCGGGTGTCCTGCAAAACCGTGGGTGGCCACTCCTATGTGAACTACGGGAACCCCAACGCCATTCAGATCCTCTGCGAGCTGGTGACGGAGCTCTACAAGGTCGAGCCCCCTACGGAGGTAAAGACCACCTACAACGTGGGCCGCATCGAGGGCGGCACCACCGTCAACAGTATCGCCCAGGAGGCGTCCCTGCTCTATGAGTTCCGCTCTACCTCCCAGAAGTGCCTGGAGGAGATGGAGAAAAAGTTCAACGCCGCTGTGGCGTCCTGCCAGGGCAGGGGCGGGGAGCTGGCTGTGGAGCTGCTGGGTGTGCGCCCCGGCAACGGCCCTCTGGATGAGGCGGCCCTGGAGGAGTACACCCGGCGCACCGCTGATATTATTCAGACCTTCTATAACGGGGAGGCCGACTACGCCCCCCAGTCCACCGACAGCAACATCCCTCTGAGTCTGGGCATCCCTGCTAACACCATCGGCACTGTGCTGGGGGACAAGGCCCACACACGGGAGGAGTGGGTGGAGCTGAACAGCCTGCCTATGGGATTGAAAATCGCTCTGAGTACGGTGCTTCAGTACGCTGTGCTGTAGCAAAAAAGAAAAGGACATGGAATGGATGGGACTCCATTCCATGTCTTTTTATCTCCAACGCCAGCGTACCTCTTTTCAAGAGCCGGATCCTGTGATAAAATAGGGTATCTTGATAATACCCCGGCCCCAAGCGGGGACCTTTCGGGAGGGAGGCGTGCCTATGCAGAGCGGAACGCTCCATCTGGACCTCCACGGCATGAACTGCCAGCAGGCCCAGGCGGCTATTGACAGCTGCCTGCGGCGGGCGGGGCGGAGCGTGTACCGGGTGGAGGTGGTCCACGGCTATCACGGCGGCACAGAGCTGCGGACCATGGTCCGCAGGGTGTACGCCAAGCACCCCAAGGTCCTCCGTCTGGAGCTGGGGCTCAACCCGGGGGCCACGGAGCTGGTCCTGCGGGAATATTGACGGGAAGGGAGAGCCCACCATGCTGTTTATCCACTACCCCAAGTGCTCCACCTGCCAGAAGGCCAAGGCCTGGCTGGACGGGCGGGGCGTATCCTACGAGGCCCGGGACATCAAGGAGGACCGGCCCACACTGGAGGAGCTGCGGGAGTGGCAGCGCCGGAGCGGCCTGCCCCTCAAGCGTTTTTTCAACACCAGCGGGATGCTCTACCGGGATCTGGGTCTGAAGGACAAGCTCCCCGGCATGAGCGAGGAGGAGCAGCTGGCCCTGCTCTCCAGCGACGGGATGCTGGTCAAGCGGCCGCTGCTGATCACGGACAAGACCGCCCTCCCCGGCTTCCGGGAGAAGGAGTGGGAGGCGGCACTATAACGCCGGGAGCGGGGGACGCAGTCATCCCCCGCTCCGCTTTTTCTATTTATTCCAGAAGTGCTTTTTCTTCTCCAGCCGCTTAAGGCCCTCCTCCGCCCTTTTGTGGCCCCGCTGCGCGGCCTGACGGTAGAGCTCCCGGGCCTTTCCGGCGTCCTTTTTCACACCGCGGCCCTCCTCAAAGCACTTGCCCAGGGCGTAGGTCCCGTCCGGATAGCCCCCCTGGTGGGAGAGGGTGTAGAGCTCCACGGCCCTCTGGAGGTTTTTCGCCACGCCGTAGCCGTTCTCACAGCACTCACCCAGGTAGAATTCCGCCCGGTGGTGTCCCTGCTCCGCCGCCTTGGCAAACCAGGACGCCGCCTTTTCGTCGTCCTCCTCCACACCGATGCCATGGTAGTAGAAGAACCCCAGATTGCACTGGGCTGCGGCAAACCCCCGCTGGGCGGCCTCCAGATAGAGCCGCGCGGCCTCCTCCTTGCTCTCCGCCACGCCTTCGCCCAGCTCGTAGCACAGGCCCAGGGCGCAGGTGGCCGGCACAAAGCCCATCTCGTGGGCCTGTCGATAAAGCCGGACCGCCTCCTCCTTGTCCTCCTCCACGCCATAGCCGTGGTCATAGCACTCCCCCAGCAGCTGCATCGCCCGGGCGCTGCCCTGACCCGCAGCCGCCCGGAACCAGCGGACCGCCTCCTCGTTATTCTCCTCCACGCCGATACCCCGGTAGCAGCAGTAGCCGTAGTTGCACTGGGCACGGACATAGCCCCGCTCCGCCGCCTGCCGGTAGAGCCGGGCGGCCCTCGCCGGATCCCGCTCCACACCGTCTCCAAACTCGTAGCACACCCCCAGGGCGCAGGTGGCCGGCAGGTAGTCCGCCTCGTGGGCCTGGGCGTAGAGCTCCGCCGCGCGCCTCTCGTCCTGCTCCACGCCGATGCCCTGCTCACAGCACTCCCCCAGCAGGTGCTGGGCCCGGGGATAGCCCTGCTCCGCCGCCTTGGCAAACCAGGACGCCGCCTTCTCGCCGTCCTCCTCCACGCCGATACCCTGGTAGTAGCAGAAGCCCAGATTGCACTGGGCGCGGACGTAGCCGCCCTCGGCGGCCTGGCGGTAGAGCTCCACGGCCCGGGCCTGGTCCTCCTCAACCCCGCCGCCGCTCTCATAGCACACCCCCAGGGCGCAGGTGGCCGGCAGGTGCCCCGCCTCGTGGGCCAGAGTATAGAGCTCCGCCGCCCGCTTCTCGTCCTGCTCCACGCCGTAGCCGTTATCATAGCACTCCCCCAGCAGGTGCTGGGCTCGGGGGTAGTCCTGCTCCGCCGCCTTGGCGAACCAGTGGACGGCGTCCGGGTCGCTCTCGGCCACGCCGATACCCCGGTAGTAGCAGAAGCCCAGGTTGCACTGGGCCCGGGGATCCCCGGCCTCCGCCGCCTCCCGGTAGAGTTCCACAGCCCGGGCCTTGTCCTCCTCCACGCCCCGGCCAATCTCATAGCACAGCCCCAGGGCACAGGCTGCGGGGGGATGGCCCCCCTCCCGTGCGGCGCGGTAGAGCTCCACCGCCCGGTCTATGTCCTTCTCCACGCCGTAGCCGTACTCACAGCACTGGCCCAGCAGGTACTGAGCCCGGGGGTAGCCCCGCTCCGCCGCCTTGGCGAACCAGCGGGCCGCTTCGGCGTCGTCCTCCTCCGTGCCGATGCCTTGGTAGCAGCAGTAGCCCAGATTGCACTGGGCCCGCACGTCCCCGGCCTCCGCCGCCTCCCGGTAGAGCTCCACGGCTCTTGCCTTGTCCATCTCCACTCCGCGGCCCAGTTCGTAGCACAGCCCCAAGGCGCAGGTGCCCGGGGCGTGGCCCTTCTCGTGGGAGACGCGGTAGAGCTTCGCCGCCTTCTCGTCGTCCCGCTCTACGCCGTAGCCGTGCTCATAGCACTCACCCAGCAGATCCAGGGCCCGGGGATAGCCCTGCTCCGCCGCGCGGCTGAACCAATATGCCGCCTGGCCGTCGTCCTCCTCCGTGCCGATGCCCTGGTAGTAGCAGTAGCCCAGGTTGCACTGGGCTGGGGCGTGGTCCTGCTCCGCCGCCTCCCGGTAGAGCTCCACAGCCCGGGCCTTGTCCTCCTCCACGCCGATGCCCACCTCGTAGCACAGCCCCAGGGCGCAGGTGCCCGGGGCGTACCCCGCCTCGTGGGCCAGGCGGTACTGCTCCTCCGCCTTCCCCTCGTCCTTCTCCACGCCGTGGCCGTACTCGTAGCACTGGCCCGCTAAGTACCGGCCCCGGGGATAGTCCTCCCCGGCGGCCTTTAGGTAGAGCCGCGCAGCCTCCTCCTCGTCCTTTTCCACGCCGATACCCCGGTCGTAGCACACCCCCAGAGCACAGGTGCCGGCATCGTAGTCCTGCTCGTGGGCGGCACGATAGAGCTCCACCGCCCTCTTTTCGTCCTTTTCCACGCCGTAGCCGTTCTCATAGCACTCCCCCAGCAGCAGCTGGGCCCGGGGGTACTCCTGTCCGGCGGCCTTGGCAAACCAGGCGGCGGCTTCGTTGTCGTTCTCCTCCAGGCCGATGCCGTGGTAGTAGAAGAATCCCAGATTGCACTGGGCCGGGGCGTAGTCCTGTTCCGCCGCCTCCCGGTAGAGGTCTGCGGCCCGGAGCTTGTCCATCTCCACCCCCTGGCCCAGCTCATAGCACAGACCCAGCTCGCAGAGAGCCGGGGCGTAGCCCTGCTCCGCCGTCTCGGTGAACAGCTCCACCGCCCGGTTCACATCCTTCTCCGTGCCTGTGCCCCGGGCATAGCACTGGCCCAAGGCGAACTGGGCGGCAATGTGGTCCCCCGCCGCAGCCCGTTTGTACCAGTGGAAGGCGGCGTCCTCGTCTTTGGGGGCCCCGTCGCTGCCGGCGGCGTAGGCCCGCCCCAGGCGGTAGGCCGCGTCCAGATCCCCGTCCTCGGCGCAGGCGCGCAGCTCCTCGAAGTTCCGCCGCCGCTCCGCCGACTTGTCCGCCAACGTCTGGAGCAGCTCCGGGTTGAAGTATATCATCACCGCGTCCCCGTCCGCCGGACGGCTCTCGTTGCGCTCCTCGTTCCTGTCGCTCATGACATTCGCATCCTTTCCTTCACGGATAGGAGGTATTATACCAGATTTTTTCCCGCCGCGCAATGGGTGTCGAAGGGCCGCCGCCCGAAAAAAAGCTTCCCGGGGCCGTGACCGCTTGCGCGGGGCCTCCGGGCGGTGTATAATACCAATGAAATCAAAAGGCGGGAGGCGATCCGCCGCCTCCCGCCCAATCCCGCAAGGAGAATTATCCGATGGAACCTGTCTGCTATATCGTGGGAGCCATGGACCCCGGTCCTCTGCGCTTCCCCCGCCCCGGCCTGATCATCGCCGCCGACGGGGGTTATGCCCATCTGAGGGGCCAGGGGCTCGCGCCCGATATCGCCGTAGGCGATTTTGACTCTCTGGGCTACATCCCGGAAAAGAACGTTGTCCGCCACCCGCCGGAGAAGGACGACACGGACACCATGCTGGCCATCCGGCTGGGGCTGGAGCGGGATTATGGCGTCTTTGTGCTCTATGGCTGTCTGGGCGGGCGGCTGGACCACGCCTACGCCAATCTCCAGGCCCTGTCATTTCTGGCGGAAAACGGGGCCCGGGGGTATCTGCTGGGCCCCGCCGGGGAGGCGATTACCGTTATCCGGGACGGGGCGATCCAGTTCCCCTCCGCCTGCCGGGGGATTGTCTCCGTGTTCTGCCCCGGCGGAGCGGCGGAGGGCGTCTATGAGCGGGGGCTCAAGTACGTCCTCACCGACGCCGTTGTCACCAGCGGCTGTCCCCTGGGGGTCAGCAACGAGTTCACCGGCCAGCCGGCCCGGATCGTGGTCCGCTCCGGGGAGCTGCTGGTGATGTGGAGCGAGGATGCCGGGGCTCTGCTGGAGCGGATTTAGCGCGCCTCTCCGCCCACCAGAACGCAGTCGAAGCCGCTGGAGAGGACCTCTGGCCTGACGTAATCCGCGCCGGACCGAAGATTTTCCGGATCAAAGACACAGAGATCCGCGTCCATGCCTGGGGCGATCCGGCCCTTGCCCCGCAGGCGCAGGGCATCCGCCGGAACGGAGGTCATGGAGGCCACCGCCTGGGGCAGGGTCAGGACCTTGTCCCGCAGCACGTACTGCTCGATCACCTTAGGGAAGGTCCCGTATACCCGGGGGTGGGGCCTGCCACGGGTGGGATAGGTGCTGTCGGAGATCACCGCGCTGTAGGGCAGGCGGAGAATCCGGGCGATGTCGCTCCCGGCGGCGATAAAGTCGATCATGGTAATGGCGCACCGCTCGCTGACCAGCAGATTGCAGGCGCAGGTGAAGGGATCCTCCCCCTGGGCCGCGGCGATATCGGCGATGCTCATGCCCTCATAGGGCTTGTTCTCCGGCTGATTCAGGGTGGAGCAGAGGATGTTCTCCCACCCCACCATCCCGGCGATATTGTCGAAGTCCGTGCCGCAGCGGATGCGCTCCGCCAGAACCGCCCGCTGGCCGGGGTCCCGCAGCCGCTCCGTGACGGCCTCGGTGCCCCCGGCCAGGAAGTCGTGGGGCAGAATATGGATGAGCTGGGTGGACCCGGCGGTGTAGGGGTAGACATCGCAGGTGATGTCCAGCCCCTCCTCCCTGGCCCGGTCCATGAGAACGATGGCCTCCGGGATTTTTTTATCCCAGTTGCGCTTGCCGATAGCTTTCAGATGACTGATGTGGACGGGAACGTCCGCTTTTTTTGCGATCTCGATCATCTCCCGGACGGAGCCGCAGACTCCATCCCCCTCCTCCCGCATGTGGACGGTGACGGGGATATTCTGCCCCCTCAGGGGCTCCAGGACCTGGAGCAGCTCCTCCGTTGTGTAGAAGCACTCCGGGGCGTAGCCCAGCCCCAGGGATACCCCCAGGGCCCCCTCCTCCAGGGAGCGGACCAGCAGGCGCTGGATTTTTCGGATCTGCTCCCCGTCCAGACGCTGGCAGGCGTACCCCGCCACAGCCGCCCGGACAGTCCCCGCCCCCACTAGCATTTTCGTGGCGATAGGGGGATTTTTCAGGGCGGCGAAATAGTCCGCCATGGAGGCGGTGGGGACCTCGGGCCCCAGCTCCCCAGTGATGGGGGCCAGGTAGTCCAGCACCGCCTGCCGGTAAGGGCCGTCGATGGGGGCGGCGGAGAGGCCGCAGTTGCCGCTGACGATAGTGGTCAGCCCCTGGGCCAGCTCCAGCTTCCCATAGCCTGGGCGGAAGGCCGCGCCGTCGGCGTGGCGGTGGATGTCGATGAAGCCCGGGGTGACGGTTTTTCCGGCGGCGTCGATGGTCCGCTTCGCTCCGCCTAAGTTTTTCCCGACAGCGGCGATTTTGCCGTTTTCGACGGCGATATCGGCGGAAAACGCCTCCCCGCCGCTCCCGTCGAGGATCTGGCCGTTTTGGATGATCAGATCAAACATTTCCGCCCCTCCCGATTCTCCCCTGGAGCTCCCGGAGCGTCACCGCGTAGGCCTCCCGCTCGTGGGGCAGGATCGGCCATTTCTCCGGCCGCTCCCAGCCCTTTTGCGCAAACAGCCGCTGGAGCATCAGATCCAGAAACGCGGGGTTTTTCACCAGCACCGGCCCAGTCAGGTGGGTGGCGAACACGCCGCCCTCCACATAGCCCTCTGGGCCGCGCTCCACTTCGTTGCCGAACCCCAGGGACAATTTCTCGAAAAGCGGCGTTTGGATACCGCTGGTGGTGCTGCACTTGTTCATGAAGCCCACCGCCGGCTCCTCCCACAGGGCGGATTTTGCCACCACATCCTCCGGCGACCGTCTGTCCGTCTCCACCGTGGTGAAGTCCGCGAGGCCCAGGCCCTCCCAGACCTTGCCCCGGGCGTCGGTCACAGAGGCCCCCAACGTCTCCATGGCGTTTCCGGTGAAGAGCACCAGCGCTCCCCGCTCCACCGCGGCTTTTAGGGCCTCCTTATGGGGCAGAAGCCAAGACAGCGCCGCCTTCTGGCTCCGCTCCGTGCCCGCGCCCATGTAGATCAGATCCGCCCCGGCAAAATCCGGCGCGTCGCCGCAGAGTACACCCTGGATATTTGCCGTCACGCCCAGCTTCTCCAGATGCCGCACCAAAACCTTCAGGTTCGCGTACTCCCCGTAGAGGCTCATCATCTCCGGATAGAGATGCAGAATGTTCAACTCCATCACACATCCTCCTCCCTCTTCACCTGGCGCAGCAGTTTGTCCCGGTCGGAGAAGCAGGTTACCACATACAGCGCCTCACTGCCCCCGTCCTCCGCCAGGACGTCAACAGCTTGAACCACATGGTCATAGCACGCGACCTTCTCCAGGGGGATGTCCGTGTAGTCGAACCGCAGGGCCAG
>JAAWUC010000025.1 GCA_022804995.1 Oscillospiraceae bacterium
CCCCGGACTGGGCGGACGTGCTGGCGGTATTTGCCGTCAAGACAGCCGAGGCTGATGTGGACGGCCTGGACGTGGCCACGCTGGACCCGGACAGGGTAAGCAGGCTGACCGCCGCATTTGGGGATATGACCGGGATCACTGTGTCGGAGGAGACCGTTGACAATCCTGCCAGCGGTACTACGGCGGTGTGGTCGGAAAAAATTTTGCATATCACCATCATGCCCAGGACAGCAGACGATATGCTTGTCTCCTATACTTTTTCCGAACACCAAAACAGCGCCCTTGACGAGCTGCTGTCCGACCGGGCTGCGCTGACCTCATTGGCCTGGAGCCTTGCCATCACCAGCGCCGACGTGCGGGAAGTGCTGGACGCCCTGCCGGACGATCTGGACCCGGCCCGCCGGCAGCTCCTCCACCGGCACGTACTGCCCCTTCGGTCTGGACTGTTCCGGTTTTGTCGATTGGGTGTTCAACAACAGCCTGGGCTATATCATCGGTCACGGCGGGGGCGTTATCATGCAGCACCGCTACTGCACCAACATTACCCAGGCCGAGGCCCAGCCGGGGGACCTGGCTTTTTACCCGAACGACAGCCACATCTGGATCGTCGTGGTCCGGAACGAGGCCGGAAAACTGCTGATCTGCCATTGTGCCAGCGGACAGAACAACGTCATGATTACCGAGTTCTTCATGTCCGGTTTTACCGCTGTGGGCAGGCCGGATATTTTTGACCCTTAACAATGTCGAAATGTGTCTCAAAATAGAGCTGTCGACAAAGTGCCCCCAAAGCGCTCGAACTATGGTATAATGAGAGCAGGGAGGGGGCGAGGAAATACAGTTAAAATATCACATGGTAACGATAGAGAATTTGGTGCCGGAAAATTATTTTCTGCGGAAATTGGAAGCGGCGCTGGATTTATCGTTTGTGCATGAAGAGACAGTGGAGGTATGGCTGTCCGCCCATTGACCCGGTAGTAATGGTAAAATACCTGATGCTGGGTTTTTGTACGGCATCCCCTCGGAGCGGCAGCTAGAGGCGCGGTGCGCGGACGGCTGGCGGTGACGGATTCCACCCATGTAAAGGCCAATGCGTCCAGGGCCTCGGAACAGGAGGCAGGTGCGCTGGAAAAGTCGGGGAACTCTTGGGAGCTGGAATACCGGGAGGCGCTGAAGTAGCGGCAGATTTGGCGTGAGGGTACTTTTGCCGCACAGAAATGGGGACACAACCTGACGCGTCTCCTGCGGCGAAGTTTAGAGGCAGCGGAGGACCACTGTCTCTTTGTGATGCCGAAGAGCGTCTTTTTTCTTGCCTGAAATCTCCCTTGTCTCTATATTTTAGGCACTTTGTCAACAGCTCCAGAATGATGATAAATCAGCGGTTTAACCCCAAGGCCAGTGTCAAGCGAAGTGAAGTTGCTTCCATGCTATATCACAAAAAGGCGCAGGGGCGTCGCCCCTGCTATCCGAAAAGCCGCTCAAATATGCTGTTCTCCTCCTGGAACTCCACCCGAGCCGAGGGCGCGGCGGCTACAAGGGGCACCGAGGCCACCTCCTCGCCGTCCAGATAGGCTCTGGCCGTTCCGATCACCTGCCCCGGCACAACGGGGGCCGGCACGGACACCGGCGTCTCCGCCACCACGGTCAGCCGCTCGTCCCCCATCAGCGGGTAGCGCAGCTCCCTGTCCGCCATCAGCGGCACCTGAGCGCTGCTGCCGCAGCGGACCTGGACCGAGGCCAGAATCCGTCCGGCGGGTGCGGCTGTCTCCATCCGGCACACGGAGAACCCGTAGTCCAGCAGGGAGACGTGGTCGTTCCAGTCGTCCCCGTCGCACAGGGTCACGCACACCAGCGTCATCCCGTCCCGCTCCGCCGCCGACACCAGCGTCCGCCCCGCCGCCTTTGTATAGCCGGTCTTGACGCCCAGACAGCCGTCGTACAGCTTGAGCAGCTTATTGTGGTTGGCCAGGTACCGCTCGCCGATGGTGATGGAGGTGGTGGACACGATCCGGCGGAAAGCCTCCTTTTTCAGCGCGTAGGCCGCCAGCTTCGCCATGTCCGCAGCGCTGGAGTAGTGCCCCTCCGCGTCCAGGCCGTTGGGGTTGGCGAAACTGGTGTGGGTCATCCCCAGCCGGGCCGCCGTCTCGTTCATCAGCTCCACGAAGGAAGCCTCGTCCCCCGCCACGCAGTGGGCCACCGCCAGGGCCGCGTCGTTGCCGCTGACCAGCATCAGCCCGTAGAGCAGCTCCTCCAGCGTCAGCTCCTCCCCCGGCGTCAGGTACATACTGGAGCCCTCCGCCATGTCCTCCGCCGTCACGGTATAGGGCGCGTTTACATCCCCATGCTCCAGGGCCACAACGGCGGTCATAATTTTTGTAATGCTGGCAATCAGCCGCTCCTCGTCGGCATTCTGGGCGTACAGCACCCGTCCGCTCTCCCCCTCCAGCAGCACGGCGGAGACAGCGGAGGTGCCGACGGCCCCGGCCTGGCAGGTGAGCATCCCCGCCAGCACAGCCGCGCACAGGGCGCGGCGAAAAAAGGGCCTTGACACAGGGAACACCTCCTAAAATCGGATGCCCCTAGTATCTCCTTTTCGCGCCAAAAGAACACTGGAAAACCATGCAAGCGGAAAACTTTTCCCCGCCCGTCAGAGCTCCTCCTCCGGCACCTGGACCTCCGGGTCCTCCTTTTCCTTTTTGAAAAAGCCGCTGACCCGGTCGATGACCTCCGGCACCATCTCCACCACGCGCTCCACAGCGCCCACGGCGGGGACCGCCACCGGCATCATCCGTACGACGCCATCCTTCACAATCAGGAAGGCCACCGGGTCGATGCGCACGCCCGCGCCGAGACCCGCGCCCAGGCTGCCGTCCTGGCCGGCGCTCTTGGCGGCAAACTCGCCGCCTGCGCCGCCAAAGCCCATATTGACCCGGGAAACGGGGATGAGGGTTACGCCGTCCGGCGTGCGGATGGGCTCGCCTACAATCGTATTGCTGTCCACCATCTCCCGAACCTTGTCCATGCTCTCCTGCATGATTTCACTGAGGGGGTGCTTCTTTTCCATTTGCGCTGCCGCTCCTTTCATCCGTCCGGGCCGTCAGGCGGCGCCGGCATTCTGCTGTTTTTCCTCCGCCGGTTTTTTCCTGGACGGCGGAGCCAGTTTACGAAACCCTAAAATCCACTTCACCAGGCTGCCTCCGGCCCGGAGGAAGATGCCCGCGGCGGTCCAGCACCGCATGGAGACGCCGATATCCGCTGTACAGTCCGGCTGCGTTCGCTGGAAGTCCAGGAAGAGGCGGATATCCTCCTCCCGGATATGCACCGCCTGCCGCAGGAACGGCATCCCCGCCGCCAGAGCGGCCTGGGCCCTGCCGTAGAGCAGGGCTGTGCCCGCCGGATCCCCGCCGGCGATGAGCAGATGGATTTTCAGGGGCCGGACACGGATGCTTCTCCGGGTTCGGTCCAGCGCCCGGCCCAGAATGGGCGGGAGAGTCTCCAGGGCGTATAAAATCTGCTCCGCGCTGATGGACAGCTTTCCCTTTTCGGGCGTATCCTCTGCGTTTTTTTCCTTTTTAGGCTTCCTGGGCTTTTTTCCTTTTTTGGGGGCCTCCGACTCCTCTGTTTTTGGGGGCTTTGGCGGGTAGATCTGAAGCTTCAGCGGCCCGTACCGCACCCATAGGCTGGCCTCCCCCTGATCATAGACCGCCCGGATCTGCGCCGTCACCGCCAGAAGGGCCGCCAGCATCAGCAGCAGCGCCCCCAGAATCCCCAGAAGTATCTGACCGGCCAACGCTCTCCCCCTCCTCTCGCTCCGGCGGCTCCGTCTCCAGCCGCTCCTCCGTCATCCCCGGCAGCTCCGGCAGCTCCTCCAGGGAGCGCAGGTGGAAGCAGCGCAGGAAATGGTCTGTTGTCCGGTAGAGCCGGGGCCGGCCCGGCACCTGGAGCCGCCCGCACTCCTCGATGAGCTTTCGGTCCAGAAGCAGCCCGATGGTGTAGGCGCTGTCCACCCCCCGGATCTGATCTACCTGGGCCCGCGTGGCAGGCTGGTAGTAGGCGATGACGGACAGCACCTCCAGGGCCGGCTGGCTGAGCTTGGCGCTCTTGCGGATCTCAAAGGCCCTTCGGAGCATCGGCCCAAACTCCGGCGCGGAGCACAGCTGCCAGCTCTCCTCTATCTGGATGAGCCGGATGCCCCGGCGCTCGAAGGCGTAGTAGTCCCCCAGCCGCCGCAGAATCTCCTCCGCGCTCAGCCGGTCCAGCTCCAGGGCCAGGCAGATGCGGTCGATATGTACCGGCTCTCCGGCGGCGAACAGAAGCCCCTCTGCCGCCGCCTCCAGCTCCTTCAATTCCAATGTCATGGATTACCGCCTTTGCTTGAAAAATTTACAGGTGCAGGCCCTCCATGCTCTCGCCGGTGGCCGCGACGGCGCAGTCCTCCGCCCCGCCGGTCAGGCAGATGATCCGGGCTCTGCACAGCTCCAGCACCGCCAGAAAGGCGGCCACCACCTCGCTACGGCTCCGGCTGCCCCTGAAGAGCAGGCGGAAGCTGGAGATCCCCGCCTTGATAAGCGAGAGGATGTCCGCCGCCTTGCTGGACACCGGGTAGGGCTCCTGGCGCACGATCTCCGAGAAGCTGCTCAGAGGCGGCGGGATCCTCCGCTCGTTCCGGTCCGCGATAGCCCAGATGGCAGCCAGGAGGTCCTCCCGGCTGTGGTCATACTCAAATATCTTATCCGGGGCCGGGCCCTCCGGGTTTCGGACCAGGATGTTCCGGCCAAACTCCCCCATGGGCTCCAGAAGCGCCGCCGCCGCCCTGACGCTGCCGTAGATCTCGCTGCTGCGCCGGGCTTCCAAGGACTGGATGAGCAGGTCCATTTCGCTCTGAGCCTCCTCGTCCTCCAGGGATAGGAGCATCCGGGTCTTGATAAACATCAGCTGCGCCGCCATGGCCACAAACTCGCTGGCGATCTCCAGATCCAGCTGCTGCCGCCGCTCCAGGTACGCCAGATACTGGTCCAGGATGAGGGCGATGGGGATGTCCTGGATCTCAATTTTATTTTTGCTCAGCAGGAACAGGATGAGATCCAGGGGGCCCTCGAAGTCCTCCAGCCCCTCCCGGTTGTGCACCACCCGCTCCAGCTTAAAAACCGGACTGTCCATCCGTCCTCCTTTATCCGCCGCTGTCAGAAAAATAGATTGACCATCCACTGATAGATGATATAGATCCCCTCGGAGAGGAAGCTGCCGCCCACGTTCAGCCACACCAGCAGAAGCAGTACCATCATGCCGTACCGCTCATAGCGCATCAGCGTGTAATAGGCCCCCTCCGGCAGGAGGGCAAAGAGCACCTTTGACCCGTCCAGTGGCGGGATGGGGAGCAGGTTGAACAGTCCCAGGCCAATGCTCAGCACCGCTGTGGTCAGCAGAAAGGCGAACAGCCGCGCCGCGGGCCCCTCCGCCGGAAGCGCCCAGCGGTACATCCGCGAGGCGGAAAACAGCAGGACAAGGGCCAGCAGGAAGTTGGAGACCGGTCCCGCCAGTGCGGTGATGGCCATACCCCGTCTGGGATTCTTGAAATAGCGCATATCCACCGGCACCGGCTTGGCCCAGCCGAAGCCGCACAGAAACATCGCCGCCAGCCCCAGCCAGTCGATGTGGTGGAGGGGGTTGAGGCTCAGACGGTTTCGCTCCTTGGCGGTTGGGTCCCCCAGGGCGTAGGCCGCCAAGCCGTGGCAGGTTTCATGGACCGTCAGGCACAGCAGAACCCCCGCCAGCCGCTGGAGAGAGTTCAGCATGGCCTCCCAATGAAATTGTACCCAGAATTCCTTCAGGTAATCCAGCATATGCCCGCCTCCTCCGGCTGGACGTGATATCTTGGACAGTATAGCAGATTTATCCGGAAATTACAAGCAAAACCGCCCTATTGTCCCGCCTCCGGGCCGTTGACGATCTGCACCTGACAGCCCCGCAGGGCGTCCAGGGCGTTCCGGTGGCTCTTGGGGGTCACGCCGGCGCAGCAGGCCGCGTCCACCGTGATGGGGGTCTCCGGCAGAAACGCCTGGAGCAGGAGGGCGTTGGAGAGCACGCAGATGTCGGTGCACAGCCCGACCAGCTCCAGCGCCTCGATCTCCTCGCTCTGCTCCACCAGGGCCGCCGCCAGCTCCCGGGATCCAAAGGCGGACTTGGCAAACACGCGGACCCGATCCTTTCCCGCCAGCGCGGACTCCACCTCCGGGGCCAGACGCCAGCCCTCCGTTCCCCGCAGGCAGTGGGGCACCGGGAGCAGGGCGCCCTCCCGGGTCTCCAGGTAGTCCGGGCCATGGGTGTCCTGGGTGACGCAGATGTCCCCCTCCCAGCCGCTGATTTTCTCTGCCACGCCGCGGACAATCGCCGCCGCCTCCGGCGTTCCCAGCGAGCCGTCCACAAAATCCCTCTGCATGTCCACAACAATCAGTACCTTCATGGCTGATCCGCCTCCCTCTTTTTTTCCTAGTGTAGCATATGGAAAGGGATGTGGCAAGAGGGATCCCTTCCGCTGCTTGGCCCTTTTCCCGGAGAAACCGGGGTCAAGTTCCTGACGGAACCTGGATTTTAGGGAAAATACCACTTTACACTGGGGCGGATTTCCGGTAGAATACAGATTGTGATAGTGGGTCCGCGAAAGATTAGGGCCGCCGCAGGCGCGGTCAGGAGGAACATATGAGTATTTTTAACCTTATCTCACTCTTCGGCGGCCTGGCGCTGTTTTTGTACGGTATGCGCCTGATGGGCGACGGGCTCAAGAGCGGGTCCAGCGGCGCACTGAAGACCGCCCTGGAGAAGGTCACAGGCAACGCCTTGATGGGCTTTCTGCTGGGCCTTGTGGTCACAGCGGTGATCCAGAGCTCTACCGCCACCATTGTTCTCACCTCCGGCCTCGTGGGAGCGGGGCTCCTGTCCCTGCGCCAGTCCATCGGCATTGTGCTGGGGGCCAACGTGGGCACCACCATCACCGGTCAGATCATCCGCCTGCTGGACCTGAACGGAACCGGCAGCTCCTGGACGGAGATCTTCCGTCCCACCACCCTGGCCCCTCTGGCCTGCATCATCGGCATTCTGCTGATCATGGCGGTGAAGAGCCGGGGAGCGGAGACCATCGGCGGCGTGGCCATGGGCTTCGGCATTCTCTTCACCGGCCTTCTGAACATGACCGCCGCCGTCAGCCCTCTGTCCGGGTCCGCGGTATTTGCCCAGGTTCTGGAGCAGTTCTCCCGGATCCCCGTGCTGGGCTTTCTGGCCGGCACCTGCGTGGCCTTCCTCATCCAGAGCTCCTCGGCCACCATCGGTATCCTGCAGGCCCTGTGTACCACCGGGGCCCTGACCTTTAGCTCCATCTACGCCATCATCATCGGCGTGAACATCGGCGACTGCGTCACCACCGCCATCGTCTGCTCCATCGGCTCCAAGGCCGACGCCAAGCGCACTGGTGTGGTCCACATCCTCTTCAACCTCTTCGCCTCCGTGCTCATCATCGCCGCGCTGATGATCGGGCGGCAGGCCGGGTGGCTGGACTGGGTGTGGGATATGAATATGACCCCGGGCACCATCGCCAACGTCCACACTATTTTCCGTCTGAGCACGTCCGTGCTGCTGCTGCCCCTGGCCCGGACCTTTGAGAAGCTCAGCTACATCATTGTCAAGGACGACAAGCAGGTGGGAGCCAATGTGGATCGGGAGCTGGAGATGCTGGACGACAAGTTTTTCAGCTCCCCGGCCCTGGCCCTCAACAGCGCCAAGGAGGCCATTTCCGCCATGGCCCGGCTGAGCCGGGACGGCGTGGTGAAGGCGCTGGCGGTGCTGGAGAGCTTCGACCAGGAGGCCATCAGTATTATCGAGGAGAACGAGGACCACATCGACCGGCTGGCGGACGCTGTAGACAACTACCTCATCCGACTGTCCGCCCGGCTGGGGGACAACGCCGCCAACGACACCCTGAACTACTACATCCAGTGCTTCTCGGAGTTCGAGCGCATCGGGGACTACGCGGTGAACCTGACGGAGAACGCGTCGGATCTCCATGAGCGGAAGATGTCCTTCTCCGACGAGGCGCGCCAGGAGCTGCGGGTCCTGTCCCAGGCTCTGACGGAGATCCTGGGCTGCGCCTGCGACAGCTTCATCAACGGCGACTTCGAGCTGGCCCGGCGGGTGGAGCCGGTGGAGGAGGCCATCGACGATCTGGTAGCCACCCTGCGGGAGAACCACATCGCCCGGCTGCGGGAGGGGCGGTGCAAGATGTACGCCGGGCTGACGTTCCTGGACGTGCTCATCAACGCCGAGCGCATCGGGGACCAGTGCTCCAACATCGGCATCTCCGCCATCTCCATGTCCCCCAGCTGTCCCACCACCAACCACCACGACTACACCCGCTACCTCCACCAGGGCAACGACCGGTTCTTCAACGAGCAGTACCGGCTCAAGCACGCGTACTACTTCGGACTGCTGGAGCAGGGGAGCGGCGCGGCGGCGGGCGCCGCCCGGGCGGATTGAGACAGCGCCAAGAAAGCGTTAAGATCCCATCTCCCTGGTTGACAAATCCTCTCCCCGCTCATATACTGGGAGCACAAAAGGGAGTAATCAGCGCCCGTCGGGCGCGGTAAAGGCCGTCAATCCGGGGCAACCCCCGTCTTTACCTGAAATGATGAGACTTTTGCGGTGCGTCTGCTGCGCCGCAAGGGTCTCTTTTTTCGTGCTCCCTCCAGAATCTGGGCCCTTCCGGGGCCCGCAAGGAGGCGCTTATCCCATGGAAATCCTGTCCGAGCTCTTTTCCAACGCCCTGTCCTTTACCTGGCAGCAGGCCCTTATGCTCCTGATTGGCGGGCTGCTCATCTTCCTTGCCATCAGGCGGGAGATGGAGCCCGCCCTGCTGCTGCCTATGGGCTTCGGGGCGATCCTGGTGAACCTGCCCGGCGTACACACCGAAGCCATCGAAACCCTCTTCACCGCCGGCATCGCCAGCGAGCTTTTCCCGCTGCTGCTGTTCATCGGCATTGGGGCCATGATCGACTTCGGTCCACTGCTGGCCAACCCCAGGATGCTCCTCTTTGGCGCGGCGGCACAGTTCGGCATCTTTTTCACTCTGGTCGTGGCGGCGGCAGTGGGCTTCGGCCTGACGGACGCGGCCTCCGCCGCCATCATCGCCGCCGCCGACGGCCCCACCAGCATCTACGTGGCAAACTATTTCCACAGCAGATATCAGGGGGCCATCATGGTAGCAGCCTACTCCTACATGGCTCTGGTGCCCATCATCCAGCCCCCCATCATCCGGGCTGTCACCACCAAAAGGGAGCGGATGATCCGCATGGAGTACGCCCCCGGCGCTGTGTCCAGGGCCACCCGCATTCTCTTTCCCATCCTGGTCACCGCCGTGGCCGGAGCCGTGGCCCCCAAGAGCGCGGAGCTTATCGGCTTTTTGATGTTCGGGAACCTGATTCGGGAGTGCGGGGTGCTGGACAGCCTCAGCCAGTCCGCCCAGCACGAGCTGGCCAACCTCATCACCCTTCTGCTGGGGCTCAGCGTGTCCTTCCAGATGAAGGCGGAGCAGTTCGTCACCCGGGAGACGCTGCTGATTCTGGGCCTGGGGCTGGTGGGCTTCGTGTTCGACACCGTGGGCGGGGTGCTCTTTGCCAAGGTCCTCAACCTGCTTTCCCGGAAAAAGGTGAACCCCATGATCGGGGCGGCGGGGATCTCCGCCTTCCCCATGGCCTCCCGGGTGGTCCACAGGCTGGGCCAGGAGGAGGACCCCTACAACTTCCTGCTGATGCACGCCGCCGGAGCCAACGTCGCCGGACAGATCGCCTCCGTCATCGCCGGAGGACTCATCATCACGCTGGTGGAAAATTTGCTGTAAAAGGAGGAACAGACAATGCGTATGGAGCTGATTTCCGCCTGCCTGGGCATCATGGGCAGGGGGATGCTGGGAATTTTCCTGGTGATTTTGGTTATCTGGGGTCTGGCGGCTCTGCTGGGCCGCCTCTCCGGCGGAAAGCGGTAGGGCCACTGCCGCGCAAAAGGCCCCCGGCACTGCCGGGGGCCTCTCCATATCCTGACGCTACAGGGCGGCGTATCCGAATTTGTCCACCACGGCATCCAGCCCCTGGCCCTGCCTGCACAGAGGGCACTCGTCCGGTGCGTAGCTGGCGTAGCCGGGCAGGTCGTTGGTGTTGAACAGGGACACCACCGGCACCCCGTCCACCTCCTTCACGTGGCTGTAGATGGAGGCCACCCCCGCCACGTTCCCCTTGTAGTACTGGATGCACCGCATCCCCTTGCGGACCGTGCCGCCCGTGGTGACGGAGGCCAGCAGAAGCAGTACATTTTTCCCCTCCAGCATGAACCGGGCGTTGTCGCGGAAGATGAGCTTCCCCTCGGAGCTCAGGTTTTCACGGAGAAGATAGATCTCCCCTCCGGCGTTGATGGAGCGGTAGCCGCTCTGGGTGAGCTGCTGGGCCAGGCAGGTGCCGATGACCCGGGTGCCATCCATGCAGAGGATGGTGTCCACCATTGTGTTGCGGGTCAGGTCCCGCTGGGCCAGCTGCCGGGCGACAGCCTCCGCCTCCCGCAGGCAGGACTGCTGCTCCGTCACATCAATGAAGTAATTGGTGTGGCTGTTCCTGGTGGCGAAATGGCCCTGGGCCACCCGCAGGGAGACGTCGCCTACGCTGACGGGAATCTTAAAAAACCTGGGCTCCATTGTTCTTCCTCCTTTTCATTTCCGCTGCCGGGGTGATTTCCTTTTAAATATACCATATTTTCCAGCGGTTGTCCAGGTTTTTTGTGGAAGTTTACCGAAATGGACGCCGATGGTCGGAAAATCTGAAACCACATACAGTCGCGAAATAAATGTTGACTTGTGCCGCTTTTTTGAATACAATATAAACTTATAGAGATGCTTTGGAAATGGGGGTCCCCATTTCCGGATTCCTCCCCGGAGGAATCCGACCCCCTTTCCCCCTGCCTCGCTTTGAAAACCGGAGGAGCCGGCTGCCGCAGAGATGCCTGCGGCCGTTGCTTCCCGCGCGTTTTTCAAAGATAAATACACAGATGCCGCATCGAAAGGGACAGGCACACCGCCCGTCCGCGCGGCAGAAAGGAAGACACGATGAACACTGCAAGCACGAAGACTTTCCGAAGGATTTTAGCCCTCCTGCTGACGCTGCTCATGACCGTTTCCCTGGCCGCGTGCGGCGGAAATAATGACGGCGACAAGCCTGCCGGCAGCTCCGGCAGTCAGGGCGGCGACACCCAGACGCCCGACGGCGGCGCCGCTCAGGGAGGCCAGCTGGCCGCCGAGCAGGTGCTGAACCTGAAGCTGATCGACCTGAAGCTGCTGGACGTGAACGATGTGCGCAACGCTAACGAGTTCCAGGTGCTCACCGAGATCCAGGAGGGCTTGTTCCGTACCTTCACCAACGAGGAGGGGACGGACGTGGTGGAGAACGCGGGCTGCACCAGCTATGACATCAGCGAAGACGGCCTGACCTACACCTTCCACCTGCGCAAGGAGTGCGTGTGGTCCGACGGCGTGCCCGTCACCGCCCAGCACTATGTGGACTCCTGGATGCGCCTTATCGACCCGGAGGAGGCCTTCTCCTACGCCTTCCTGGCCACCGGCATTGAGGGCGCGGAGGCCTACTACAACGGCGAGGGCAGCGCGGAGGACGTGGCGATCGAGCTTATCGACGATCTGACCTTCTCCTGCACCCTCACCGTGCCCGACGCCGCTTTCATCAAGAAGGTGGGCATGGTCTGCTTCTACCCCGTCCGCAAGGACCTCATTGACGCCGCCAAGGCCGCCGACGCGGACTGGACCAACGACTACACCCTCCATGTGTACAACGGGCCCTTCTACATCAGCGACCGGGTGCTGGATAACAGCATGACCCTGAAGAAGAACGAGACCTACTGGAACGCGGACAGCGTGACCCTGACTCAGATTAATATGCAGGTCATCGACGAGGCCTCCACCGCCGCCCAGCTCATGGAGTCCCAGCAGCTGGACGTGCTGACCCTGACGGACGTGGAGTATGTTGCGCAGTGGCAGCCCCTGGTGGACAACGGCACCTTCACCCACATCCAGACGACCCCGGCCAGCGTGACCTATCTGGTCATCGACCAGCATCCCGCCGCCAACGGCGGCCCCTCCGGCCTGATGGGCAGCGAGAAGTGCCGTCTGGCCCTGTCCCTGGCCTTCGACCGGGAGGAGTACAACCTCATGTTCTATGAAGGGCTGTACACCCCCGCCTACGCCCTGGTGCCCTTCGGCATGACCGTGGGCGACACCGAGTTCCGCAGCCAGGTTCCCGCCAAGCTGGAGGAGTACCAGGCCAATCTGAGCGACCCCGACTACCTCAAAAACCTCTTTGAGGAGGGCATGAAGGAGGCCGGCGTGTCCGGCACGGCTGCGGATGCCTCCCTCACCGTCTTCGCCTACACCCCCACCGTGCTGACCTCCAACCAGCTGGAGTGGTACAAGCAGCAGGTGGAGAGCAAGATCGGCTGCACCGTCAATATTGAGGTCTACCCCGACAGCTCCACCTGGGTTGCGGCCCGAAACGAGTACAAGTACGACTTCTATGTCATGGGCTGGAACGGCGACTTCAACGACCCCATGACCTTCATGGAGCTCTTCGTCACCGACAACGGCTATGCCAAGTTCATGGGCGGCTTCTCCGACAGCGAGTATGACGAGCTGGTGCGCAGGGCCGGCAGCTCCCAGGATGACGCCGAGCGCCTCCAGCTCTTCGCCGAGGCGGAGAATATCCTGCTGGAGAAGGGCGGCGTGATCCCCCTGTACTATCCCCAGAACCAGATGTATCATCAGTCCTATATTTCCGGCCTGAGCTTCCCGATGTTCGGCGCGGAGTACGAGTTCAGCCGCGCCCAGATTATGGAGCATTAACCGCAGCTTTCCTGTAATTTCTTTGACCAATGGCGGAAGGTGCGGGGAGGGGAGCTTTTCCCTCCCCGCACCGCGCATTTATCCACTTCATATGGGGGTTCAAGGCTATGAAAATGGCAATTTATTTCGTCCGCCGGCTGATGATTATGCTCCTGACGCTGTTTATCATCGCGTCGGCAACCTTTTTCCTGCTGGCGGCTACGCCGGGCGACGCGCTGACCGCCCGGGTGGAAAAGCTGCCGGACGCGGTGGCGGAGCGGCTGTACGCGAAGTACGGCCTGGACAGGCCCATCATGGAGCGGTATGTCACCACCATGTCCGGACTGCTCCATGGTGACTTCGGCGACTCCATCATCTACCAGGGCCAGACTGTTCAGTCCATCATCAGGGAGAAGGGGCCCATCTCCGCCCGGCTGGGCATCCAGCAGATGCTGCTGGGGGTGACGGTGGGACTGCTGCTGGGGGTGCTGGCGGCGGTGAAGAAGGGGACCATCTGGGATTACCTGGTGGTGGCCCTGTCGATTCTGCTCATCTCGGTGCCCAATCTGATTTTCGCGCTGATGCTCCAGCAGGTCTTCGCCGGCAAGCTGGGCTGGTTCCCGGTGATTGGCTGGCCCAAGGAGAACATATGGTTCGGCGGCTGGGAGTACACCATCCTGCCCATGTTCGCCGGCTGCTTCGGGTACATCGCCTCCTACGCCCGGCTTCTGAAGGCGTCCATGCTGGACGTGATGAACCAGGACTACGTCCTCACCGCCGAGTCCAAGGGGCTCAGCCGGGGGGAGGTCATCCGGCGCCATGTGCTGCGCAACTCCTTTATTCCCATCGTCACCCAGCTGCCCATGAGCGTGGCCATGTGCATCACCGGCTCGTTCTTCATTGAGAGCGTGTTCTCCATCCCCGGGCTGGGCCTGTACTATGTCAACGCCGTGGCCGCCCAGGATATCCCGATTGTCATGGGGCAGACGGTGATTCTCTCGGCGCTCTACATCGCGGTGGTGTTCCTCACCGACATTCTCTACACCATTGTGGACCCGCGCATCCGTATCACCGGCGGGAAACGATAAGGAGGGAGATGAGTCTATGGCATCCACAACAAGAGTTCTGAAGCCGGAGGAGGCCGCCCGGGTGGACCGGGGGCGCTTTGACTCCGAAAAAATCAACCGCCCCACCATCACCTTCTGGCAGGGGGCGTGGCGCAGGCTGAAAAAGAACCCTATCGCCGTGTCCGCTATGATATTGCTGGGCGTGCTGGCGGTCTTTATCCTCCTCGGCCCCCTGGTCAGCGGGGAGAACTATCTGGACATCAACCTCGCGCTGAAAAACGCGAAGCCCAACGGCGTCAACTGGTTCGGCACCGACGCCATGGGCCGGGACCTGTTCTGCCGGGTGTGGATCGGCGCGCGGCTGAGCCTGCTGGTGGCGCTGGTGTGCTCCTTCATCCAGATCGCGGTGGGCTGCGCCTACGGCGGCGCTATGGCCTATTTCGGCGGCGTGGTGGACAACATTATGATGCGTATTCTGGAGATCGTCAATTCCTTCCCCTCCCTGCTGGTCACGCTGCTGATTATGATGGTGGTGGGGAAGAACGTGGGCGGCCTGCTCATCGCCATGTGCATCACCTCCTGGTGCGGCACCGCCCGGCAGATGCGGGGACAGCTGATGCAGCTGCGGGAGTCGGAGTACGTCCAGGCGGCGCAGATGATCGGCGCCTCCCCGGTGCGGATTATCACCAAGCACCTGCTGCCCAACACCATCAGCATTCTGATTCTGAACCTGTGCTCCAGCATCCCCACCTACATCTTCACCGAGGCCAGCCTCAGCTTCCTGGGCATGGGCCTGTCCAGCGACGTCATCAGCCTGGGCGTGCTCATCAGCGAGGGGAAGGCGAAGCTCTCCTTCTACCCCTGGCAGCTGTTCTTCCCGGCGGCGGTGCTGTGTCTGGCGGTGCTGGCCTTCAACCTTCTGGGTGACGCCCTGCGCGACGCGCTGGACCCCAGAACACATCAGTAACGGGGGTGCGCCATGCGTGAAAAATTATTAGAGGTCAAGGATCTGGCGGTTTCCTACCACGGCTATGCCGGTGAGGTGCAGTCGGTGCGCCGCGTCTCCTTCGACGTAAACCGGGGGGAGACGCTGGCGGTGGTGGGCGAGTCCGGCTGCGGCAAGTCGGTGACGGCCAAGACCATCATGCACCTGATCAAAACGCCGCCGGCGGAGATCAAAGAGGGCAGTCAGGTCCTCTTCAACGGGGAGGACGTCCTCCGCTTCGACAAGAAGCGGCTGAGCCAGTACCGGGGCGGAGAGGCGGCGATCATCTTCCAGGACGCCCTGGCGGCGCTGAACCCCACCATGACGGTGGGCAACCAGATTGTGGAGAACATCCGCCACCACAGCAGTACCGGCAGGAAAGAGGCCATGGCCAAGGCGGTGGAGCTGCTGCGGATGGTGGGCATCCCCCAGCCGGAGCAGCGGGTGAAGCAGTACCCCCATGAGTTCTCCGGCGGTATGCGCCAGCGGGTGATGATCGCCATCGCCTTTGCCTGCAATCCCCAGCTGCTCATCGCGGACGAGCCCACCACGGCCCTGGATGTGACCATCCAGTCCCAGATTGTGGACCTCATCAAGGAGCTCCAGAGGGAGAAGGGGACGTCGGTGATCCTCATCACCCACGATCTGGGGGTGGTGGCCAACATCGCCCACCGGATTGTGGTCATGTACTCCGGGAAGATCGTGGAGCGGGGGAGCAACATGAGCATCTTCCACAGCCCCAGGCATCCCTATACCAACGCCCTGCTGGAGGCGGTGCCGCGCCTGGATCTGGTGAACAAGCAGGTGCTCTCCTCCATCGAGGGAACGCCGCCGGACCTGCTCAACCCGCCGGCGGGCTGTCCCTTCTGCACCCGGTGCAAATACTGCATGGAGATCTGCTGTACGGAGGAGCCGCCGGCGGCAGCCTTTGAGGAGGGCCACGAGGCCAGCTGCTGGCTCTACGCCCTGGCCGGGCGCTGCGAGGACGCGCCGTTTACTTGGGAGGACAGGAAATGAAGGAGAACGTAATTCTTGATGTCAGCCATCTGAAAAAATACTTCGAGCTGGGCCGGGGCCGCACGCTGAAGGCGGTGGATGACGTGTCCTTCCAGATTCACCAGGGGGAGACTCTGGGGCTGGTGGGCGAGTCCGGCTGCGGCAAGACCACCTGCGGGCGCACCTGTCTGGGTATGTACAAGAAGACCGGCGGCGATGTGAAATACCTGGGCCGGGACATCCACACCCTCAAGGGCGCGGAGCTGTTCGCCTTCAAGAAGGAAGCCCAGATGATTTTCCAGGACCCCTACGCGTCCCTGGACCCCCGCATGACCGTCAGCGACATTGTGGCCGAGGGGCTGGACGTCCACAATATGTGCGGGAGCAAGGCGGAGCGCACGGATAAAATCTATGAGCTGCTGAACATGGTCGGCCTGAACAAGGAGCACGCCAACCGGTTTATCCATGAGTTCTCCGGCGGCCAGCGCCAGCGCATCGGCATCGCCCGGGCCCTGGCGATGGAGCCCAAGTTTCTGGTGCTGGACGAGCCCATCTCCGCCCTGGATGTGTCCATCCAGGCCCAGGTGGTCAATATGCTCATCCATTTGCAGCAGAGTATGGGGCTGACCTATCTGTTCATCGCCCACGATCTGTCCATGGTCAAGCACATCTCCGACCGGGTGGGGGTGATGTACTTGGGCAACATCGTGGAGATCACCAGCTCCGGAGAGCTGTACAGCCACCCCCTGCACCCCTATACCAAGGCGCTGCTCTCCGCGATCCCCATCCCGGACCCGGAGATTGAGATCCAGCGGGAAGCCACCCGCATCCGCCTGGAGGGGGAGGTGCCCAGCCCCATCAATCCGCCGCCGGGCTGCAAGTTTGCCGGGCGCTGCCAGTACGCCACGGAGCGGTGCCGGCAGGAGACGCCGGTCCTGCGGGATATGGGCGGCGGGCACCACGTGGCCTGCTTCGCGGTGGAGTCATGAGGGGGGCGCCGTCTGCGGCTCGCGCCGGCAGGGAGATGCGATGAGGGATTTTTTCCATGATCTGGCCGCGGCGCTTCTGGCGGGGCTGCTCGTCTCGGCGGGGCTCTTCGCGGTGCTCTTTGCCGGGGGCTTTCTCCTGCGGTCCTTTCAGCCGAGGGCGGGGCTGCTCTATGCCAGGAGCGGAATGCTTATCACCGGAGCGCTGGGGCTGTTCATCTGCGCGGGACTGCTGATCCGGCCCCCGGACGGCGGGAAGCTCCGGAAGAACCCCCAGTGGGCGCGGCACTTCCGCGTCCTGGGCCTCTTCCCCGTGGTGGGAACGGTCTCCCTGACGGTTCTGGCCCTGGCCTGCTGGCTGGATTTTGTGCTGTATTATTAAAAACTGGTATGCTCCCCATATAGCAGACAGGGAAATAAGGAAAGAGGGCGGAAAGAGTGAGGCAGAACGGCTCCAACGGGTAAAAGAGTGTCTTGCGAAACGGAGGCGAATACGAGAGGCGGCCCGTCGAGCGGGAGTACATCCATCAACAATAGAAATATGGATTAGCAATTATAAAACAGCGTATATCTGCCGCCTGAAAAATCAGCTGCGCCAGGTATTGCCACAGCAACGGCGCCTACCCCAACCAGTACGCCCGCTATTACGCCGGACAGCTTCTGGAGGGCCAGGGAAGGCGGGGATCGACGTTCTGACCGGGGCCAGCTCCTTTGAGAAGCTGGCGGCGGCAGTGCTGGAGCAGGCCAGGAAAGGTGACTCCAGCGCGGTGCCGGTTGACACGTCCCACTAAAACAGAGGCTAACAGGGCCCCTCCTGGCTGGGAGGGGCCCTGCGCTTTATCTGTGGTGGCTGGTCCGATGGGGCTCCGGGTGGTGGCCCGCGGCCCCCTGGAGGGACTCGTCATAGATGTGCCGCTCGTCGGCGTGCTCGTAGTGGATATGGTCCCCGGTGATGTGGTGGAAGGAGACGTGCTCCGTGCCGCAGAGGGAGGCCCAGGCGTTGAACTGCTTCACCACGTCCTCCTCCGACATCGCCAGCAGTGCGTCCAGGTCCGTATCCTGCCAGAAGGCCGCGACGGCGTTTTTCATCTCCCCCACGCAGGCGTCCCGCTCGCCCACCGTGCAGGCGGACTTGTCGGAGATGTGGTAGCTGATGTCGTAGTACAGATCGCACCACGCCGCCGTGACGCCGTCTATCTTCTGGTCCCGCATGGGCAGATTGGCGGCGAAGCCGGGGTCCGCCTCCTGTCCGGTGTAGAGGCCCCGGATCATCTGGCCGTTTTCCGTGCCGGAGAGGCGGCAGGTGTGGGCCACAAACTGCTTGTCCAGGAGGTCCAGCTCCACGCCGTAGTCGTCCCAGAGCACGTCGCAGTTGATGCGGTCATAGGCGTCGCTGTTGGCGTTGGCCCAGTCCAGCAGCCGGGCGTTGAAGTCCGCCAGGGGCAGGTCCTGGTAGTTCTCTGTCCGCAGGGTCAGGAAGGAGGCGTAGTCCTCCGCTGTAGCCTGGGGGAACTCCCGCTGCTCCTCGCCCTGGCTGTTGAGGCGGTTGCTGTTTGCGGTCCGGTCCCCGGTAAAAGCCGCCTGCTCCTCCGCCGTGGCCTCCCGCAGGCCGGTCATTTTTCCGCCGCTGTAGACCACATAGAGCTCCACGGCGCCGGGGGCGTAGGTGGTATTGCCGGTGTGCTCGGTGATCCACACGCCCTCCTGCTCATCCATGATGCCCCGAACCTCTTTGCCGTTGAACCACATGGTCAGGCCGTTGCCGTCCAGGTCCGGGTCGTCAAACTCGTAGGTCAGGCCGAAGGCCGTATAGGGGCTCAGCAGCCGGTCCCACTCCGCGGCGGTCTGCTGGGAGGAGAAGGCGTGGAGGGCCGCGTCCGGGTCATCGCTGCCGTCGAAGGACGTGATATAGTAGCCCAGGTCCACCTTGAGGAACGGAATACTCAAGTCCTCCACCTTCAAAGCGTCCGACATCTCCGCCATGGGCTGGCGCAGGGCCGTCTCCACCTCCCGCCGGAGCTTCTCATACTGGCCCACGGTCACCTTCTCCGGGTCCTGGATGTTCAAAATATACATATACTCCGTCCCGTTGGCCCCGGGGCCGTCAAAGCTCCGGTTCTGCCACGCATCCGCCGTCAGGGGCTCGTAGACGTTGAAGAAGTAGTCGTTGAATGCGCTCAGGGCCTCCGCTTCCTTCCCGGCGGACAGGGCGTAGGCGGCTTCGCTCAGGGAAAAGCGCTCGATGATCAGCATATCCTCGTCGGTCCGTCCGCCGATCATCTTCCCCCGGAAGTCCGCAATGGTCATCTCCTCATAGCCGTCAATCCACAGAGCGAAGAGCTTCCGGCTCTCCGCCTGGGTGAAGTCCCCGCCGGGGAGGGCGGTCAGATAGGTCCGCAGGTCCTCGGGCTCCGGCTCCGCCGCCGAGGTGGCGCAGGCCGCCGTCACCCCGCACACCGCCAGCACCGCCGCCAGCAGAGCCGCAAGGGAAAATTTTTTCAATTTCATAATTGCCGTAATCCTTTCTTCAATCGCGTTTTTGCTGAACGCGCTGGCGAAGGGGCCCAGCCCGCTCCTCTCCGCCTCCAGGTCAATCAGCGTCCTGGCGTAGGCGGACTTTTTATCCAGGCCCAGCCGCCGGACCACCAGCTCGTCGCAGCGCAGTTCCATGTCCCGGTTGGCCAGCACGACCATCACCCAGGCCAGGGGGTTGAACCAGTGGACGCACGCCGCCGCCGCCAGAACCAGCTTGCCCGCAGCATCGAGCCGCTGGATATGGACCAGCTCGTGCTCCAGCACCCAGCGCAGCCGGTTTTTCTCACTCCAATCCGTAGAATGTGGGAGCAGAATAACGGGACGGAATATGCCGTAGGTCAGCGGCCCGGCGATCCGGTCCGACTGCCGGACCGAAAGCGTCCGCCGCAGGGGGTGGCCCGCCAGCCAGCGGCGGACGCTCTCCTCCTCCACCGGAAGGGAGGCCCGGAACTCCCGGAGATGCCGGAAGTAGGCGAGGGCAAAGGCTCCCGCGCACAGCGCCAGCCCCGCCAGCCACACCGCCGTCCAGACCGGAAAGTCCATGCCGGCTTCCGTCGGGACCGCCGGAGCGGCGTACACAGCGGCGGGTGTGTCCGGCACGACCGAAAATACCGGCACAGTACCGCCCGGCAGATCCGCAGGAATCCGCGGCGTCAGCTCCCCCGCCAGGGTGTAGACGCTGGCCGGAGACGGGATGTCAAAGGGGATCAGCAGCCGCGCTACCGCCGCCGCCCACAGGGCCAGGAACGTCCCCTTGGGCAGGCGGTTAAGAGCCAGCGCCCGAAGGACCACCACCGCCAGGATGAAAACCCCGCCGGTCAGGCTCATCTCAAGAAGGTTCATTCCCACTCCCCCACAATCTCACGCAGACGGTCAATCTGCTCCGCCGACAGCTTCTTTCTTCCCAGCAGGGAGGCGAAGAGCTTATCCGCCGAGCCGTCGAAGAGCTTGCTGACCAGCTCGTCGGTTTCCGCGTGCTGCACCGCCTCCTTCTCAATGAGGGGCCGGCAGCGGAAGTTGGGCTCCAGCCGCTCCACCGCGCCCTTTTCCACGCACCGCTTGATGATGGTGTAGGTGGTGTTCCGGTTCCAGCCCACCTCCTCCCCCAGCTCCTCCGCAATGTGCTTGGCGGTGCATTCGCCCTCCCGCCAGAGCACGCCCATGACCTTCAGCTCTGAATCAAACAGTTTCGTTTCCATAAAGCTTCTCCTTTTCAGACGACTGCAGTAGTCTATGGATGCATACTACCACAGTAGTCACTCTCTGTCAACCCCTGAATATAAAAATTTTCCCGCCCTCAAAAGAGAGGGCGGGAAAGGGGCCTATTCGCCGGGGGACGCGTCCTCCACCCCGGAGGGCTCCAGGGGCAGCAGGTCATATTCGGCCCCCTCCGGGCCGATGGGAAGATTGTCCGGCTGGACATCGTTCTCCGCCGGGGCGGGGATGTGGATATAGCCGTCGGGGGCCTCTGACGCCGCAGTGTCCTCGGCCACCGCGGCCTGCCCCACCCGGACCAGAATGGCGTCATCCGCCGGGTCCAGCTCCGCCAGGAGCCGCAGGGCCTCGTCGGTCACGGCGGAGAGATCCAGCTCCACCTGGCCGGTCTCCTCGTTGACCCCGCAGCCCGCCGCCAGGCCCAGCTCGCTCATGGCCTCAAAGGCCCGGTCCTGGAGGTCCCGGAGATACCCCAGACCATATTTGACGTTCCCAAAGCTGATCTGGTCCGTGCCCGCCCAGTCCTGAATCTTCAGAAACAGCGCCTTGTCCTCCGGCTCACCGCCCTCCACAATGTTGACCACAAGCGTTTCGTTTTCGTCGATATAGGCCCCGCCGTACCACTCCGGGTAGCTGCCCGGGCCGCAGTCCTTCTCAAACTGGGCCATCAGGTTCTGATAGGCCGCCGCCGCAGTTTCCTGGACCGGTATATCGACTACATAAGCCCCGCCGGGCAGGTCGCCGGTGTTCACCGCCAAATCCTCCTCCCGGGAGAAATCCAGCAGAGCCTCCAGGGTCCGGTCCCCGCTCTCTTCGGACTGGTGATAGAACTTCCACCACTTGGCCCAGGTCATCTGCCAGCCGCCGGACAGGTAGGCATCTACATCCTCACGGGTGAATCCGGCCTCCAGCATATTGTCCGTCAGCTCGCCTGGGGTCATCTCCTGGTCCTGGTCCCTGTTGCAGCTAACGGACTCGTTCGCGGTGACAGCACCCGTGTCAGCGGTGTTTTCCGTCTGGACGCCCACCCCGTCCGCCAGGACGTAGCTGTGCGGCTCATAAATCTCAATCGTGGCTGAATGCTGGAAGACCTGCATGAGCCGCTGCCACTTCCAATACCGGTAGGCCGGCACGACGGCGGCGGCTAGAGCCAAGCAGGCGGCCAGGGCGGCATATTTTCTATAATGGCCCCCTTTTCTTTCCGGTTTGGCCTGCGCCAGCTTCTCCCGCAACCCGGCCTGGGCCTCCGGGCTGGGCTTCATCTGGGAGCGCATGGACGCGAAAAGCTCTCTATTCATCGAAAAAATCTCCTTTCAGAACCTCGCGGAGCTGTTCCCGGCCCCGGGAGAGGCGCATCCGCACCGTGCCCGGGCGCAGGGAGAGGAGTTTTGCGATCTCCCCGGTGGGCAGCTCCTGGAAGTAGAAGAGGTACAGGGGAAGGCGGTAGGTCTCCTCCAGGGAACACAGTGCCTGCCAGACCAGGTTCTCCTCCGGCTCCTGGAAGACGGCGGCCTCTCCCTCCTCCAGGGGGACGGTTTTCCTCCGCCAGGAGGAGCCGGTCAGGCGGCGGCTCATGTTCAGGGCGGTGCGAAGGAGCCACGCCTTGCGGTGCTCCTCGTCCCGGAAGGTCTTGCCGGACTGGCAGTAGGCCAGGAACGTCTCCTGGAACACGTCGTCGGCGTCGGCGGGGGACCCCGTTCGGGCCAGGGCCAGGCCGTACACCATGCTTTGATAGCGGTCAATGATCGCGTCGATTTCGCCGCCCGCGCGCCGCGGCAGATTTTCCATGGGCAGGACCTCCTTTCACCTGTAACTCAAAGAAGAGGCGGGAATTGTCACAGGGAATTTTCAAAAATCGCAAAATCCGTGCAGGGGCGGATAATATCCGTCCCTGCAACAGGCTCTGCTATTCCTGATGAAAACGAAATCCCCCGGATTCCCGCAGGAACCCGGGGGACAGGCCGCCGGCGTCAGACCGCCAGCGCGCCCGCTTTCTTCACAATGTCGCTGAGCTCCTCCCAGTGGGCCTCCATGTCCGCCACCAGCTTGAACTGAGTCCGGCAGCGGTCCAGGTTCTGCCCCTCCCGGCTGATATGGAAATAGGTGTCCCCCACCAGGTAGTCCGTCAGAAAGCGGATACCGCACTCCAGGGTCATCAGCTTGGCCCCCCAGGGAAGGTAGTCGATCTCCGCCTGGGTCAGGGTGCCGCCGGCCCCCTCCAGGAAAGCGTTTGTGTACACGGCGAACAGCTCTACATCCAGATTGACCTTGCTCAGGTCCCGCTCATCCTCGGCGCTGTGGTTGGCCCCGAAGCGGATGGAGTCGCCGAAGTCGTTGATGGACAGCCCCGGCATCACCGTGTCCAGGTCGATAATGCACAGCCCCTCGCCGGTCTTCTCGTCCAGCAGGACGTTGTTGAGCTTGGTGTCGTTGTGGGTCACACGCAGGGGCAGCACCCCCGCCCGCAGGGCGTCCAGGGCGGCGGAGCAGTCCTTCTCCCGGGCCAGGGCGAAGGCAATCTCCGCCTGGCAGTCCTTGGCCCGGCCCAGGGCGTCGGCGGCGATGGCGGCCTTGAGCTTGGCCAGCCGGTCCTCGGTGTCGTGGAAGCGGGGGATGGTCTCATGGAGCGTCCCGGCGGGATACCCCTGCAAAAGCCGCTGGAACCGCCCGAAGGCCCGGCCGGAAGCGGCGAACAGCTCCGGCGTCTCCGCCCGCTGGCAGCAGATGGTACCCTCCACATAGGGGTAGACCCGCCAGGCGAAGCCGCCCCCGTCGGTGAAGCAGCTCCCGCCGGAGCGGGGACGCAGCACCTCCAGGGCCTCCCGGCTCCGGTCCCCGCCGTTCTCCGCCACCTGCCGGCCCAGGTAGTCCGTCACGCCGGTGATGTTCTCCATCAGCTCATTCGGCCGCTTGAAGGCGGCGGGGCTGATGCGCTGGAGGATAAACCGGCGGCAGGGCCGGTCCGCCGGCTGGGTGTGGACGCAGAAGGTGTCGTTGATGTGGCCCTCCCCATACCGGACGGCCCCCACCACGGGGGCCCCGAAGTCGAACGCGGCCAATGCCTCAGACAGGCGCTCCTCCGCCGCTGGGATTTTTTGCTCCATGCCTTTCCCTCTCCCTTCTCTGTATTGTGTGTTATCCCTTGTAGCCGTTGGGGTTGGTGGACTGCCACTTCCAGGAGGAAGCGCACATCTCCTCAATGCCGTACTTGGCCTCCCAGCCCAGCTCCTCCCGGGCCTTGACAGGGTCAGCGTAGCAGGTGGCGATATCGCCGGGGCGGCGGGGGTCAACCACGTAGGGCAGGGTCTTGCCGCAGGCCTTCTCATAGGCATGGAGCACATCCAGGACGCTGTAGCCCTTGCCGGTGCCCAGATTGCAGACAAAGAGGCCGCAGTTGGTATCCAGCTTCTTCAGCGCCGCCACATGGCCCTTGGCCAGATCCACCACATGGATATAGTCCCGCACACCGGTGCCGTCGGGGGTGTTGTAGTCGTCGCCGTAGACGTGGAGCTTCTCCAGCTGGCCCACGGCCACCTTGGCGATATAGGGCACCAGGTTGTTGGGGATGCCGTTGGGGTCCTCGCCGATGAGGCCGCTCTCGTGGGCCCCGATGGGGTTGAAGTAGCGCAG